>JAJPHJ010000056.1 GCA_021325335.1 Pseudomonadota bacterium | reverse complement strand
GTACCCTCGCGCCCGAGTGGGCTCGAACCACCAACCTTCGGCTTCGGAGGCCGACACTCTATCCAATTGAGCTACGGGCGCAGCGTGCCTCGGGCAAGAATCGAACTTGCGACCAAGGGCTTATGAGTCCCCTGCTCTACCGCTGAGCTACCGAGGCAAAGCGAGCCAATTCCTTATGTTGTATCGGTTGTTCGCCCTGCCTAGAATCTCTTCGTGAGGGCGGCGGCGATCGTGCGTCCGGGAAGCGCAAAGGCATCGGTCCGAAGAGGCCCGTCGGGACCCCCATACGGAACCCCGCCGTTTGCGACGGTGAACTTATCGTCGTAGACGTTCGTCAGGTTCGTACCGTACAATCCGACGTCGAAGCCATGAAGATGGGTGGTGATCCCGGCCCGCAGCGTTGCGAAGGGCCCGCGGTTGAGCTCGTTGTCACTGCCCTCGTAGAGCACGCCGGCGTAGTAATCAAGCTTTGCGCTGGGAGCACCACTGAGGGTGAGCGTCGCCTTATGGAGCGGCACGCCGAGGATTTGCTCGTGGGCCACGATCGTTCCATCCTGCGTCGAGGCCGGAAATGATTGCGTGTACACGCTGTCCACGCCGTAGGTCGCCGCCAGCGAAGCACGCGGTCCGAGATGCGTATCGCCTTGGAGCTCGAGACCCGTGTATACAGCGGCGTCGACGTTGATCGGATAGCTCAAACACGCCGTTGACGGTTGGGTCGTACAGGTCTTCTGCGGGAAAAACGTCGCGATGCCGTTACGAATATTCGTCCGGTACGCGTCGACGCCAAGCCGGCTCTGCTGGGCTCCGGTACTGAAAAGGTGCTCGAACCCAAGGTCGTACTCGGTTGAACGCTCGGCGGAAAGATTGGGATTGCCAACGCTCACATATCCGTTAACCGGCGGCGGAAGCGGGCTCGGGACGAGCAGCGACGGCAACTGCGGCGACTGAAACGTCGAGCCCACGGAAAAGCGTATCGCGGATTCGGCGCTTGGAGTCCACACGAATCCAAAGCGCGGATCGAAGCTTCTCCCGAAGCTGCTATAGTCGCTGTAGAACACCGCAAGCGAATAATGAAGCTTCGTCGTCGGATCCAGGGCGTAGCGCAGACCGAGCGAGCGTTGCGTTTGCGTAAGGCGGATGGCCAAGATCCCTGAGTCCGAGTCGCCTTGATCGCCGCCCGACGCCGTCTGCGAAAGGATGGCTTGCGGCACGGCCCGATGCCATACGTCGTCATTACTGGCGGTATTCGGAGAATAATCCGTATTCAGGCTTTCCGTCGTGAACGCAAGTTTCAACGCGAGCGACCCATCGGGCAAAGGGTGGCTCAGTTCGAGCGAGTCGTCATCGATCGCGTCGCGTCCGCTGAAGAGATAAGGAGAGGTTCCGATCGCTGGACCCTCAACGGACTGCGACACGAGCGATGTCATGTGACGGAAAAGAGCCGTCGTGTCCGCGAGCCCCGAGCTGTCGACGGGCCCGACCGGGAATTGAACGTCAACGCCGTACGCGGCGTTGTGGCTCGGCACTGCCGAGCCCGCGAAGCTGTCGTAAAGAGCGCTCCCCGCGGCGTCCTGTCCGGTCAGCGACGTCAGCGTCGCCGATACGTCTCGGTAAGCCGCCTGATCGCGAAAGGTCAACGCGATAAAACCAGCGCCCTTGTCGAAAGCGTAACGCGCCTTGGCAAGCGTCGACGTGGCGTCAAGACCGTTGCCGACGACCGACTCGTCACCGCTCTCGTCCATGACCGGGTAGTTGCTGAGCTCTCCAGCGGACGTCAGGCGGTGATAGGAGAGCGCGTACCCGATTCGGTCATCGCTACCGGTCGCTTGGATCGTTTGACCGGTCGTCCCGTACGATCCGAAGGTGAGGCGCATCAAACCATGCGATGACGATGTGGGTTCGAGGGTACGGATATTGATGGCGCCACCGAGCGTATCCGGTCCCACAAGAGACGACGGCGCGATGCCATAGACGACCTGTATGTTTTGCAGATCTGCCGGATCAAGCAATGACAGGTCGTAGTCGCCGGTATTGCCGTTATTCACCTGATGACCATCCACAGCGACCAACGTCTCGCTCGGATCCGGTCCTCGTAGCGCGACGGCGGCCGGCGCGTTGAAGCCTCCACCGATGACGGGCACGACCGTCGTGGACAATGCCGTGCCTAGCGTATCGCTGGCTCGGGTGACCCCTTGAGCGGCATACGCCGGAGCATTGATATCGAGTATTGGCGCGGGCGCGGTCGATAGCGTCTCGCCACCGTTGACGGTGACCCGACCGAGAACGGCCAGTGACGACGCTTGGACCGGGAAGAGCACCAGCACGATGCTCGACTGCTGGTCCTCTGCGATGTTGACGGTCCTGCCCGCAAGCGGCGCAAATCCGTGCGCAAAAGCCGACACGGAGTACTCGCCGGCACGGAGCGCTTCGAGATGAAAGGAACCGGCTCCATCGCTTATCGCTTCGCGAGCGAGAGCCGTGCCGCGCAGACGGACGGTCGCGCCGAAAATCGGCGTGCCATCTTGGGATTCCACTTTTCCGATGATCGAAGCCGATTGAGAGGCAAGAACAGGTCGATCACCGTTTACGAGCATCAGGATGACGGCGCATAGGGCTACAAAAAGAGAGAGCGGCGGCTTCCACGCCGGCACGGGCCGACACGGGAGAGCCGCCGCTTTGAGGTGGCGCGCTCGGAGGGACTCGAACCCCCGACCTCCAGATTCGTAGTCTGGCATTCTAATCCAGCTGAACTACGAGCGCATCAACGACGTGGCGGAGAGAGAGGGATTCGAACCCTCGATAGCACCTTTATAGCACTATAACGGTTTAGCAAACCGCCGGTTTCAGCCAACTCACCCATCTCTCCACGTTCTCTAGCGCCCTCAGCCTCACTTTTCTTCCGTTCTATTTCCCCCAGGTCGGCCAGGCTCGGTAGCGGCCCTCCTCCTGATACCAGTAGTCGCAGTGCTCGGCGACCCGGCCCGCATCGTCGAACCGAAGAACCGTCGTGCCCGCGATCGTGTGCTCCTTGCCTTTACGCTGGAACACCGCCCACCATTCGACAGCCGCTCGCGAGCCGGTGGTAATAGGCTCGCCAAACCAGCACTCCAACTCGTCATCGCCCTCGAACGCCTCCTCGACATACTCTCTTGCGCCGCTCGGTCCGATGTACGGCTTTCGAAAAGCATGCGAGCGATATGCAGCGCCGTCGGCGTACAGCGCGGCGATGGCATCGATATCTTTGGTTGGCCACGATCGCGACCATACGTCCGCCCAGTGCCGCGCTGCGGACCTCACATCCATGAGCTCACGTAGCATACCATAGGGCGATGAAGGGTTTCAACGGACGCCCTGCGGGTTCTTCTGCTCTCGCGGGCGGGTCTATCGTATGGGTGCGGACAGCCGGCGGTCGTGCAAGCTCTGGATCATGGATGCGACCGTGTCGGCCGCATTCGGATGCGCGAGCCCTCGCGCGTTGCGACGCATGCGCTCGAGCAACGATGGCGATCCGAGAAGGCGATCGAGCGCTCGCGTGAGTTCGCGCGAACGCTCGACGCGGATCCCAACGCCGCGTTCCTCCAGATACCGCGTGTTCCGTTCCTCTTGACCGGGCAGCGGACGAAGCATGATGATGGGCAGTTCCGTGACGAGCGCCTCGGAGCTTGTCAGGCCGCCGGGCTTGCTCACGAGCACATCCGCTGCGCGCATGTAGTCGAACACGTTTGGGATAAAGCCGACAACTTTCACGCGATGCCGCATCGTCTTGGCGACTTCGCGCAGGCGACGCTCGAGCGAGGGGTTCTTCCCGACGACCACCACCGTCTGCACGCCTGCATCCAGGCGATCGATCGCGACGAGGGCGTTCTCGAGCGGACCGATGCCGAGACCGCCACCCATGAGCAGCAGGGTCGTGGCATCCGTCGACACGCCGATGATCTGCCGCGCCCGGCGCTTGCTCATCGGCCTGGCGAATCGAGCGTCGATCGGGATGCCGGTCACGACGACCTTGCTCGGGGTGACCCCGCGCGAAACGAGGGTATGCCGCATCGCCGCCGTGCCTACCGCGTAGCGGTCGATGTTGCGGTGGATCCAAAACGGATGCACCACGAAGTCGGTGACCACACCCACGACCGCTGGTGCATCGGAGAACTCGCGCTTGTACTCCGCCATGACGCCGCACGGAAAAGCGTGCGTGCACACGACCACATCCGGCTGCAGCTCGCTCACAAAGTTGCGCAAGTTGAGCGCGGTGTAGCGGTGCAGCCAGGTCTTGAACGCAGAGATTTTCGTCGCGCGCTCGGCCTGATCGTAGGCGAACTTGTAGAGCTGCGGCAGCAGCTTGACGATGCCGATGTACCCGTTGCTCGCGACGCGGTGGAAGACATTGGACGCATACCGATACGAGTCGACGACCTCGCAATGCGCGTCCGAGACACGCTCCAGCAACGCGGTGGAGACGGCGTGTGCCGCAGCCGTATGTCCTTCTCCCACGCATGCGGATAAGAAGAGCACGGTCGGCGCCTGCGCCCGCACGCGTACCTGCGAGCGGCTCACCTCGACAGCGATCTAGCCATCCTCCTCATCGTCTTCATCCTGCTGGAGAAAGTCCTCGAGGATCTCCTGTGCCAGCGCTTCATCGGACAGCAGATTGCCGGAATCGTCCGTGACGATAAATGCATCACTGGCTTCGCAGTAACAGACCGCATAGCGCGCCTGCGACGCCGCATCCTCCACGATCCCGACGACGTCGAATTCCTGCTCTTCGCTGATCGTCTGCGTCATCTGTCTGGTACCGATGATGATCGTATCCGAGATCTGGACGCGTTCCGCCGCTCCGAGCCTGCCGTTAGGTTTATCCGCGGAATGGTCTTGCGGCATCGAGATTGATTCGGGGCGATTTGGCGAGGGCCCCCCTAATGGAGGTAGCGGCGGATGGCCGCTTGCTGCTCTTCGAGCGTTCGTGAGAATTGGTGGCGGCCATTCCCGCGGTAGACGTAATATAAAAAGTCGACCCGTGCGGGATGGAAAGCGGCGAGCAGCGATTTTTCCCCAGGATTGGCGATGGGAGTGGGCGGGAGCCCTTTATGGCGATAGGTGTTATACGGACTGTCCACGGCGAGATCGCGCAGGGAGAGCTGCTGCTTGTGCTGCGGCAGCGCGTATTCGATGGTCGCATCGATCTCAAGCGGCATGCCGAGATGCAGCCGGTTGTAGATGACCCCTGCGATGATCGGTCTTTCCACATCAACTTTTGCCTCGCGTTCGATCATCGAGGCGATAGTGACGATTTGCGGGATGGAATATCCAAGATGGCGGGCGAGTTGCACGGCGTTTTGCGGGAGATTTTTTTCGAACTCACCCGTCATGAGCCCCGCGATCTGCGCGGCGTTCGCATGGCGCGGCACGAGATAGGTATTCGGAAAGAGATAACCTTCGAGCCCGCGGGTCCTCCACGGCCCGAGCGAAAGATCCGTCTCGCGAGCGACGGTCAGAAACGCGGCGCTCGTGTCCAGCCCGTCGTGCTGCAGGCGCCTTCCGATCTGTGCTGCAGTGAACCCCTCGGGCACGGTGAGCCACACTTGCGCCGGCCTGCCTCCGGATGCCAGCACGTCGGCGACCTGGGCCACCATGAGATGCGGTGCGAAGTCGTACTCGGCCGCCTGGATGCGCGACCCGAGCCGCCGCGCACGCACGTACAACTCGAGCAATCGAGGCGAAGAGATGACGTCGGCAGCTGCAAGCTGTTGGGCGATGTCGGTGACGGATTCGCCCGGCGTCACTTCCACCGTCGCCGGCGCGACCGGCCGCGCGCGATCGCCGAACAGAAGCCACGCACCAGCGCCGACCGCGACCAACGCGATGACGACCAGCAGACCGAACGCGCGCCGCAGCGATGTCACTTGCGCTGCGCGATCGCGAGGTATACGTTCAGAATCTCGACCGCTGCCAGCTCGTCGACGTGCTTGCGCCGCTTGCTGCCTGAGACGTCGAGGTCTCGCAGCTTTTTGTGCGCGGCCGCCGTCGTAAGGCGCTCGTCTTGGCGCGCGACCGTGCCTTCGAAGCGCGAGCGAAGCTCTTCGATGAACCGGTCGACTCTGTCGGCCGCGGGGCCACGGGCCCCGTCCAAACGCACCGGATATCCGACCACGATCGTATCGGCCGCGCGTTCTTTGGCAATGCGCACGATCGCGTCGAGGTCGTGCGCAAAACCGTGGCGTTCGAGCGTCGTCAGCGGCACGGCGGGAAGCCCAGAGCCTTCACAGATCGCCAGGCCGATGCGCACCGTGCCGAAGTCGAGGCCTAAAATGGCGCTCATGCCCGGGCGACCTTGGCCCTGGCACGGCCCGGACTTTTCGCGCGAGACCTGCGACCCATCTGATGTTCCACGAAGGCGCGCGAGACGCGCTCGACCGCTCCCGCGTGCGCAGCCTCCGGGTCGACCCAGGGATCGAGCGGCAAGTCGCGCCAAGCGCGCAAGGTCGCAAGGTCCACCGAGCTCAGCGACAACAAATCAGACTTGACGTCCGCCGGCCCTTCGCGGAGCGAGCGCACGCACGAAGTGCATAGCAGACCACCGGCTTGCGGTGACAACCATGCTCGCCCTCCGACGAGCGGACGCCGTCCGAGCACCGCTCCGCAACGCGCACACGCATCGAGCTCGGGCGAAACGCCGAGCGCGTTCAAAATGCGCAAGTTCACGACGGCAAGCAACGCTTCGTGCGATGAGGACGCCGCGAGGGCGACTTGGAAGCCGCACAGCATCTCGTACAGTTCGGGCACAGCCAAGCCGGGTTCGCACAAAGCGTCGACGACCTCGGCCACATACGATGCAGCAGCGAATCGTTCCGGCTCGACCAATCGTTCCCACACAGCGCTCACGGTCCGCACGCTCGTGATCGTGTCGAGCGACCGCCCGGCATGGAGCATGACTTCTGCCCGCGTGAAGAACTCGAGTCGGCCGCCGAACGCGCTGCCTTGGCGCCGCGCGCCGCGAGCGACCGCGTCGATCTTGCCGCGCTCGCGCGAAAAGAGAATGACGATCCTATCCGCCTCGCCCAAAGGGCGCGTGCGAAGCACGAATGCTTCCGTCGAATAGGACTTCAAATGAGGGTAGGT
>JAJPHJ010000085.1 GCA_021325335.1 Pseudomonadota bacterium | reverse complement strand
GTCACCACCTCTGCGCAAATCTTGCCTGCACTGTCCTGGAATGGAATTTCGACGTGGTCGGAGAGAAAGGCCTCCCGTGGCGTCGCAACCTGTTGCGGGATGTCCGGCAATTCGAAACCTCCTTGGGATGCGCGCCGTTTTAGCACGCCGGCCGGCGTTTGAATGTCGCGCGGACGAGCGGCAGTCGCGAGCTCGCGCACGGCGGCCACGAGCCGATCGATCGTCGCTCGGCTATCTCCGATCGTCACGAGCGCGACGACGTTGAAAAGATCCGCCAGTTCGACCTGAACCCCGTTCCGTTTGCGCAGGATCTCCTCTGCTTCATAGCCTGTGTATCCGAGGTCTTTCACCGTGATGACGATCCGCGTCTCGTCGTAACCGGCGATGCCGGGCTTGCCCACCTGGTCCAATCCCATGCAGTAGACGCCCGGTATCTCGTTGAGGCGGCGCCGCGCGTCTCTGGCGAGCGCGAGCGCGCGCTCCAGCAACGGGCGCCCTTGGGTGGCCATCTGCATGCGGGCCACATCGAGCGACGCGAGCAAGACAAGCGAGGGACTCGTGCTTTGGAACAGGCGCAAGGTGCTGCGCAAGCGGCCTTGGTCGATGCGCTCGCCCACGGTGTGCAACATCGAGGCTTGACTCATGCCGGCGAGGAGCTTGTGAGTGGAGTTCACGCATGCGTCTGCGCCCGCAGAGGTGGCCGATGGCGGCAGATCGGGGTGGAAGTGCAGATGCGGGCCCCATGCCTCGTCCACCAGGAGCAACTTGCGCTGGGCATGCACGATCTGCTCGATGGCACGAAGATCCGCGGTTGCGCCGTAATAGGTCGGACTGGTGATGAAGACCGCCCGCGCTTCCGGATGTTCGCTCAAGGAGGCAGCGACGGTCTCCGGGGTCACGCAATGATCGATGTGAAGCGCCCGGTCGACCTCGGGTTTCATGTAGACCGGACGGGTTGCGCTCATGATGAGGGCGCTCGTCGCGGACTTGTGGGAGTTCCTCGGGAGCAGCACCGTATCGCCGGGCCGCAAGGCCGTCATGAGCATCGCCTGATTCCCGGCCGTGGAACCGTTGACGAGAAAGTAGGTGAAGTCGGAGCCGTAGGCGGCCGCCGCCAGCTCGTGAGCCTCTTGGATCGGCCCCTCAGGCGCATTGAGGTCGTCCAACCCGCGTATCTGCGTCAGGTCGATAGAGAGCACGCGATCGCCGATGAAGTCGCGCAGGCGCGGGTGCATGCCCGCGCCCTGTTTGTGACCGGGGGTATGAAACGACGACGTGCCCGACTGCACGTACTCGAGAAGCGCGTCGAAGTACGGGGTTCGCTGCTGGTCCAATTCGCGCATGTGAGCCTCCCTCGTGCAAAGGCGTGGGGCGGATCCGATGATCCGCCGCTCCACACCAAGCGTTGTGGAAGGCGAGTTTAGGGGAATTCCCAAAAGCGCGAGCACGGCGCGAGGAGATTGTGCGGTGAGCGCAGGTGCCCGTCGTGCTGCATCACCGCACACGTTTTGCACGTGATTGTCGTTCCCTCCGCCGCGAGGATGCACGCGTGAAGGCATTGCGCATCGGCGCAAACGGAGAGCTGAGGGTGGAAGAGGTGCCGGTGCCTCGGACCGGCCCAGGAGAAGCGCTCGTCCGCGTGCGCGCGGCTGGCCTCAACCGCGCGGACATCGCGCAGCGCCGCGGCAAGTATCCGGCACCGCCGGGCGCGCCGCCAGACATTCCCGGCCTCGAATTTGCAGGCACGATAGAAGTCGCAGGCGGCTCGCGGCTCGCTGCGGGCACGCGCGTGTACGCGTTGACGGGCGGAGGCGCGCAGGCCGAACTCATCGCCGCTCCCGAAGAGCTGCTGCTGCAGATCCCTTCGTCCTTGAGCGATGTCGAGGCGGGCGCCGTGCCCGAAGCGTACATCACCGCGCACGACGCGCTGCAAACACAGGCGGGGTTGCATCGCGGCGAACGGTTGCTCATCCATGCCGTGGCGTCAGGCGTGGGCATCGCCGCGGTCCAAATCGCAAAGCTGCTTGGCTGCGTGACGTTCGGCACGTCGCGGACGCCGGAAAAGCTCGAGCGCGTGAAATCTTTGGGGCTCGACCACGCCTGCTCGCCCGACGGTTTTGCCGAAGAGATCCAGCGCCTCACGAACGGCGCCGGCGTGGATGTCATCCTTGACCCGGTAGGCGGCGCTTACTTCGAGCGCAACCTCGGCGCGCTTGCGCCGAAAGGCCGCTTGATCGTCCTTTCCACCATGGGTGGGTCCGACGCTACGCTATCCTTAGCGACGCTCATGCGCAAGCGCTTGCGCGTGATCGGAACCATGCTGCGCAACCGCACGCTCCCGGAAAAGGCGGAGGCGACCCGTGCGTTCGCGCGCGATCTTGACCCGCTCTTCGCAGGCGGATCGCTCAAGCCGGTCATCGAGTCGGTCTACCCGCTCGAGCGAGCTTCTGAAGCATACGAGGCCATGGAGAACAACCGCACCTTCGGCAAAGTCGTGCTGACGCTGTGAGATCCCGACCTGCGGATGCGAAGCTCAGTGCCTGGGAGACGGAGTCGGCGACGGGACGATGACGCTTCCCATGTCGTAGTTCAGCGCGGTGATCGGAAAGCGTTGCAGCCTTGCAGCTGCGCCTAGTTCGGGACCCGTCTTCATCGCGACTGGATTCTTCCACACGTTTCCATCCGCGTACTTGAGAGCGAGCAGCGCGAAGGTGACATGCTCGACGCTCTTGTGCGGAAACGGCGGATGGAAGGCGAACACGGCGCCGTCGGAATCGCCCGAGCCGAGGTTCGCGGTCTCGACGATCGGCACGGAGAGCAGCACGTCTCCGAACGTGTCGATCATGTTCGCCTGCATCTTGAAGGCAGCGGTCCGTTTCTCGCCCCGGTTCGTCACCTTGAAGGTGACGAGATACCAGTTGCGTTCGTGCTCGTAGAGCGGTCCTGCGGTGACGCAGTCCCAGCTGAGCGGCAGCGCCGGTGGGGTGAAGACCATGTTGGCCGGCTGGTGCGCGATGCAATTGGCAAACGCCGCCGAGGCGGCTGCAAGCGTCGCAACGAGGCTCCCCGATGCGATCGAGACAAGGCGATTCACGGCTGCGCCCTCCTGCTGAATTCGAGTTCGAACTTGAGCATGTCGTGGTTGCGATGGAAAAGCCGGCCTGCTTGGCGCAGGCCAAGGCGCTCTGCCAGGCGGATCGAGCGTGCGTTGTCAGGCCGAGTCAGCGCGATCAGCCCAGACAACCGCAGTTTCGTGCGCGCATGCTCTTTGACCGCACTCGCCGCTTCATACGCCAGGCCCTTTCCCCAGTATGCCGGCAACAGCATCCATCCGATCTCGATATCGCTGTATCCCTCCAGCATGCCCAAGCCGGCCTCGCCGATGATCTCCCCGGCCTCCCGATCCACGAGCGCCCAATCGCCGTATCCGTGTTCGTCGTAGCGCTGGATCGTGCTCGCGAGCGCGGAATCCACCTCGCGATCGGTGAGCGGCACGCTCTCGTGCACGAAGCGCATCACGTCGGGGTCTTGCGTCATGCGGGCGAACGCATCGCGGTCCGCATAGGTCCAGCGACGGAGGAACAGACGTGAAGTCTCAAGCTCGGGTTCCGGATGGGTGAAGGTGTAGAGCCACCACGCCTTGGGCTTCGACCGGTCGCTCGGGTTTCGTTCGAAATACAAGCTCATGCGCAGCGCATCGCTCGTCTGCACGTCATAGTAGTGGCGGCGGACGTAGGTGTCGCCGCGGTCGGTGCCCGTCACGCGTTTGGATGCCTCCGCGTGCCTGACATCGTAGCGCTGCCCGCGCCAGACGAAGGCCCTGGGCACGGCAGGCTCTCCGCGCGCCATCGCCGCGACGTCAAAGTATCCGGGCTCTGGCGAGATGCGCTCGCTGACGAAGATCGGACGGAAATGCGTCGGCTATGCCTCGATGCGCTCTTCGATGGAGACGTCGTACAAGAACAAGAACTTATACCACTCTCCGGGGACGGTGTGACGCTTGATCTGGATCCACGGGATGTACTTCGGCGTCCGCGGCCGACGGCGCAGCGAAAGGTTCGCGTCCTGCGGCGTGCGATTGTTCTTCCGGTTGTTGCAGATGAGGCACGCGCATACCAGGTTCTCCCACGACGAAGGACCGCCGCTCGAGCGCGGGATGACGTGGTCCACTGTCATCTGACCTTCGCCCTTGCGCCCGCAGTACTGACACGTGTAATCGTCGCGCAACAGCACGTTCTTCTTCGTGAGGGCGACTTTTTGGCGCGGCCGGCGGATGTAGTAGAGCATCCGGATGATGGATGGCATGCGCATCTCGATCGTCGCCGAGCGCAGCAACCGCTCGTTGTGATGGAGCACCTCGGCTTTGCCAGCGAAGACGAGTTTCACCGCCCGTTGCAGCGAGGTGACGTTGAGCGCTTCGTAGGTCGCGTTGAGGACGAGGACGTCGGTCACACGGACCGCCCGGCTTGGCGCACGTACTCGATCTGCACCTGGGTGAGCATGCTCTCGATGGCGCGCAGCGCGTCCATCTCCATGATCTCGCGGACGGCGGACAGCACGGCGTTGGCGGCATCGATCGCCGCGCGCGCTTCGCGCATGCTCGCCTCGGTCAACCGGGCTTGGCTGCGCCCCGTCGAGGCAACGCCTGCCACTTCGACGCGCATGTGCGACGCGGCCGCGTCGACGAGGAGCGAGAGGATGCTGAAGGCGAGGTCCCGCATGGGCGGTACGTCGCTAAGCGCAACGTCGCCCGCTTCCTGCGGGTCGGACTTCTCGCCATGCATGATATAGTCTACTCCACGCTTTGATTTAAGCGTGCGGGGGTAGGCTCCCCTGCCTAACTACTCATCCGGACCAAAAAGGGATGCGGTGGGGCTACCGACCGTGTACGCGGTTTGGTTCGCCCGCCTCGCTAACGGGTCACGTTAGTCATCACCGGGTTACGGCGTCACCATGATCCTCACATCGTTCGATCGCTGTTTTGTTTCACGCGATATTGCAGTCAGCACATATGTACCAGGCGCCGAGATCGTCAGACCCCAGTCCGCAATCGGCGAAAATGATCCTCTTGTGCCTGGGTCGGTCACTGTCGCTCCTGGGGCCAGAGTATACGGCCGCAGCGGCGCTTGAACGATCCGACCCGTTCTGAGATCCAGAGGATAGGGTTCCATTTCGCTCGCCCCATGCCTGATAACGATATCATAATCAATTGTGTTATCTAAGACATGTGTGTGCAGCGGAATGTTTGAGATGTTCTTTTTCTTTATACTCACAAGAACCGGTGAACCTAAAGCATAGACTGATCTGTCTGTGAAGAGGGTGATGAGAAGCGAGTTGGGATGCTGCGAGGCGAAATCGACTTCAGCTGGGAACGCCTCGCGCGCAAGGACGATTACGCAGCAAACACATGGCACCGCAAGTCCTATAGCAGTAGATAAATTTAGGCGACCCATCCTATTGCTTGGCGGCACTCACCATCTGAAGAAAATACTTATGGATGCGCAGATCGTCGGTCAGTTCCGGGTGGAACGAAGTGCCAAGAAGGTTGCGCTGCCAGACCATCACCCCTTTGCCTTCGAGGAACGAAAGGATGTGCGCCCCGCCCCACGCCGACTCGATCCACGGCGCGCGGATGAAGACGCCCGGGAACGGCTTGCCATCGAGCCCTTCGATTTCGAGCGGCTCCTCCGTGCTTTCGATTTGGCGTCCGAATGCGTTGCGTTTGACTTCGATGTGCAAGAGTCCGAGCGTAGGCTGCTTCGAGCCTGCGACTTTCTCGGCCATCACGATCATGCCCATGCACGTGCCCCAGACCGGCATGCCCGCCTTCGCGCGTTCGAGCAACGGCTTCTGCAGCTTGAAGCGTTCGAGCAGATTGGCGATCGTCGTGGACTCGCCGCCCGGGATGATAAGGCCGTCGATCGTCTCGAGCTCCTCGACGGTCTTGACGCGCACGCCTTCGGCTTTACACGCTGCAAGCGCGGCGAGATGCTCTTCGACGTCACCCTGCAGCGCCAGAACGCCGACGCGCAAACCGGGCTTGACGGCGTGTTCCGTCGTCTTCGCGCTTTTGGCGGCCGGCACGTGCTACCAGCCGCGGCCGGCGAGCAGCTGCTCTTTGGGGATCTGTCCGATCTCGAGACCTGCCATCGGCGCGCCGAGCTCTTTGCTCACTTCGAGCACGATCTTCGGATCGTCGAAATAGTGGGTGGCTTCGACGATCGCTTTCGCGGTCTTCGGCGGGTTCGCGCTCTTGAAGATGCCCGAACCGACGAAGACGCCTTCCGAACCGAGCTGCATGCACAGCACCGCGTCCGCGGGCGTTGCGATGCCGCCGGCGACGAACATGACGACCGGCAACCTTCCCGCCTTGGCCACTTCGCGGACAATCTCGACCGGCGCGCCTAGATCGCGCGCGTTGCTGACAAGCTCCTCCTCGGGGAGCACCGAGAGACGACGGATGTCGTCGTTGACTTGACGGAGGTGGCGGATGGCTTCCACGATGTTGCCCGAGCCGGCCTCACCTTTGGTGCGGATCATCGCGGCGCCCTCGGCGATCCGGCGTAGCGCCTCGCCAAGGTTACGCGCGCCGCACACGAACGGCACGGTGAACGGCCGCTTGTCGATGTGGTAGGATTCGTCGGCAGGCGTCAGCACTTCACTCTCGTCGATGAAGTCGATGCCGAGCGCTTCGAGCACTTGCGCCTCCACGAAATGGCCGATGCGCGCCTTCGCCATGACCGGGATCGTCACCGCATCCATGATGCGCTGGACGACCTCGATCGCGGCCATGCGCGCGACCCCGCCTTCCTTGCGGATATCCGCAGGCACGCGTTCGAGCGCCATGACGGCGACCGCGCCGGCTTCTTGGGCGATGATGGCTTGCTCCGGCGTGGTGACGTCCATGATGACGCCGCCTTTGAGCATCTGCGCGAGACCGCGCTTGACTTTGTCGGTACCCTTCTGTTTCACGATTATTCCTTTAATAGTGGGCATAGGTCTATGCTAGCAAAATCCGCGGGCGCTGTGTACCCCCGCGGATCACGTTGTGGCGGGACGCTTGAGACAGTCCTTACGGCAGACTGTTGGCCGAAGGTGACACCTTTCCGTGTCCCTGCGCCGCGTGGCGTGCGGCTTTTGTCGGCGCTACGCGCTCCACGGGTTCGCTGACGTTCAGCACCGGCGTGTACCGGCTCTTGTCGCGCTCGATCAACGCATTGCCCGCGTAACGGCCTGCTTGAACCGAGATGAAGATGACGAGCACGCCCACGACGATCGTGGAAGGCGCGAAGTAGGGTGAATACCACTCGTCCGACCGCTTGCGGCCGGGCATCAGTACGTTCCCATCTCCTGCATGTCGGAACCGCTCGTGATGTGGCCTTCGATGGCCAGGCGGAACTCGGTCGGCCGATCTGCTTTTGAATAGGCTTCCTTTTCCGTCACGAGACCGCTCTGATAGAGATCGATGAGCGATTGCGTGAAGGTCTGCATGCCGTCGAACCGGCCGCCCGCGATGTACTGGTACATCTCGCTGAACTTGCCTTCCATGACCAAGCTCTTGATCGTGGGCGTCGCGATGAGCACTTCGACGGCGGGAACTAATCCCGATCCGTCGAGACGGGTGAGCAATCGTTGCGACACGATGCCGCGCAAGCTCGTCGCCAACTGGACCATGAACATCTTGCGGTTGGCCTCGGGCAGCGCGTCCATGATGCGTTCGAGCGCCTGGGTCGTGTTCTGCGTGTGCAAGGTGGAGAGCACCAAGTGTCCGGTCTCGGCGGCAGTGAGCGCGGTGATGATCGTCTCGGGATCGCGCATCTCGCCGATGAGGATGACGTCAGGGTCTTGACGCAACGCTTGCTTGAGTGCGATCGTGAACGATTCTGTATCGATCCCGACCTCGCGCTGCGAAACGATGCACAGCTTGTCCACGTGGATGTATTCGATCGGGTCTTCGATCGTGACGATGTGCCGGCGCTGCGTGGAATTGATGAAGTCGATCATGCAGGCCAACGTGGTGGATTTGCCGGTGCCGGTCGCACCCGTTAGCAAGATAATGCCGTCGCGATACTCGCACAAGGTCTTGAGCGCCGTGGGAAGGCGCAGCTCTTCGAAGGTCGGGATGTCGAGCCGGACGGAACGGAAAGCTGCGCTCACGGTACCGCGCTGGAAGTATGCGTTGACGCGGAAGCGACCGTGGCCGTGCAGACCGTAGGCGTAGTCGAGCTCCTTGGTTTCCATGAACTCTTGCTGTTGCGCGTGCGTCATCGAGGAGAAGATCAAATTCTCGCACTCGGGCAACGACAGCGGGCGTTCGGCCAGCGGCTTGAGCACGCCATGCGCGCGGGCCATCGGCGGTGCGGCTGCCTTGAGATGCAAGTCCGACGCGCCAAGCGCGAGCATCTGACGGAGTAAGCTATCGAGATCCAGCGGTTTTTGCTGTTCGCGCACGACCATCGTGTCCACGGGTGAAGTGCTCCTCGCTCTTGAATTGCGGCGTGATGTTCCGTCCAGTTGCAAGGGGCGACGCTCCCGTCGCCCGCGTTGGACCTTTTAGGATTATCGGCATTTGAGCCGGTACCCCGAGGGGGCTAGCCGGGACACCACCGGTCGGTCAGCGGGGCCCAAAACGCCATGAAGACGGCCTTCACGACCACCCGGCTCGCCCACGCGAAGCTCAATATCCGCCTCGAGGTCGGTCCCAAGACCGGTGTTCTCCACGCGGTGTTGTCCGTGATCGCGCCTCTCGAACTCGCAGACGAAATCCAGTTCGCGTCGTCGCCGGCCGGGTTTTCGGTTCGCTGCGAAGGCGAGGTCATCGCCGAGCGTGACAACCTCGCGTGGCGTGCAGCTCAAGCCTTCGGCTCGCCCTTGCCAGAGGTCGCCGTCACGATCCGCAAGCGCATCCCGCTCCAAGCGGGCTTGGGCGGAGGCAGCACCGACGCTGCCCAGACGCTCGAGACGCTTGCGCAGCTGCTGCGCGAACGAGGGCAACCTCCTCACCCTGACGCCATCGCGAAGGCCGCGATCGATATCGGCTCCGACGTGCCCGCGGCTCTCGTGCCCGGTTTGAAAATCGTGGGTGGTGTGGGCGATCGCGTCACCCCTTATCCGGCTGCAGCGCCGCCGTGGGGTATCGTGCTTTTGAAACCTGCAACCGGCAGCGAAACCGCGCGCGCATACGCGCTGCTCGACGCGCGCGGCCCACGCCCGCCGTTCGGCGAGCGACAACTCGGACGCGCGCGCGCGATCTGCGCTGCCTTCGCCTCGTCCGACTTCGACGGCTTTGTGGACTTGCTGCACAACGATTTTACGGACCCCGTCGAATCGGCTATGCCGGATGTGGCATCGGCGCGAGGTCGTCTGGACGAGATCGGCGCACGCAAGACGTTGCTGTGCGGGAGCGGTTCGTGCGTCGCCGGTTTTTTTAAGGATCTCGAGCAGGCGCGCTCCGGCCATGCGAGATTGACGCTCGGCGAGGGCGATTGGTGTACGGTGACGCGTTTTCATGTCTGATCAAGACCGTTATTCCGTCATCGCATTGGCCGGTGGGTCGCTCGAGGCAGATTTCAAACGCGCGGGTTACGATGTGCCGAACAAGGCCTATCTTCCAATCGCCGGCGAGATCATGCTCGTGCGCGTGCTCCGCGCGCTCAAAAATGCAGCGCGAGTCGCACAGGTTCGCTGCGTGACGCAGCCCGATGCGATCGAAGCGCATCCAAAAGCTCGTGCTCTATGCGACCTCGTCGTGCCTCCGGGCGAGGACCTCATCGACAGCGTCATCGCGGGTCTCGCCGGTTGCGCCGACGACGAGCAGGTCCTCGTCTGCGCCACCGATGTGCCCTTGCTCAACGCGCAAGCGGTGGATGGTTTTGCCGCGCTCGCCGATGCGACGCCGTGCGATATCGGCTACGGCTTCGTACCGCGCGGGCTTCACGATGAGCGCTATCCGGGCGTGCGCCACACATGGGTTCGATTGCGCGAGGGCACGTTTTGCGGCAGCGGCATCAGCGTGATGCGCGCCGGCGCCGCGAAGAAGATCCAAGAGGCGCTGCGCCGGTTCACCGATGCCCGGAAGTCGCCCGCAAAGATGGCGGCGCTTTTCTCGCCAACCTTGGCGTTTCGCCTTTTCATGGGCGGCGTGAGCGTCGGCGAACTGGAAACCCAAGCTAACCGCGTGACCGGTCTCGTTTGTCGGGGTATCGAGTGCCCGTTCCCCGAGGTCGCGGTCAACGTCGATCGGCTCGCGGATCTCGCCATTGTGGAGCGCCTCCTGCTAATGTAGTTCGCGCAAATTCATTTGCGCGTGAAAAAGTCGCGAATAAATTCGCGACCGCTACATTTCTTTTGGCGATGTAGGTTGCGCAAATTTATTTGCGCATAAGAAAAGTCGCGAATAAATTCGCGACCGCTACATTTTTTTTGGCGATGTAGGTTAGGTTGGTTTGCCGATGCCTTGGGCTAGGTATGTCTTCGTGAGGCGGATGTAAGCTCCAGCGCCGACCTCGAGCCATTTCTTGGAACTGCCCTCGAGCGGTCGCTTCACTTTGGCAGGCGCACCCGCGGCGAGGACGCCCGGGGGTATTTCTTGGCCCTCGAGCACGACTGAGCCAGCCGCCACGAGCGCTTGACTCCCGACGATCGCCCGGTCCAAGATGACGGCGTTCATGCCGATGAGCGCACCGCTATGGACGTGACAAGCCTCCAGGATCGCGCCATGACCGATGGTCACGTGATCTTCGATGATCGTGTCGTGACTCTCGTAGACATGGATGACCGCGTTGTCTTGCACCGAGGTGTGCGCCCCGATCTTGATCGCGGCTTCATCGCCGCGCAACACCGCTCCGAACCACACGCTCGCGCCGTCCCCAAGCTCGACGTCGCCGATGAGCGAAGCAGTGGGAGCGATGAACACGCCTTTGCCGATGCGCGGCGTCTTGCCGTTATAGGTTAGAATACAGGCCATTCGTCGTTCTCGTTCGAGGGCTCGCGGAAGGGTGTGCCGCTAGGCTCTTCATCTTTGGGAGAACCCTCGTCCTGAGTGCGACGTCTTGCCTCCACTCGTTCTCGCGCGCGCCGACGGCGCTCGTCGAGCTCTTCGGCGTCGCTGACGAACACCGAGCCGTCACCTTCGTCACCGGCTTCGTCGAAAGCGACCCGCTCGTAAACCTCGGTCGATTCGACCGGCACGCGCTCGGGCCGCCGGATCTCCTCTTCGCCTTCGGGCGGCGGCGGGTAGAGCTGACGGACCTTTCCTTTTTGCACGGGCGCGGCGTCAGCTGGTCGCATGAGCGGACCGCGTGGCTGCCGCCCAAAGCCTTTCACCGGCCGCGCTCCGTCCTCGGGAGGCGGAGACACTTCGACCTCCCGGTCGGGAGGCGGATACAGTTGCTTGACCGCAGGGCCTTCGCGCTTCGGCCGTGGCGCGCCACCCCGTCCGCCGCGCCCTCCGGGCCGGCCGCCTTCTCGCGGCTCGCGGCGCTCTCGCCGTTCCATGCGTTCCGGACGTTCGGGCCGCTGCACGCGATCTGGGCGATCCGGGCGATCGGGCCGCTCGTAGCGCTCCGTTCGCTCGCCTCTCTCCCGGCGTTCCCCACGATCCCCTCGTTCCGGACGATCGAAGCGGCTCGGTCGGTCACGGCGGTCGCGCTCGTCCGAGATCGCGCGACGGGGCAGTTCTCCTTCGCGGACCTGCACGCGCACGCTCGCCGGACCTTTCGGTTGGATCACCACATCCAAATCGTCATCAGGAGGCCGGCTCCGCTCCGCGCGTTCGGGTCGCTCGGCGCGCCGCGTAGCGGCCCGCTCGTTTCGATCTCGCGCAGCGGGCTCAGCCGGTCTGCCGCGCTCGCGGCTCGGTCGTTCTTCCATCTGCACCGGACGTCCGTAGAGCTGGCGGATCGGCCCGAAGCGTTTGGGCTCGCGCAAGCCCGCCGCCGGTCGGCGAGGATCGACGACGGATTCGAGTTCGTCATCTTCGTCGGAGTCATCGTAGTGCGAACGCGGGGGCGCAAGCGACAGATCGTCCTCCTCATACGTCGCGTCTTCTTGATCTGCTGCGCCTCTTTGGCTCGGCTCGCCGGCTAGTCCGCGTCCTTTGCCTCGACCGCGCCGGCGGCGGCGCTTGTGGGCGGATCCCGTTTCCGTGTCGGCCGGCACCGAGCGCGCGCGCGGCGCAGATGCGGTCACTTCCACAGAATCATCGTCGCCGTCATCGTAGTCGATGTCACCTTCGCCGCCGACCACGAGTGCTTGGTCGCGCGGAGCGCCACGGCGTCCGCCGCGACGCCGCGACCCCTCGCGACGTTTTGCCGGCGCTCGCTCCGGCCGTTCGCTCGCGGCGCGCTGGACGGTCACTCTCGGCACGCTTTCTTCGTCTTCGTCCGCGATCGAAAAGGCGACATCCGGCAACTTGCGGCGTGCCGGCGTCTCGCGGCGCTCTTCCGGCCGACGACGGCCATCTTCCACGCCAGCCGCCGTACGCGGCAAGGGCGTGGGCGGAGCGATCGGCGCTTCGGCGCTGACATCCTTTGCCCGGCCACGATCGCGCCGCCGGCGGCGGGCCGCTCCGGCGAGCGGTTCGGCAAGCGAGGCGCGCACGAGATTGCCATCGACGCCATCGATCTTCAGTTTGACCGTTTGACCGGTCGCGTTGGCCGCGTCCTTGACTTCGATGAGGTATCCGTTGACCTCGGCCACGCCGGAAGCCGGATTCGGCAGGCGCACCGGGAGGAGCTCTGCCTCCACCACGCTCCCGGCCATCGGTGCCGCACGCATGCGGCGAGCATCTTCGACGATGACGTGTTCGCGGTGTCGTTGCGTGTCCACGTAAAGCGCGACGTCCGCATCGTGATCGTGGGCGAGCTTGATGAACTCGTCATGGTACCACCCCAACAGCTGCGTGGCGACGCCGGGGTCTGCGACCACGTCCAGCTTATGCGGGCTGCCGTTGCGGTCAAGCCGGGCGCGCATCTGGCGCAAGACGCCGATGGCGACGGTCTCGCTCGACATCACGTTGCCGAGCCCGCTGCAGTACGGGCAATCGGAGCGCAGCTGGCCGGCCAGGTCCTTGCCGACGCGTTTGCGCGTGAACTCGAGCAACCCGAGCTTCGAGAAGGCTTGGATGGTGCTGCGGGTGCGGTCGCGGTGAAGCGCTTCGGTCAGCGTGTTGATCACCTGCTCGCGGCTGCGTTCGTGCGACATGTCGATGAAGTCGACGACGATGATGCCGCCGATATCGCGCAAACGCACTTGGCGCGCGATTTCGGCCGCGGCCTCGATGTTCGTCTTGACGATCGTGTCCTCGAGATTGCGGCCACCGGTGAACTTGCCGGTATTGACGTCGATAACGGTGAGGGCTTCGGTATGCTCGAGCACGAGGTGGCCGCCCGAGGGCAACGGGATCTTCGGTTTGAGCAGCTTCTGCAGCTCCGCGTCGATGCCGCGCTGCTCGAAGAGGGAACCCTGGCCATCGACGAGCTTGAGGCGGTCGATGTACTGCGGACCGAGCAACGACATGGTGGAGCGGATCTCGTCGAACTGCTCTTTGGAGTCGATGTAGACCGCGGTGACGTCGCTTGTGAGGAAGTCACGCACCGCTTTGAACACCAAGTTGAGGTCTTTGTGGAGGAGCGCGGGCGGCGTCGAACGCTTGTAGCTCTCCAGGATGCCGTGCCACAAGCGCAGCTGCACGCCCAGATCCGCGATGAGCTCCGCTTCGCTCACGCCGGCTGCAGCCGTGCGTACGATGGTCGCCATGCCCTCGGGCCGCACCCGGCGCATGATCTGCTTCAGGCGGGCGCGTTCGTTCGCGTCCTCGATCCGCGAGGACACGCCCGAGTACCGGCCGGTGGGCATGAGCACGAGGTAGCGGCCCGGCAAGGAGATGTTCGTCGACACGCGCGCGCCCTTGAGCCCGCGCGGCTCTTTGACGATTTGGACGAGCACTTCGCTGCCCACCTTGAGCAGCTCGTTGACCGTATGGCCTTTACGCCGGTCGGTGATCTCGGTCTCGCCGATGTTGATGGGATCGCGCATGATGTCATCGACGTAGAGGAACGCGTTGCGCCCCAAGCCGATGTTCACGAAGCATGCGCCCATGCCGGGGAGGACGTTTTCGACCCGGCCTTTGTAGATGGAACCTATTACTTTTTCTTCGCGCTCGAAATAGATCTCCGCAAGTGAGCCTTCTTCAAGGACGGCGACGCGGTTCTC
>JAJPHJ010000061.1 GCA_021325335.1 Pseudomonadota bacterium | reverse complement strand
TCTGTGGCTTTGGGGACGTTTGCGGCGAACACGAGCAACTTGGCGCTTGGGAACCCATCCTCGGGACTGACGTTTCGCCATACCTTTGAAGGATGGGCCAGCAAGCTTGCAGCCAACCTGAATGCGTTCTGCAAACTGCGCCCCACCCAGAACCTGTGCAAGGCTTTCAAACTCCCTGGCTAAGGGCGTTTCGCAAGCGGAAACCGGCGCTCGTTGTCGAATAGGTACGATCCGTGGTTGCTCCGTCTCCGCGATTTGCGATAACGACGAGAAAGATAGGTTTTGTGCAGCGCGACGAATATATTGACAGTTTTTTCAAGAACATCAAATCGCAGCTCTCCGAGGCGACGATAGAAGACAAGGGACGAAGCGTCCGTTACAAGGATTTCGTTGTCGCCGCACAGTGGTCGAACGAGCTGTGGGATGTTCAGCTCAATACTTCCGAAGAATCGTCTCAGCGCTTTTACGATCCAACCAAGGCGAGCTCTCCTGAGGCTGCTGCCTGCTACTTCGTCGATGCGCTCCGTCGTCTAGCCGGCGAAGAACCCTTCATCCGCCCGAAGCTCATCCGCGGGCCGATGCGCAGGGTTCCGGAGAAACGCACGACCTAGTCCGCGATGGCTGGTTCTGCCCCCACGATTTCTCCACAAGCTTGGGCACGAACGGGCGGATTTCTCTACCTCTATATCATCGTGGCTGGCGGTTACGCAGAACTCTTCGTGCGTGGCAAGCTTGTGGTGTCAGGCGATGCTGCGACGACTGCCCACAACATCCTCAGTGCTGAGCCGCTGTGGCGGCTCGCTTTCGCAGGCGATATCCTGATGAACGTCTTCGCCGTCGCGCTTGCGTTGATCTTCTACGTGCTGCTGGCGCCGGTGAACCGGTATATCGCGCTGCTCTCGGTGTTTTTTAATTTGGTCGAGGACGCGATCGCGAGCCTCAACGAACTCAATCATTTCGCGCCGATCTTCCTCTTGAAGGGCGTGCACTATCTCACTGCCTTCACGACTGAACAACTGCATGCGCTCGCGTTGCTTTCAGCGCATGTGTACGAATTTGGCTTCGGCATAAGTCTCGTGTTCTTCGGCTTCGATTCTCTGTGTCGCGGATACTTGATGTTCGGATCCGGCTATTTCCCCCGATGGCTCGGTCTGCTCGTGACTGTGTCGGGAGTCAGTTATCTCCTCAATAGTTTTGCGCTCTTCGTGAGTCCTTCATTCGCGGCGATGATATCCGCTTGGGTGCTCGTGGCGGCCGGTCTGCCCGAGCTCGTGCTGTGCGTCTGGCTCATCGTGGTCGGTGTCAACGTTGGGATTTGGAACGAAAAAGTAGCGTGATGGAACGGTGCCCCGTCACTCGTCGTCGCAGTGGAATTGTGCTTTCGCCTGGGCCCGCGCGGCCGCATCGCCACGTTCCGCTCGGATCATGAGGCTGATCTCGGTCTGTGAGTAAGGCGGAGCGAAGTGCTCCAAAGCGATGGTGGTGTCTCCGGAAAGCGCGCTGATGGCAGCCGCACCGGCGCCGCCGGCCGCAAAAACGGTGACGTGTGCCACCTCTCCGGGGGCCATGTCCAAGCGTGTGCTGCCCGGAAGATGCTGCTGGTACCAAGTGGCGACGGTGCCGAGACTAGCGTTGCCTGTTGCTCGGTACTCCTTCCACGTGAGCATGTGGCCGCAAACCTTCGTCGCACCCGGCACATGTTCGGTCAAAGGCATCGATCCCGGATAGACAGGTAGCGCACCTGCTTCCGAGGCTTGGCTGACACGTGCCACACCACAAGCGACCGCGATCATCAGCGCGGGTAGTACGATAGTTGCTTTCACAACGTTCTCCTTAACTGGTCGAAGCTTCCCAGCGCCAGGTCGAATGCCGGGTGCCACCATCCTAGCGTCGTGCCGTACGCGACGCGTGCCAGGCAGGACGTTGCCGGTTGGCAGGCTTTAACCCGTCCGGTGTTCTTCGGCGCTGATCCTCACAAGCGCATCGTTGATGACGGAGACGTTCGGAAGGAACGACTGCGCGCGTTCGAGCCAGAGCAGTGCAGCAACGAAGTCGTGCAGCCGTTCTGCATCGAGACCGGCATTGAGCAGCCCATTCGCGTAGTATGCACGGACGTTGCTTGAGAACCCGTCGTCATTTTGCCGTGCAGCGGTCACGTCGCCATAGCCTGGTGAGCTCTGGATGAACCCCTCTCGGGCATACCACTGTTGAAGCGGTACGACCGTGCCGCGCTGCACGATCCACGACGCGAGCCCGCACGTGTATGCGACGAATCGGCCGCTTTCCCCAATGTTCCCCTGAACGTCGGGATCGCCGATGCCGAAAAACTGCCGCTTGGGATTGGCGGCGATGAGATCCAGGAAGCTGGATTGCGTCGAATCGGGCACGTTGAGTTGCGCGCGCAGCTCGTTGCGATAGTTCGCTCCAGGCAGCAGATCCACAAAAACGAGCAACAAGTCGGGCCGTTGACGTTCGACTGACTGAAAATATGCCGTGGTCGTCGCTAGGGTATCCCCTTTGACGAGAACGACTGCCCGGGCAGGAATTGGGGCGAAGGCATCGCGCACGAGCACTCTCGCGTCGCGATCGTGGGTGATGTGCAGCGATGGAATCGTCACGAAGAGGCTGATGCACGACGCTAGGGCCACCGCGATGCCCGCCGCGGGCGCGAGTATCGCTTGACGGGTGAGCGCGCCGAAACCGCGGAGTGCCGAGGCGACAAATGGCGCGCACAGAACAAGCGGCATGAGTGCGAAGCGAAGGAAGAGCACGCGGGTGTGTTCGATCGAAGCATCGATGTTCGCGATCGCGCAAAACCCGAAGAACGCGAACGCGACGATCCAGCCGTAGAGCCAGAAATATCTATATCGTCTTTGCCAAAGAAGAACGGCGGCGCCCGCGGCGCTGAGCGGCGCGATAAAGCCGATGCCCTGCACTGCGACCCAGAGCCGCTCCCACAGCGTTCCGCCCGCCAGCGGTCCACTGACGAGCGCGAGCGTGCCGTAGTTCTTCCGCAGTACCAGATCGAGCATGTCGCTGAGGCTGTGGGTCTCGCCAAACGCCCACGGCAGCGCCCGCTGCGACGCGAACCATGTATGGAGATACGGCAGTGGAAAAGCCACGACAACGAGCATGAGGGCGAGAACGACGAATCGTGCCCCGTTGCGGCCCGCGAGAAATCGTCGTTGCGTCCAAGCCGTCCAAAGAATAAATGGGGCGCAAAGGATTAATGTTTGATGATTGGCGAGACCAAGGCCCAGGATGACTCCAAGCGCGGGAGCGATCCACAGCCACGATCCATGCTCGATCCACACAAGGCAAAGCAGAAGCAGGACGGCGGCAAAAAGATCGTTGAGGGAAAACACCTCTGCCTGCAGCGACCACATGACGAAAAGCGGCGAAGCGGCCAGCATTGCCGCTGCCGCTAGCGATGGGATATGTCGTCGCGTGAGTAAGAACGCACACCAGTACACAACGCCGACGGTAAGAGCGTGGTAAATCCCCGCGCTCAGATTGAGACGATACGGTATCGGACCAGTCGGCAGCAGCGAGAACACATGCCCGAGGATGATCCACAGCGGGTAACCTGGCGGGTGAGCAACACCATCGGTCACGGCCGCAAGAGTCAGCTCGCCGCCGTCTCCAAAAACCAGGTCGCGAGCTGCGAACTCTGCGTAGATCCCAAGTGACACCATTGTAACCGCCGCGAACATGAGCCATGCGGGGCGATTGCCTTGGAAAAGCAGCGAGTATCTTGGCATGTGTTGCACGCAAACGCTTGCAATGTTTACCCGCCATTTCGAGAATTAGTTTCGGCAAAAATAATTAATGAACTTAGTTAACGCGCGTTCGCCTGCGGAAACTAGCCAGTGCAGCAGTCGATGTGGGATCGATAATTTCATCGAGCGTTTCACGGTACTAGCCACCGGTCTGCAATCCGCGACCAGTCATCAATACGATCGGTGGCTGCGTGTGCAAGCGCGATGCGATGTTTGCGGCTGTAGAGCATAAGGGCAATTCAGGGTCTCGAAAGTCTTGCCGCCGATGAAGTCGGGATGCACCATTGCGTGGGCGGTCCCTTGCGTGTCATATGCCGCGGCCTGCCGGCATTCTAGCTTACTCCACAAGAGGAGCGATCGTTGAATTTGGCATAGGGTTGCAAACCCATTCGGAAGGAGGCATCTTACCATGCTTCCCTTTCGACGGTGTTCCCATTGCGCCCAGGCGAGGTAGAGCTCCAGAGTGTCTGCGCTTCAGATAGCCCCAGGTCCGCGTCACGGTCCTTATCTGGAAACACTAACTTGGCTTACCCGAGACCTCATATTGTTGCTCGAACAGAGACACCACAAGTATGGAGATGTCTTTTTCGCGGAAGTGCTCGCGCCCAAGGATTGGAACCCAGCCTCGCTCCGCTTTGAGAAAAAGCACGTTCTGTTTTTGCAAGATCCCATTTTCTTGAAGGCGCTCTTTACCGACCATGGAGACGCGTTGGAAACGGGTGCGAACGCGTTTCTGCGCCCCTTTCTTGGTGAGCACTCGATATTTGTTTTGGAGAACGGGGAACACGAAACGCATCGTCGTGTCCTCGCAAGCGCGTTTTCCACAGAGTACGAACAACACAGGCTGATCGCACGCGAAAGTACGACCCGTCTGTTATCGGAACTTCAGGGCGAACGAAACCTTTTTATTTTCATGGAAGATTTGGCCAGCGAAATAAACATACGGTACATTTTTCGCGACATATCGAGGGAGGAGCTTCGGTCGCTGCAGGGTTGGTTGCGCGACGGATCGGAGGCGGCGTCGTCGGTGATGCCTTTTATCCCGACGCTGATGGCAACCTTCGGTGCGCGCAGCCCAGGTAGGCGGCTGCATGCCTCTATCGAGAACGGTCGACGCTTCGTGCAAAGTCAAGTCCGGCGTCGGTTGAGGAAAACCGCTGCGTCTCCTGACTTCCTCTCCAAGTATGTTGAAGCCGCAGCATCGGCCGGGCTTCCATTCGAGGATATGTGTGACGACATCGGCACCCTGCTCGTCGCTGGTTATACGAGTACGGCTGCGGCTTTGAGTTGGACATTCTACTATATCGCTTCCGATGCAGGGCTTCGCAACGCGGTCCTCGCGGATTGCGCAAAAAACGCCGGGCCGGAATCAAGCAAGTTGTTGCAGGCTTGTTGCAAGGAGGCGCTGCGCCTTTGGCCTCCCGTACCCTTGATCATACGCCGAGCAAAAAGGGATCTGCGCATCGTCGATCTCGAAGTGCCGGAGAACACGTATCTGATTGCAACGGTTATTCAGACACATAGAAGGCCGGATACCTTCCCCCGACCCGAGTCGTACGAACCACAGCGCTTTCTGGACCGGCAGTACTCGTCATTTGAATACTTGCCATTCGGTAGCGGTTGGCGACGATGTATTGGCCAGATGCTCGCTCAGCAAGAGATGTTCACCGCTCTTCCCCTTGCCCTGGAGCGAAGTGCTGTTACCGGCGTTGCGGCCAAGCCGGCGATGCGGCACTTCATGTATATTCCGCCGCCGAATGTGAAGATCAGGCCCAAAATAGCGTAGATCGCGGGCGTCCGCTGCGGCCGTACGCAAGCCGCACGCCATCCCGGTAAGCTTCTGACCATCAGTCCGGCACGCGGGGAAGCGTCATTTCCTGGTGCGGATCCGGTCAGGGGGGCCTTTTCTACCATGCAAGCACATCATCGCAGTTTTTCGACCATCGTTGTTCTGGCAACGGCTCTTGCGACTGCCGTGTCACAGGGGGTGCCGGCGCTTGGAGCCGACACCGACAATCTCACCGGGCTGCCCGTCTACCCCGGAGCGCCGCTCATCGAAAAGCTTCCGGACGGGTTCTACTGCGGATCGCAGATGCGAGGAAATTTCTACATGCCGAAAGGCAACGACGCGACGTATGTGTCATGGTACGACGCGCGTCTCTTGGGATTCAAGAAGTACCATTCGATGGGCCACAATCGCCCGCAAGACGCCTACTTCAAGCCCGACGGAACGATGGTTGTGAACGTCACCGGTTCTGTGGACTCAATCGATGTCTACGCTGTCGCCTACGAGACTTTCAAACCAGCACTCTCCAAGACCGCCATGGCTTCGTTCAATCAGAACCGCCAGACTTGCCGCTAAATGAAGCACAGCTCTCGCACGATCGCGGCACGGGCCCGCGGTACGATGGCGATGGAGGATGTACTGTCATGCAAAAGATGGGTTTCCCGCGTTCGAGCCGCGGAGGTATGGGGTCCGGTCTCGTTGTCTTGGTCGGGTTGGTCGAGATAGCGGTCCTCATCGCGCTCCTGCTCTGGTTTCGTTCAGCCGGCGCTTGCCTGCCGCCGCAGTTCAGGTCTTTGAGTCACTTTTTGTCACCCGGCGGGGCGACGATGACCGGGCACGCACAATCGGGCGGCGCGGACGATTCAAACGCAGGAGCGCAAACCGGCAGCGGTCAGGCAAACGGACAACAAGCCGGTTCCGATGATGCGAACGGCGCGTCGGGTGGAGCTCACGATCCTGGTGCCGTCTCAGGGGATCTGAATGCGGTGCCGGATCCCAAGTGCGTTGGCAGCGAGGCTGCATCGATGTTGAACAGCGGCTCGGCGACGGCACCGCCGAGTTGCCCGCCGATGAAAGTCTCCCCGGCGCTGCAGCAGGCGGCCAAACAAGTCCAAGGCATGGGCGGCCAAGCATCGACCCCGAGTGCAACGCCGTGACGCGCTCGATCGCCTGCTTCTTTACCCTAGCGCTCGTAGCAACGCTCATCGCATGCTCGCAGAATTCCTCAGGCTCGGGCGAAACAACGAGCTCCAATGCGTCTTCCGGCACGGGGGCGGCCTCGCTTCAAACGCCGACTGCCGCGGGGGCAGCGCTTGCAAACGCGGTACCAGCCTCGCAACAGACGTACAACGTCACCTGGAACCCTCAGACGAAGATCGTCGATGCAGATACCGTCAAACAGGCGTATCGCGGCGTGGCAAAAGACGGCACGCTTACCTTCGACTCTTCGGCTGCGCAGATAGCCTCCTTGGCGCCCGGCAGCATCGTGCTCTTCTCGAACCTCGCGCTGCGGAAGATCAAAAGCGTCGAGAATCAGAATGGCCAGCTGCACGTGGCAACTGAACCGGTCGCGTTGGACCAGGCGATCAGCGATGGTCACATAGGCGGCCAGGTCTCGATCGATTTCTCGCGTCTTGCCTATGTCACGCCACGCGGCTTTCATCGAGTGGATGTCGCGGAGGATCCTTCGTGGTTCGAGCGCCTGATCGCCGACCCGGCGCTCGCCGGTTCCGGGGTTCATTACGAGCAGACCATCAAAGATTGGAAAGTCGACTTGACGCTGACGCCGGAGACCAATGACCTCAAGATCGATCTCACGGCGAAGAAGTCGGCGCCGGGCGGCGGCGAGGCCGAAGTGACCGGTAAAGGCGAACTGGACAACCTGACGAGCTCGCTCAATGTCACGGTTGCCAATGGACAGACGACACAGATCACCTTCGACAACCAGCAGCTGCAAGGCAACTTCGACTTTGAATGGGCGGTTACGCTTGGTGGCGAGGCCGACACGGACCTAAGCAAGTGGAATGCGCCGGATGTCATCAAGCTGCCACTAGGTTTCTCTTGGCCATTCTTGATCGGACCGATCCCATTTGAGATCTCGATCGGTTCGGGTTTTGCCTTTGCGCCTGTCTTTTCAAGCAAAGCCACGGTCGCCCAGGGCCAATATCATGCCTCCTTCGGAGGGGCTCTCAACGTCGACGAGGGGCAATCCGCCGGCGCGGATGGCTCCGTTCAAGCACAGGGTGAAATCACGTCGTATGGGGGGACCATGTCCCTCGCGCCCCTTGGCCTCTCGGTAACGCTCATGGCCCCGAAGGTCTCAGCGAAAGTAGGGGCGCCGGAAGAGCTCGAGAGCATCCTTGGCGAGCAAGGCGGCAGCATCTGGGCGGCCTTCTTCGTGCAAGCCAACTTCATCGCTACCGGCCCGGTCTCGATCGTGGCATGCGAGCGCCGCGACCTGAACATCATCGCACGAGCGGGTTATGAGGCAGGGCTGCTTGGTCAAAAGCTAGCCGACAAGAGCTGGAACGTTTACACCCGTAACTTCGAGATCATTGTTCCGAAGAACATCAAGCTCTGCAATCCTTCGTGATGGCGTCGACCTAATGAGGAATAGGGTTGTCTCGGCACTGTGTCTCGTCGCGTTGGTCGCATTGTCAGCCTGCGGCAACAGTCAAAGCTCGAGCGGCGCCACATCAGCTCCCGCCGCTCCACAATCGACACCGCCGAGTTCGCAGGCTCCACAAACGCCCGCAGGGATCGCGTCGCCGGTTTCCGTTCCATCGCCCTCTGCCTCGGCTACCCCGCCAGCCAATCTGCTGAGCTATGCCCACGGCGCGTTCGTAAGAAGCTGGACCGTTGCGGCGTCCAACCGCGGTGCTCCGCTTCTGGCGTCGGGTGGCGGATGGACGATCTATCCTGACTTCAAACAAGCGCCGCAGGTATTGTTCGAGCTGCCAGCGGTCGCGCGGATCGATGCGATCAATATCATGACCTACGGCCTGACCGATCCGGACACGCACGTCGACGTCGATGCCTCCATCGACGGCCACGCCTTTAGCCGTACTGGATCGATCGCCTTTCCCGCAACCGGTTACGAGCGGACTGGCACTCTCGCCGGTCCGCTCCAGGCACGATGGGTGCGGTTCACTTTTCTTCGCAAGCCTGGTGCGACACTCATCATCGGATCGATTTCGGCCGCAGGCAGCGTGACGCCGCCGTCCTTGTCCTTCAATGGACGCTGGGCACTTGCCGACAACCCGAACGGCGATGGTGGCATGGTCTTCGCGCCGACGGTCGGCGCTCTCGATCCAAACGAGCATCAAAAGCTCGATGGGGCCCAAGTGGCCACTTTCGAGCGCGACGGCGTGATGAGCGGCGGACTTTGCGCGCGCACAGACCCGCTGTGGCACGGCCAGATCCGCAACGGCACTGCGACACTTGGCGGCAGCGACGTCCTGACCGTCGTCGCGAACGGGTCGCTCTTGGTCGGTTCAGTGGGCTCACAGCCGATCGTGGCAAGAAAAATCGGGAGCGCCCCGACCTGCGACGTGGCCACCGCGGGCAGCGGACCCACGGTGCTCGTCATCAAGCGAATTCCTACGAACGGCGGTCCTGAGGCCGACCCGAAAATCGCACCCGGCTTCCACTACGAGACGCTCTTCTTGCCAGGGCTTTCACGGGCCGCGCTGAGCCGCGCGCACGCCGCGATTCTCGCCTACGACTGCGCGGCGAACACGGACTTGACATCAGAACAGACGAAAGCGCTTCTCGACTTCGTGGCCAGCGGGCATATCTTGATCATCCGCGACGCCGACGTCTGCTCGCACTCCGATTACGCTTTCATACCCTTCCCATTCCGAACCGCGGCGACTGGAGCAGGCGGCGCGAGCGGCCACGAGCTGCAGATCGCGGATTCCTCGGTGCTCGGCAGTAAGGACCCAAAAGATCGAGCGCATTTTCTGGACGTGCGGGCCTATCTCGCAGTGGAGACGCAGCAAATCGGCGACGCGGACATCATGCAGACGAATAATCCACACTGGTGCGGCCTGCTCTTCGCGAGAAACGCGAAGGGCGTATCGGGTTGGGTGCACGCATATGCTCGCTTCGGCCGAGGCATCCTCATTTACAATGGGTTCGATGTTGACGACATGGGGGCTCGAATTCCGCAAGCCATTCAGATCGCGCGGGCGGAGTACGGGCTGTCGCCACAGACTCCGCTGCCATGCACCGCGCGCGTTGCTCTGGATCGCAACGGACCGCATCCAATCGCTGCGGCGCCTCGACCTGCGGCACCGTCCATCGCAAAGCAGCTCGAACAGAGCGGCAGAGCGCGTACCTACGGGATCCACTTCGACGTTGCGAGCGCGCGGATCAAACCGCAGTCGGAGGTCACGGTCCTCGAGATCGCTCGCGTTCTACATGCCCACCCGGCCTGGCGCATGCGCGTCGAAGGCCATACCGATTCAGACGGCGGCGCGACCTACAACAAGGAATTGAGCGAGCGTCGCGCAGAGGCAGTCGTTGAGGAGCTGGTGAGCAAGTACCACATCGCATCGTCAAGACTTGAGGCCCGGGGCTACGGCCTCACCCAGCCTATCGCGTCGAATGCCACCGAGGCAGGGAAGGCTCTCAACCGGCGAGTCGAGCTCGTTCGCGTGCCTTAGGTTTGGTCAACGCCAAGCGTGGGTTGCCTGGTGGGCGGGCAACCGTCGGACACCCCTGATTGCGGCAGTGGGCAATGGCGTCGGCACTGGCCGATATGGGACTTTCCGGCTGTACCGTTCCGAAGGCGCTAGTAGCGTCTAACGTGAAATGCGAGAAACGCGGGCTTGTCTCTAAAAAGCCTGCCCCAACCTATTCGCCGAGCTCATGGACTGGCCGGTCTTATCGTGCCCCACGCAAAATCGAGCGCCGCTCGAAAGCCCGTAGCCGAACCGCAACGAACCGCGCGGCAATTTCGGCGTCGCCGACTGCGCACGCCGGTGGAGGCGGTGACGTCGGGCGGTCACAGGGTTATTGGAACCATGCAAGACCTTGGCTTGGGCGGTTTGCGAGTTTCCTCGGCAGAAGGGCTGGAAGTTGGTAGCGAGTGGTTGGCAACTGTATCTTTGTCGGCGGATACGGCGATCCGCGCTTCCGTACGAGTGGTTTGGACGCGGCAGAATTCGGATTCGAGCGTAGAGTCCGGGCTACGTTTTGAAGACCTCAGTGGAGAGGCGCGAGTCGCAACGGCGGATGCAGTGTATGCGCAGCTTGCAAAGCCTATAACGCCGGGCGTCTTTGACTTCAAAGATGGCGGAGAACCAAGTTCGGCAAGTTCTCTCTCGCCGCAGCAACATAGCTACTACCTGCGGTTGATTCGCCGCATCGAACAAATTCATGGTCTTACCCCGGCGGATGCGGATCGCTTGCTGTTTGCGGTGCTGCAACAAAATCGCGATCTGCAGGGGACGTTGCTCGAATTCGGGTTGACGACCTACGATCGTTTGAAGGAATATCTCGGCGCATTGTACGGCGTGCCATACCTAGACTCAAGCGCGCTGAAGCCGGACACGAGCCTGACGGAAATCATTCCGGAGAGCATCGCTTTTTCGCAAAACGTCGTGCCGATCAGCCGCAGCGACGGAAAATACGTTATCGTGATGGCAGATCCGTTGGATCTTCCGACGCGCGATATGATCCATTTGCGCACCAAAAATCAGTTCGAGCTCCGCTTCGCGCTCATCGAAGACGTAGAGAAAACCGTAAAGGCTGCCTATCAGGCAGCCTCTCTCCAGGCTGCCGACCGGCTCATCGATGCGGCCAGCGGCAGCGCCATCCAACTCTTCAAAGAAGAAAGAGACGTGGCCGACCTGGAGACGCTGCGGCGACTCTCGGATGCGACCCCCATCATCTCCCTCGTGGATTCGCTCCTTCGCTCGGCGGTAGAAGAGCGGGCGAGCGACGTCCACGTCGAACCCGTGGACGACGCGATTCTCGTGCGTTTTCGGCTCGACGGCATCATGCACGAGATGCGGACGCTGCCTCGCAACTTGCTCGCCTCGGTCATTTCGCGCATCAAGATCATGGCGAGTTTGGATATCACCGAACGTCATGTGCCGCAAGACGGACGTTTCTCGATGCGGTATGGCGGTAGGGACTATGAGTTGCGAGTCGCGTGCATACCAACCGTCTTCGGTGAAAAAGTCGT
>JAJPHJ010000077.1 GCA_021325335.1 Pseudomonadota bacterium | reverse complement strand
GGAAAGCGGGCGAAAGCCGCCCGGCAAGCCCGCACAGTATATCACACGGCGAAATCGGGTGACAAGGGCGCGCTTGTGCATAAGTATGTGCACCGCCTGTGACTGACGCGTGCATGGAGGTGCATGAGAGGAGGAGAACCTTTGCGCTCTATGCAGCCGTTGCGTTCCTGGAGTCCGGTGATTGCGATCTTCCTGGCCGCCCTTGTGCTCTTGGCCTTCGTGCATCGCCATGGCATCAAGGTGCTCGCGAGCGAACTTCTCTTCGGCCCACAAGGGCCGGAGCGGGCGCACTTAAGTATCGGCCAACAGATGCCTGGGGTCAGCTTCGTCGACCTGCTCGGCAATCGCACCGCCGTCGCGCCGCAGAAAGGCCGGGTGCTCGTCCTCAACGTCTTCGCGACTTGGTGTCCGGATTGCAATCAGGAGGCGCCCGCGCTATCTCAGCTGAGCGCGGCGTACGCGCACGAGCCCGTTGACATCGTCGGCATCGATCAAGACGAGTACCCTGGCGCCGTGCTGAAGTTCGCGCGCACCTTTGCCTGGAATTTCCCCATCTACATCGACCACGAGCACCAGACGCAACGCCTGCTCGGCGTGCACTTCATCCCCGCGACCTTCGTCATGGACGATCGTGGGCGCATATGGGCGGACGTGGCGGGTCCGTTGACGCTGCCCCAGATGCGCCAGCTCGTGCAGGCGGGGCTTAGCCGCTTGTCAACGCACACGTAGGGAGGACAGGCGGGGTTTGAGGCGACGGGCGGGCTGCCGCTATGAGTAGACGCGTTCCATGCCCGCGCCGAGCTGTGTGAGCACGTGATGGGGGATCGTTCGCGCGGCCTGCGCCACATCGTCTAAGCGCACTCCAGGAGCATCTGACAACAAAAGAGCGTGGCCGCGCGGGTCGACCGCGGCGCCCGCGGGGACCGCCACCATGGTGAAGTTCATCCCGATCGCGCCGACGATGCGACACGCGACGTCTCCGAGCAGCGCGTGCCCGTGGCCGGAGAGCGTTTTCGGCAGCCCTTCGCCGTAGCCGATGCGCAGGGTCGCGATCGTCTCGCCGGCTTGCGCGACGTGCATCCCTCCATATCCCAACGGCGTGGCTTCTTCGAAGGTTCGCACCGCGTAGATGGGAGCCCGAACTTCCACGGCCGTTTGCAGAGCGAGCGCAGCGGAGCCAAGTGCAAACCCTAAGGACGATCCGTACAGGCCGATGCCGACGCGCGCGGCGCCCTCATCCAAACCCCAAACGGTCGGCCCCGTGCTCGCGGCGTGGATCGAAGGAACGGCTAGCCCTGCTTGTCGCAAGGACGCGACCGCCGCGCGGAAACGTTGGGCCTGCGCTGCGACGGAGTCTTGGCCCGCGATGTGCGTCCAGGCTCCCTCCCATGTGATGTTATCGAGCGAAACGACCTCGCTTGCAAAGGCAGCTGTGTGCGCCGCGGGCACGCCCCACCAACCCGTGCCCGTCTCGACGGCGACGTGCGCTTGAGCGCGCACGCCGAGTCTTGCCGCTGCTCGCGAGAGTTCTCTTGCCAGCGCCGCGTCGCCGGTGGAGACGATCACACGGTCTGCGAGCGCGGTGGCGAAATCTTCGGGAGGCGTCGCCGCCACGTGGACGATGGGCGCGGTGATGCCGGCCTCGCGCAATCCGTGCGCCTCTGCGACCTCGACGACGCACAGCCGCTCTGCGCCAGCTTCGAGCGCCGCGCGAGCGACGGGCACCATCCCCATGCGGTATGCATCGCACTTCACCACCGCCCACAGCGGGCGGCTGCCCAATCGGCGCCGCCAAACACGGACGTTGTGGCCGATGGCGTCCAGATGCACCCGGAGGATTGGATTCAAAAGCCCTTCCTCGAATCCAAGAGGATCGTCACGGGCCCCTCGTTGACAAGCGTCACGCGCATGGTCGCCCCGAACATTCCGGTCTCGACGCGCAATCCATCCCGCCGCAAGAGCGCGACGACGCGGTCGAAGAGCGGCTCCGCGACGTCTCCCGGCGCCGCATCGACGAAACTGGGCCGCCGTCCCTTGCGCGCATCTCCGTACAGCGTGAACTGCGAAACGGCGAGCACCGCGCCTTCGACCTCCGCGAGACCGAGATTCATCGCGCCTGCCCCGTCATTGAAGGCGCGCAGGCCGGCGATCTTCGACGCGATGTACACGGCATCGTCTTCGTTGTCGTCGCTGGTGACGCCGATGAGCGCCAGATAGCCGCGCTCGATAGCGCCGCGGACCTGGCCCTCCACCTCCACCGCAGCGCAGCTGACGCGCTGGACGACCGCACGCACTATTCGCCGTCACCCATGCGGGTGCGGCGCGACGATGACGGGTACCGGCGAACGGCTGATCACGTCGCTTGCGACGCTGCCGAGGACTGCTCGCGCGAGCGCGCCGCGTCCGCGGCTCCCCATCACGATGGCGTCGCAGCCGCGCTCCTCCGTTTCTGCGAGCAATCCGTCAGCCGCTGCACCCGTCTGGAGCACCTGGTCCGCGCTCAGTCCCGCCAACTCGATGCGATGCCGAGCGGCGTCGAGCACCGCATGGCCAGCCCTCGTCTCATCGTCCATCATGGCCTCGCGCGCGAAGCCGCCGGCGTCGTGGGCGGGGCGCGGAACCTGCAACACGTGGCAAAGCGTGAGATGTGCGCCGCAGAGCGTGCACAGGGACGCCGCCAGATCGATGGCGGCGTCGGAAGCGGCGGACCCGTCGACGGCGACGATGATCTTTTTGAACACCAGGCGGCTAACCGCCCATGCGCGCTTCGCGTTTCGTGACGCGGTAGGCGCTGCGGACGTCGCGGACGCGGTTGACTTTTGCCAAGATCGTGCTCAAGTGGTCGAGATCGCGGATCTGCAAACTGCAGGCGATGGTTGCGGTGCGGTCGCGTTTGACGCGCGCCGTCACCGAGGTGGCGTTGGTCTTCTGCTCGGAAAGAACGCTCATGACGTCTTGCAAGAGCCCGGGACGATCGAGCGCTTCGATCTCGACATCCACCAAATGAGAATCCGTGAGCGACGTATCCCAGCTCACCTCGATGAGGCGCTCGGCGTGCACGCTCAGACCGGCCACGTTGGGGCAGTTGACCCGGTGCACGGAGATGCCTTTGCCTTGAGAAATGAAGCCCACGATCCCGTCGCCCGGTACTGGAGTGCAGCAGCGCGCGAAGCGCACGGGGACGTTGTCGGCGCCGCGGACCCGTACGCCCGAAGCGGCGCGCGGCGCCGCCTTGCGGATGGCCTGCGTCTGCCGCTCCAGCGGCAGCGGCACGACCTTCTCGCGCTTGGCCTCATCCCGCAAGCGGTTGACGAGCGCGGTGACCGAGACGTCGCCAAAACCGATGCCCGCGTAGAGATCCTCGATGGTCGCGCAGTTGAAGCGGGCGGCGAGCTTGGCCATGAACTGCGGCGTGGCCAACGCTCCGAGCTGGCTGCGCGCGAGCTCTCGTTCGAACACCTCGCGGCCGGCCGCGACGTTCTCCTCGCGCCGGTTCTTCCGGAACCACTGTTTGATCTTGTGCTTGGCACTCGACGTCTTGCAGATCGCGAGCCAGTCGAGCGAGGGGCCCTGGCTGCTCTTGTTGACGAGCGCTTCGCAGATGTCGCCGTTGCGCAACTGGTAGTCCAGCGGCACGATCTTGCCGCTGATCTTCGCGCCGATGCAGTGATGCCCGATCGAGGTGTGCACGTG
>JAJPHJ010000049.1 GCA_021325335.1 Pseudomonadota bacterium | reverse complement strand
TCTCTTCGATGGTCGACGTTCCTTGTGCCAGCGAGAGATAGGCGACGATGAGCGGCTGCAGGTCGGTAGGGAAGCCGGGATAGGGTTCGGTGACGAGATCGATCGCCCGCCAGCGCTCGCGTCCGCGAACCCGCAGCGACACACCGGTGGCGCTGGGCTCGGCGCCTGTGGCCGCAAGCGCGCCTTGCAGGCTCTCGAGCATCACCGGATCGAGGCCGGTCACGGTGACGTCCCCGGCCGTGATCGCCGCGCCGATGAGATACGTGCCCGCGACCAGACGGTCCGGGATGATCGTGTATTCGCAGCCGTGCAGGCGGCTGACGCCCTCGATCTGGATCGTCGAAGTCCCTTGCCCCGAGATCTTCGCCCCCATCGAGACCAGGAAATCGGCGACGTCGACCACCTCAGGCTCGAGCGCGACGTTCTCGATCGTCGTGGTCCCCCGCGCCTTGACTGCGGCGAGCATGATGTTCTTCGTCGCCCCGACGCTCGGCTTGGAGAGCGTCACGGTGTTGCCGGTGAGTTTTGGCGCCGTCACGACCACCGAGCCGTGTTCGAGATCGATCTTCGCACCGAGTCGCTCGAAGCCGGCGAGGTGCATGTCGATGGCGCGCGGGCCCAAGATGCAACCGCCCGGCCGCGGCACTTCGGCTTGGCCGAAGCGTCCCAGCAGCGCTCCCGTCACGTCAAAGGATGCGTTGAGCCTGCTCACGAGCGCATACGGCGCGGTGTGGGAATTGATGGACGAGGCGTCGATGACGAGCGTGCTGTGGGGCTGCTCGCGAACGCGCGCCCCCAGACTCTCCAAGATCGCCACCATGACGTCGACGTCCGTGATCCTCGGCACCCGATGGAGCACGATCTCGCCGTCGCACATGATGGCGGCGGCCATGATCGGCAAGGCCGCGTTTTTTGCACCCGGTGGCGCGATGCTGCCCTGAAGGCGCCGTCCTCCCTCGACGATGAGCCTGGTCCGCAGACCCTCTAACGAATCCATCGATTACTTCTTCGGACTATATCGGCCGGGCGATGAGTTCGAGACGCGCTCGCGCGAAAGCGACCGCTGCCCGTTCTTCTCCGTCGTCGTGTCCGTGTTTCTGTGCGAGCGCGTCCTCGGCCCGCCGCAGCTCGCCGCGCGCCTCGTCGCCGTTCACTTCCTCCGGCGCGACGGCGACGTCCGTCAGGATCACTGCTTTGTCAGCCAGCGCTTGGAGAAAGCCGCGGTCGACGGCGAAGCGCACGCGGTCGCTCGCCGCCGGGTTCGCGCTGCCGGCGGTGACGATGCCGGCTCGCAAGGTCGTCAGGAGCGGCGCGTGGTTCGCCAAGACGCCCAGATCGCCCGCTGCGCCCGGGGCGATGACGATCTCGACCTCTCCTTCGAACTTCAGGGCGGTCGGCGTGATGAGCGACAGGTGGAAACGCGTGGCCATCGCTACGCTTTCGCCGCCATCGCTTCCGCGTTCGCCTTGACTTCTTCGATGTCGCCGCACATGTAGAAGGCCTGCTCGGGGAGTTCGTCGAGCTTGCCCTCGACGAGCTCCTTGAAGCCCGCGATCGTGTCTTTGAGCGGCACGTATTTGCCGGGCCGCCCCGTGAACGCTTCGGCGACGAAGAACGGCTGGCTCAAGAACCGTTGGATGCGCCGCGCTCGGCGCACCGTCACCTTATCTTCTTCCGAGAGCTCCTCGACGCCCAAGATGGCAATGATGTCCTGCAGGTCGCGATTGCGCTGCAAGATCTCTTGCACGCGGCGCGCCACTTGATAGTGCTCGTCGCCGACGAACCGCGGCTCGAGCAGCCGCGAGTTCGAGGCAAGAGGATCGACGGCGGGATAGATGCCTTTATCCGAGATCGAACGCGATAGCACGGTCGTCGCGTCGAGGTGCGCGAAGGTCGTCGCGACGGCAGGGTCCGTAAGATCGTCCGCGGGGACGTACACCGCCTGCACGGAGGTGATCGAGCCCTTGCGGGTCGAGGTGATCCGTTCTTCGAGCGCTCCCATTTCCGAAGCCAGCGTCGGCTGATAACCGACGGCGGACGGCATGCGCCCGAGCAGCGCCGACACTTCGGAGCCTGCTTGCACGAAGCGGAAGATATTGTCGATGAACAGCAAGACGTCTTTGCCCTGCTCGTCGCGGAAATACTCGGCCATGGTCACCCCGGTCAACCCGATGCGCAAGCGCACGCCCGGCGGTTCGTCCATCTGTCCGAAGACGAGCGCGGTCTTGTCGAGGACGCCCGAATGCTTCATCTCGAGGTACAGATCGTTGCCTTCGCGCGTCCGCTCGCCGATGCCGGTGAACACGGAGTAGCCGCCGTGCTCGGCTGCGATATTGCGGATGAGCTCCTGGATGAGCACGGTCTTGCCCACGCCCGCGCCCCCGAAGAGCCCGACTTTGCCGCCGCGGACGTAGGGAGCCATGAGATCGATGACCTTGATCCCGGTCTCGAACATAATCGTCGTGGGGTCTTGCTCGTCAACCGGCGGCGCTTGGCGATGAATGGGCATCTTCTTCTGGGCGTCGACAGGCTTGTCGGAGTCTATCGCCTTGCCGAGCACGTTGAAGATGCGCCCGAGCGTCGCTTCACCGACGGGGACCGAGATGGGCGCGCCGGTATCGCGCACGTCGGAGCCGCGTACCATGCCTTCGGTGCCGCCCATCGCGAGCGTGCGTACCTGGTTGTTGCCAAGCTCGCTTTGCACCTCGAGCGTCAGCTCGTTCGAGCTGCCGTCAGCCCCGACCACGGTCGTGAGCAGCGCCGTGTTGATGTCGGGCAGCTCTTCGGCCGAGGCGAACTCCACGTCCACGACGTTGCCCAAGACCTGCGTCACTTTGCCAATTCCAGCCATCGTCCGTTCCTTTATGAGGTCTTCAGTGCTTCCGCGCCGCCGACGATCTCGAGGATCTCCTTCGTGATCGTGGCTTGGCGCGTCTTGTTCATGACGAGCGTGAGGTCATCGATGAGCTTGCCGGCGTTGTCGGTGGCGTTCGTCATCGCGATCAGGCGCGCCGCGAACTCGGATGCTTGCGTCTCCAGCAACGCTTGGAAGATGGTGAACTCGACGTACTTCGGCAGCAGCGCCGCGAGCACGGCTTTGGGATCCGGTTCGAACTCGAAGGCATTGCGCAGCGCTTTACCGTCAGCCCGGCTCGCCTGCTCGGGCGCGGTGATCGGCAAGAGCTGCACGCGCGTGGGTCGCTGCACGATCGTGGAGACGAACCTGCTCGACACGAGGATCACGGTGTCGACTTTCCCCGATAAGAAATCTTCCGTGACCTGCGCCGCAACCGCCTTGGCGAGCGTCGGGAACGGTTGGCTTTGCAAGCCCCAGTCCGACTCGCGGGGCAATCCGAGCGAGCGCAGCTGCACGCGGCCTTTGGTGCCGACCAGGTACAAGTGAGGATTCGGCACCTCGCGCGCCAGCTGGGTGGCGTTGCGCGCAAGGTTCGAGTTGAACGCTCCGGCGAGGCCCTTGTCCGCCGTCATGAGCAGGATGCCCGCATTTTTCACCGGGCGTTGCTCGAGCAAGGGATGCTGGGCGCCGCCCGTGGCGACCAGTTCGCGGAGCATTTCGCCGATCGCGTTCGCGTAGGGCCGTGCCGCCCGCATTGCAAGCTCGGCGCGGCGGATGCGCGCGCCTGCGACCATCTTCATCGCGCGGGTGATCTGCTGCGTGTTGCGCAGCGAGCGGACCCGGTCGCGAAGCTGGCGGAGGGTGGCCACGTCAGAAGCGCTTCTTGAATTCGACGATGGCCGCGTCAAGCGCGGTCTTCGTCTCAGCGGGAAGTTCTTTGCGTTCGGCGATGGTCTGTGGGATCTGGGGATGCGCCGTCTGCAAGAACTCGTAGAACTGGCGATGGAATTGCGAGATCCGTTCGTTGGGTACGTCGGCGAGATAGTCGTTGACGGCGACGTAGAGCTGCAAGACCTCCTGTTCGAGCGAGAGCGGGTCGAACTGCGGCTGTTTCAAGGTCTCCGTGATCTTCTCGCCGCGCGAGAGCTGCGCTTGCGTGGCCTTGTCCAGATCCGAAGCCAGCTTTGAGAAGGCCGCGAGGTCGCGGTACTGCGAGAGCTCCAAGCGCAGCTGCCCGGCGACCGACTTCATCGCTTTGGTCTGTGCCGCGCCGCCCACGCGCGAGACGGAGAGCCCGACGTCGATGGCAGGCCGGATGCCGCTATAGAACAAGCCGGTCTCAAGATAGATCTGCCCGTCGGTGATCGAGATGAGATTGGTCGGGATATACGCGGAGACGTCGCCTTGCTGTGTCTCGATGACCGGGAGCGCCGTCATGGAACCCGCGCCCAGGTCGTCCGAGAGCTTCGCCGCGCGCTCGAGCAGGCGCGAGTGCAAGTAGAAGATGTCGCCCGGGTACGCCTCGCGACCGGGAGGGCGGCGCAGGACGAGCGAGATCTCGCGGTACGCCTGCGCGTGCTTGGACAGGTCGTCGTAGATGATGAGGACGTCGCGGCCGGCGTACATGAGTTCTTGGCCCATCGCGCAGCCCGCATACGGGGCGATGTAACGCAAGCTTGCGGGATCGGCGGCGTTCGCGGCGACGATGGTCGTGTAGTCCATGGCGCCCGCATCGGTGAGGATCTTATACGTCTGCGCGACGGTAGACGTCTTCTGTCCGATGGCCACGTAGATGCAGATGACGTTCTTGCCCTTTTGGTTCAAAATCGCGTCGAGAGCGAGCGCGGTCTTGCCGGTCTGGCGGTCGCCGATGATGAGCTCGCGCTGCCCTTTGCCGATAGGCACGAGGCCGTCGATGGCCTTGATGCCGGTCTGCAGCGGCTGGCTCACCGGTTGGCGCTGCACGACAGAGGGTGCTTGGGTTTCGATCGGCCGCGTGCGCGTCGTGGTGACGGGACCCTTGTCGTCGAGCGGTTGGCCGAGCGGATCGATGACCCGTCCGATAACGGCGTCGCCGACAGGAACGGAGACGATCCGGCCGGTGCGGCGGACCGTGTCGCCTTCCCTGATCGCCGAGTCCGGTCCCATGACGACGACGCCGACGTTGTCCTCTTCGAGGTTCAAGGCGATGCCCAACAAACCGTTCGGGAACTGCACGAGCTCCATCATCTTGACGGCGGTGAGACCGTAGACGCGCGCGATCGAGTCACCGACCTCGATGACCGTCCCGACCTCGTCTTGCCGGGTTTCGATGCGCGCGTTCGCGATCTGTTGCTTGAGAATCCCCGCGATTTCGTCCGCGTTCAGCATTGCTTCGGTTTCCCTCTATCCTTTATATGTAGGGAGCGCAAATGGATTCGCGCTCATTTCTCCGCCTTGCCGTTCGGCGAAGTCTGCATCCACTGGTCGGCGCTCTCCAGCAGATGCCGGCGCAGTTCTTCCAGCCTGCCGGAGATGCTCGCATCCACGTAGCGGTCGCCGACCTGCACGACGAGTCCACCGAGAAGCTCCGGCGCAACCTTCGTCTCCGGAATGATCGTCGCATCGTAGACCGCGGATAGGCGTGCGGACAGCTCGTCGAGCTGCCTTCGCTCGAGCGTCATCGGCGTGCTTATGGCCGCGATCTTCCGTCCGGCCTCGCGATCGATCAAGTCGTGCATCTGTGCAGCGACGAGCTTGACCAGATTTTCGCGCCGCTTGCGCACCAGCAGGACCAGAAAGTTCAAGGTGAGCTCGTCCGTGCGGCCCTCGAGCGAAGCGCGCAAGAGCTTGATCTTTTCCTCGCGACCCACGACCGGTGACAGAAAGAAAGCATCGACGTCCGGGCTCTGCGCGAGCATGTGCACGAACGCGTCCAGCTCCGCGCTGATTCGTTCGGTCGTGCCGCGCTCGGTTGTCAGGCTGAACAGCGCCGTGGAATAACGCTGCGCGATGCTTTCCTTAAGCATGGCTGCCTTCCAGGCGGTCGATCACGCGCTCGACCAACGATCGCTGTTTGGGCGCATCGATCTCGTGTTTCGCCAGCTCTTGCGCATGCGCGTGCGCGCTTTCCACGGTTTCTTCGAAGAGCTGCCGGCGGACGCGGTAGCGCTCGCGCTCCAGTTCGCCTGCGGCATGGGCGGCGATGCGCTCGGCATGCTCGCGGGCGGCTGCGATTTCGCTTTCGACGAGTCGCGCGGCTTGGGCGTCGCCCACGCCGATCATGCGCCGCGCATCGATGGTCGCCTGGTCGATGTTGGCCCGAGCGGTCGCCACCGCCGCTTCAAGCAGGTCGCGGTGCGCGATCGCATCTGCCACTTTTCTATTCTGCGATTCTTGATACGACACGAGCGCCGGTTTTCCGTACTTGTTGTAGACCAACACGATTGCGGTGATGAAGACGATGAAGTCGAACAGCTTCGTCAAGAACACGACGTCGTTGAAGTGCGAGATGAACACGTCAGCCAAGCGCCTGTGCGGCGCGATCGACCATCGAGCGCGCAAGCTCGCCGACAAAGTGCTCCTGCCGCTCGAGCGCGGCCGCGCGTTCGGCTGCCACGGTGGCCTGCGCCATGGCGACGGTCGCGGTCGCCTCTTCGCCGGCGCGGCGTTCGATCGCATGGGTTTCGTCAGAAGCCTTCGCTGCGGCAGCGCGCATCGTCTCATCCGTGCGTTTGCGCGCGCCGGCCAGTATCCGGTCGGCCTCCGCCTGCAGCGCCGCAGCCTCGGCCGCAAGTTCGTCACCTTCCCGGTAGAGATTGGCGACGTAGCGAGCTCGCTCTTCAATGGCTCGTCTCGTGGGCGCTATGAACAGCACGTTCAACAGCACCCAGAACACGATGAAGTTCGCGATCTGGATGAGGAACGTGCCGTCGATCGAGAGCAGCATGGACCCGGCGTTCTAGTGGCTGCCGAGGATGGGGGTGAGCGCCTTCATCACGCCGAGCCCGCCGCCGCCGATGAGCAGGAAGAAGGCGAGCGCGATCGCGATGATCGGGAACGCTTCCAGAATGCCGAAGCCGAGGAAATAGAAGAAAAAGATGTTCGGCCGAGCTTCTGGCTGCCGGGCGATCGATTCCACCGCCTTGCTGCCGATGATGCCGTCACCGATCGCCGAGCCGAATGCGGCGAATCCCACCATGAGCGAGAACGCGATGATGACGGAAGCGGTCAGGATTGCATTTTCCACAAGTGTACTCCCTTTAGTGTTCCGTTGTCTCTTGAGTTGGTGTTATCAGATACGCGATCGTGAGCAACGTGAAGACCGCCGCCTGGATCGCCCCTATGATGAGATTGAAGAAGTAGATCGCGAGCGGCGCGACGACCGCGATCTTCGAGATCGGAAGACCTCCCGCCAGGCTCAGCCCCGTCGCGACAGCGCCGACCGCGAAGATCAGGATCGCGAGCGCGAGCCGAGGCGCTGTTTTTTGCCGCCTCGCACGCGCGGACTGCAAGCCCGCCACGAGCAGGGCGAAGACGACCAAAGAGATGCCGATGACGATGGGGACATGAAAGGCAAGAACGATCCCTGCGGTGATCACCGCAGCGACCACGACCAAGAGTATCTCACCGGCGAAAATGTTCCCGAAGAGCCGCATGGCAAGCGTGACCGGGCGCGCGAGTTCGTCGATGAGCGTGATGGGGAGCATGGGGATCCCGAGGAACAGCGGCTTGATGACCAGGTGCTTATAGTATCCGAGACCGTGATTTCGGATGCCCACGAGTTGGATGAGCAGAATCGTTGTGATGGCGAGAGCGGCCGTCGTGTTGAGATCCGCCGTCGGCGACCTGCCGATGAGCGGAAACAGCCCGATCTCATTGAGCAACAGGATGAAGACGAAAAGCGAGATGATGAAAGGGACGAAAGGCAGGCCCGCTTTTCCCAATATCCCGGTCGTCGTCTCAGCGAGGTATCCGACGACGAGTTCCATCACGCTGTAGCGCTTGGAGACGACGGTGATCGGATGGGTGGCAGCCAGCAGGCCGACGATGACGAGCGCCAGCACCATGGCGAGCCAGGTGATGACGACCGTATCCGCGTGCGCCGTGTTGAACGGCGGCGGCAGAAAGGGAAGATGCCACAGCGGGTGAGTTCCGGGTGTTTCTTGCATCCTGTCGCTCGTCTTAGCTCGCCGTGCCCGTTTTGGCAGACTCGGCTTTGATTTGTTGCCGATATGCCCAGACGGCCACTGCTAACGGTGCGACAAATCCAGCAAGATATGTGAAGTATCCGAGCGCCGGTCCGCGCCCGACGATGACAAAAGGCGCAGCCCCCGCGACGAAGACCCGCACGAGCGACTCCACGGTCAAAAACGGCAAGTAGCCCTTGCCGCCTTTCGTCAGCCGATCGAACCCTGTCGCGATATGCAAAAGCGACGCAAGACCGATCAGCGTGCCGGCGATGAACGCCAACGCTGCGACGCGTTCGTGGAAAGCGATCGCGATGAGTCCGGCGGCGGCGAAAGCAACGGCCAAACTGCGCCAAGCGACGGCCACTTGGTAGGAGCGGACGTTCTCCATGGAAATTGTGCGCTTCCCTGACGAATCGCAGCAGACCTTGCGCTGGCCGCTACATTCGGGAAGAGAGCTGGCGGAACATCGAGACGACACCAGCCGCAAAGCCCAAGACGATGCCGACCGGGATCGCCCAATCCCAATGCAAGAACCTGGACGCCATCCAACCGAGCGCAAACCCGACGACGAGCGTGCCGATGACGGACATGCCGGCGCTGCCGAGTTGTGCGGGTCCCAAAGGGTCCTGTTGCTTCATCGTGCGTTCGTTGAGGCGAATACATTCGCGCCCGCCACATGAGCGCAAATACATTTGCGCCGGCTATATTCTCGTGTCACGCGGGTTTGAATTCATCGGGGGGCGGGCCACCACGCACAAAGGCGAGAAGCGCGGCTGCGATGCGCTGCGCCGCATGGCCGTCGCCGTAAGGGTTGGCGGCCTTTGCCATCTTCTGATACGCGGCCGAGTCGTCGAGCAGTTCGCGCAGATGCCGGGCGATCTCGCGCTCCTCCACTCCGGCCAGGCGCAGCGTTCCCGCTTCCAAACCCTCCGGGCGTTCGGTGACGCGCCGCAAAACGAGCACCGGCTTGCCCAGCGTGGGTGCTTCTTCTTGCAGTCCGCCCGAATCGGTCGCGACGAGCGTGGCCTTCGCGATCGTCGCCACTAAGCAACGATAGCCGAGCGGAGCGGTCAAATGCACGCGCGGAGTGCCTTCCAGATTTCGGCGGACCGCTTCGACGATCGGCGGGTTGGGATGCACGGGCCACACGAGCGAGACGTCAGGATGTTCCATGACCGCGCTGCGCAGCGCACGGCAGATCGCTTCCAACGGCGCTCCGAGATTCTCGCGACGGTGCGCTTCGGCGAAGATCATGCGCGGCGTCGACACCGGGACCGCATCGGCCGGCGTGGCCGCCGCGTGGATTTGGTTGAACGCGTCGATCACCGTGTTACCCGTAACCACCACCTGCCGCGGATCTTTCCCTTCGCGCAGCAGATGCTCGCGAGCGAGCGGGGTCGGGGCGAAGTGATAGGTCGCGATGACGCCCGTGAGCCTTCGGTTCATCTCCTCGGGGAAAGGCTCGTAGATCGTTTCGGTTCGCAGGCCGGCTTCGACGTGGCCGACCGGGATCTGCTGATAGTATGCGGCGAGCGCCGCGGCCGTCGACGTCGTCGTATCGCCGTGGACGAGCACGACGTCGGGCTTGACGTCTTGGAGCACCGCTCCGATCCGCTCGAGCACTCGCGTGGTGATGTCGGTGAGCGATTGGCCTTCGGTCATCACCGCGAGGTCGTATTCCGTGGAGATGCGGAAAAGATCGAGCACTTCGTCGAGCATCTCGCGATGCTGCGCCGTCGCGATCGTGATACAGGCAAAACGTCGATCGCCCGTGAGAACTCCGATCACGGGCGCCATCTTCACGGCATCCGGGCGCGTGCCGAAGACGACCGCCACGCGCAGCGGCGCCATCAGAGCACGTGCGGGCCTCCCGGCCGCGAAAGCACGAT
>JAJPHJ010000127.1 GCA_021325335.1 Pseudomonadota bacterium | reverse complement strand
ATCGCCACCCGCTTCTTGTACGCTTCGGCGACGTCTGCCGTGATTGCGGCCAGCTTCGAAGTGACTTCCGACTGCTTTTCGAGCAGCGTCACTTCCGCTGGAAGTTCGTTATCCATATCGCTCCCCATGAAATCCGGCTCGGCCGGTTCGGATTGAGGTGGTGTCGTCGAGGACGTGCCGTTTTGGAGACTGGACGTGGGCTGCGGCGCCGGCTTTGCAGCTTGCGCGAGGACCGCTGGAGGCGTCGTCTTGGGCACAGGAGCGGCCTGGCTGACCGCGCCGAGTGGCGGGCGAGCGGGCGGTGGCGCAGGCGCAGCAACCGGAGCGGGCTTTGGTGCCGGCGGTTGCGGCGCTGCGACAGGCGCGGGCTTGGGCGGTGGCGGGGCAGAAACGGGCCGGGCAGCAACAGGCGGCGCTGGCGGGGCCACGGGTTTGGATGGCGGCGGAGGCGTTGCCGGACGCGCGGAAGTCTGCTTCTGCGCGGCCTCGGGAGCTTTTGCTTGCGGCGTCTCCACCTTCCCAAGCTCTGCTTCCAGCCGGCGCGCTTCCCAGTTATCGTCCTCGATCTGCAGCGCGCTGTCGACGAGCGCCCGCGCTTCCTTGTATTGCGTGGCGGCCATCGCCGCTCGCGCGCCCTGCAAATAGAAACCGAGGGCATCACCCAACATGTTCTTCTTGCGATACAGGTTCGCGAGGCGCGTCAGCGTGGGCACGTGGTGGCGATCGCGCTCGGCGATCTTCTTGTAAGCCGCGATCGCCTGGTCGGTCTGACCATCGCCTTCATAGAGCACCGCCGCTTCGTACAGAGCCGGCAAGTGACGCAAGTTCGACTTGCGCAAGACTTCGACGAACTTCTCCAGGGCTTGTTCGCGTTTGTTCTCGGCGAGATCGACCCGGCCGAGCTCGAAGAGCGCGTCGTAGCTCTTCTGGTCGAGCGTGTGCGCCGACGCAAAACTGGATCTCGCCACCGCGAGATCACCGTCATCGAGCGCCTTGCGCCCGACGTCGAGAAAGGTCGCGATCGCGTCCGGTGTGGCTCCAGCGGTGCCGAGCGTCTTTGCGGCTTCCATGCGGGTATTTAAAGATAGATCAGGCTGCTTGAGCAGCTGGCGCAGTGTGACCGCCGCCCCATCCATATCACCGCGGGAAAGTTGGTCGCGCGCTTTTTGGACAGCGGGGTGCGTCGGCTCGAGCTGTTGCGCGCTCGCCGCGTTCCGCTGATTTTTTCCAAGATTGGCCATAGCGTCGTACCCTAAACCGGGCCGCTTTTTGGTCGAACAAGCCGGATGGGAGCTCGTCGCACCTTATCGAGCGCGCCGTCTTTCTCATAATAGAATCGGCCGGTTGCGCCAATCCCGTTAAGGGTTTGACGGTCGAACGCTCGTTCGAACCAGCCTAATGCCCGGTGAACGCAGCTTCCCGGGCTTTCTCCGATTCCAAGTAACGCTCGGCCTCCATGGCTGCGCGGCAACCCATACCTGCTGCTGTCACCGCCTGCCGGTAGCGTGCATCGAAGACGTCACCCGCCACGAAAACTCCGTCAACCGTCGTGTGGACGCCGTCGCTAGAGGCGATGTAGCCTTTTTGATCGAGCTCGAGCTGACCCGAAAACAGCTCCGTGTTGGGACGGTGACCGATGGCGATGAAGACCGCGTCGCAGTCCCGTTCTGACGTGGCTTGGGTCTTGTGGTTGCGCAAGCGGACGCCGCTCACACGTCCGTCCCCCAGGATGTCCTCGATCGTGGTATCCCACAAAAAGGAGATCTTCGGGTTCTCCATGGCTCGCTGCTGCATGATCTTCGAGGCGCGCAGTTGATCGCGGCGATGGACGACCGTGACCTTGCGCCCGAAGCGCGTGAGAAAAAGCGCCTCCTCGAGCGCCGTGTCCCCGCCGCCCACCACCAAGATATCTTTGTCTTTGAAGAAGGCGCCGTCGCAGGTCGCACAACTCGACACGCCTCTTCCCCGCAGGGCGGTCTCGCTGTCAAGGCCTAGCCACAAGGCCGATGCGCCGGTTGCGACGATCACGCAGTGCGCTCGAAACTCGGCATCGTCCACCCAGACGCGGTGGACCGGACTTGAAAAATCCACCCGGGTCACGTCTTCGTTGCGGATCTGCGCGCCGAAACGTTCGGCTTGTGCCCGGAACTTCTCCATGAGCTCGGGGCCAAGGATACCATCGACGAAGCCCGGATAGTTCTCGACATCGGTCGTGAGCATCAGTTGGCCGCCATATTGTCCGCCTGCGAAGACGAGTGGTTCGAGATCGGCTCGTGCGGCATAGATCGCCGCGGTGAGACCGGCCGGCCCGGAACCGATGATGATCAGTTTGTGCTCGGTTTGCGTCGTCACGCCTCCTATATTCTGTCGTTTTTCCGGTTGGCCCCTGTGCTCGGCAAGAACCGGGAGGCGCGCGCCGAAGGTCGTCCGCTCGCATGAAGACCGTTTCTCCACCCGCGGATGTGTTCGCAGCGATCGGCAACACGCCGCTCATCCGCCTGCCCAATCTGTCAAAGGCCATCGAGCGGACGATACTGGGCAAAGCGGAGTTTCTCAACCCCAGCGGATCCGTCAAGGATCGGGCCGCTAAGTTCATCATCGAGGATGCCGAGCAGGCCGGGCGCCTGCGGGCCGGAGCCACGATCGTGGAAGGCACCGCGGGCAACACCGGCATCGCCTTGGCCATGCTCGGCAACTCGCGCGGTTACCGCACGATCATCGTCGCTCCCGACGATCAATCTCCCGAAAAGATCGACTTGCTACGCGTTCTCGGCGCAGACGTCCGTCTCGTGCCGGTCGTGCCTTTTGCGAATCCCGAGAACTACTATCACGCCGCGCAACGGATCGCCGCCGGCATCGAAGGCGCGCTGTGGGCGGACCAGTTCAACAATCCAGCCAATGCCAGAGGCCACTACGAGTCGACCGGACCCGAGATCTGGGCGCAGTGCGGCGGGCGACTCGACGCCTTCGTGGCTTCGGCGGGGACCGGCGGCACGTTCGCCGGCGTTTCGCTCGCGCTCAAAGAGCGCAACCGCGCGATCCTGACCGTGCTGGCCGACCCTTTCGGATCTTCACTGTACTCCTACGTGAAGCACGGCACGCTCGATTTCGAAGGGGACTCGATCAGCGAGGGGATCGGTATCAAACGCATCACCGAGAACTTTCGCGGCGCGAGCGCCGATGACGCGATCCGCATCGACGACGCCACCATGATCGAGATGGCGCACTATCTCGCGCGGGCCGAGGGCCTGGTCCTCGGCGGGTCCGCCGCGCTCAACGTCGCGGCGGCTGCTCGCTACGCGCGACGCTTGCCGCCGAACAGCACGGTCGTCACGGTGCTGTGCGACGGCGGGAGCCGGTACCTGTCGCGCTTGTACAACACCGCATGGCTCGCGCAGAACGGACTTGTACCGCGGCATGACGACCTGACTTTCCTCTAAGGAGCGCGGCGCGCAAACGTAGGTTTTGCGGACGCCATCGCCAAACCGGGCTTGGGACAAATTTCACAAGCCAAAAATCGAAGGACTGTCGTGCAACCAACGCCCTGGACCGTCATCGCCATCTACTTCGTCGTGGCGCTCGTCGTCGCCGGCGCGATCTGCGTCATCCCGGGACTCTTCACGCGCAAGCGCCCGACCAAAGAGAAGCTGGAAGCATACGAATGCGGCGTGCCTCCCACCTCGCAGTTCACCGGCCGCTTCCCCATCCGTTTTTACCTCGTCGCCATGCTGTTCGTGGTGTTCGACGTCGAAACCGCATCGTTTTATCCCTGGGCGGTGCGGTTGCGACAGCTCGGCCTTTTTGGCTTCACCGAGATGCTCACGTTCATCATCGTGCTCGGGGTCGGCTATGCGTACGTCTGGAAAAAGGGTGGTTTCTCGTGGCGCTAGGCGAGAACCAGCCGTTCGTCGTCACAAAGCTCGATGATTTTCTCAAGTGGGCGCAATCGTCTGCGATCTGGCCTATGACTATGGGCCTCGCGTGTTGCGCCATCGAGATGATGAGCATCGTCTCGCCCAAGTACGACACGGCGCGCTTCGGCGCTGAGGTGTTCCGCTCGTCGCCGCGGCAGGCGGATCTCATGATCGTCTCGGGCCGCGTCTCGAATAAGATGGCGCCGGTCTTGCGTCAGCTCTACGAGCAGATGCCCGACCCCAAGTGGGTCATCTCCATGGGCGCGTGCGCGTCGACCGGAGGCATCTTCGACAATTACGCAGTCACGCCGGCCGACACGTTCTTGCCCATAGACATCTACGTCCCCGGCTGTCCGCCGAGCCCGGACGCGCTCATCTACGCGCTCATGCAGCTGCGACGGGAGATCCAAGCGGGGAGCAAAGTCAAGGTCCTTTCGGCGAATGCCTGAGAGCATCTCGCCGCATCCCGAACGCGCCGCCCTTGCCCCGCTCGTCGAAGCGCTCGCGGGTGCGGCGGGCCCGTATCTCCTCGAAGTCGTCGCCGCGGAAGACATGGACGAGATCGCGCTGCGGCCCGAAGGATTGCTCGGGGTCGTCGATCTCGCGCGTCGCAACGGCTTCAACCTGTTGCTCGACATCGGCGGCACGGATCACTACCCGTTGCAACCTCGCTTCGAGATATCGTACCATCTGACGGCCTTACCCACCGCTGCGACGGCGAGCGAACCCGCGGCGTTGCGGCAGCCGAACTTCAAAGCGCCGCGCTTGCGCTTGCGGGTGTTCGACGACGGCGAAGACGCTACAGTCCCCACGCTGACGCATCTCTGGCCCTCGGCGGATTGGGCCGAGCGCGAAATCTTCGATCAATTCGGCGTGCGCTTCTCCGGACACCCGGATCTGCGCCGCCTCCTCAACCCTGACGACTTCACAGGATATCCGCTGCGAAAAGATTTCCCGCTGCGCGGGCTCGAGCGCCGCTTCGTTCCCGGCGGCCGAGCCGGCGCCGTGCCGCCCGTGACGGAAACATGAGCTCGGTCGACCTGCAGTCGCTGCGCGACAATCCCGATATCCGCCTGGAGCCGGGCGACGAGCACGACGTGATGGTGCTGTCCATGGGTCCGCAGCATCCGAGCACGCATGGCGTGCTCCGGGTGATGCTGCGGCTTGACGGGGAGACGGTGGTGACGGCCGAGCCCGAGATCGGCTACCTGCACACCGGCATAGAGAAGCAAGCGGAAAACCTTTTCTGGCAGCAGGCCGTCACCGTGGTGGACCGCGCCGATTATCTGGCGCCGCTCTCCAACAGCCTGTGCTACGTGCTTGCCGCCGAAAAACTGCTCGGCATCGAGGACATCCCGGCGCGCGCGCGCGTGCTGCGCGTGATGTTCACCGAACTCACGCGCATCGCGAGCCACCTCGTGTGGCTTGGCACGCACTGTCTCGACCTTGGCGCGCAGTCGATCTTCTTCTACGCCTTCGAGATGCGCGAGCGCATCTTGTCGATCATGGAGTTCGTCACCGGCGCGCGCATGCACCAGTCGTGGTTCCGCATCGGCGGTCTGGCGATCGACGTGCCGGCCGGCTTCCTCGAGAAGATGGACGACTTCATCGACCGCTTTGTCGAACGTCTCAACGACATGCGGGCGATCGTCGAACGCAACGTCATCATCGTCGACCGGCTCGTGGGCGTCGGCACGATCAAGCAAGAAGAGGCGATCGCGTGGGGGCTCACGGGACCCCCGCTGCGCGCGACCGGCATCGCGTACGATGTGCGGCGCGTGCACCCGTACTGCGATTATGAGACCTACGACTTCGACGTGCCCACGCAGACCGCGGGAGACTGCTACGCGCGTTTCCTCGTGCGCCTCGCCGAGATGTATCAATCCTGGCGCATCATCAAACAGGCGCGCGAGCGATTCCCGAGCGGTCCCGTCACGATCGACGATCGCAAGATCGTGCCGCCCCCCAAGACCGAGATCCAACACTCGATGGAAGCGCTCATCCACCATTTCAAACTCGTCTCTTCCGGCTTCGGCGTTCCGGAAGGCCACATCTACCAAGCGGTCGAGAGCCCGCGCGGCGAGATGGGCATGTACGTGACGAGCGCCGGCGGCAACAAGCCATGGCGGGTGCGCTGGCGTCCGCCTTCCTTCTACCACACCCAGGCGCTCAAGCGCCTCGCGCCCGGCAACCTCATCGCCGACGTCGTCGCGATCATCGGCAGTATGGATCCCGTCTTCGGAGACGTCGACCGATGACTCCCGAGCGGCGGGCGCGCGCCGAGGAGCTCATCGCGCGCTACCCGCAAGCGCAGTCAGCGCTCATCCCGTTCTTGCAGTTCTGTCAAGCGCAGGACGGCTATGTGACCGAGCAGGCGATCAGTGATGGCGCCGAGATGGCCGGTATCACGCCTGCCAAAGCGCGCTCCATCGCGTCGTTCTACTCCCTCCTCTTCAAGGAGCCGGTCGGCAAGCACGTGGTGCAGATCTGCCGCACGCTGTCGTGCATGCTGCGCGGGGCGGACGAGCTGCAGGCGCATGCGCGCAAGCGGCTCGGCCTGCGCAACGGCGAGACGAGCGCGGACGGCGCCTTCACCTACGAAGAGGTCGAATGTCTGGCGGCGTGCGACCGTGCACCGTGCCTGCAGCACAACCTGGAGTTCCACTACGACGTCACGCCTGCGGAATTCGACCGGCTGCTCGAGACCTGGGCCGCGCGCGACCCCGCGACGACCATGCCGGCGGAGTAGGCAGATGGCGACGTTCGAACCCGTCTTGACGCGCGGCATCGGAGAGATCGATCTCACCGACATCGAGGTCTACAAGCAGACCGGCGGCTTCGCGAGCCTCGACAAGGCGCTGCGTCAGATGACGCCGGAAGCGGTGGCTGGAGAGGTGAGCGCGTCGAACTTGCGCGGACGCGGCGGCGCCGGTTTTCCCACCGGAAAGAAATGGAGCTTTCTTCCGAACGACGGCCGCCCGCGGTACCTCGTGTGCAATTGCGACGAAGCGGAACCAGGTACGTTCAAAGATCACATGCTCCTCGAGGCGACGCCGTTTTCGATCATCGAGGGGCTCATCATCTCCGCCTACGCCATCCGCGCGCAGAAGATCTTCATGTACATCCGCGGCGAGTTCTTAGACGGGTATCGCATCTTCCGGCGTGCCCTCGAGCAAGCGACGCTGCAAGGCTATGCCGGACGGCGCATCTTGGGCACCGACCTCTCCATGGACATCGTCATGCACCGCGGCGCGGGCGCGTACATCTGCGGCGAAGAGACCGCGATGCTCGAGTCCATCGAAGGCAAGCGCGGCGAACCGCGCCTGAAGCCGCCGTTCCCGGCCAACGCGGGACTCTATGGCATGCCGACGGTCGTCAACAACGTGGAGACGATCTGCTGCGTGCCGCCCATCATCACGCGGGGCGCTGCGTGGTTCGCCTCGATCGGACCGGAGAAGTGCCCGGGGCCGAAGATCATCAGCGTGAGCGGCCACGTGCGCAAGCCGGGTAACTACGAGGTTCCCATGGGCATCCCCGCGCGCGAGCTGATCGACGACTACGCCGGCGGCCTGCTGCCCGGGCGCCGTCTCAAGGCCATTCAACCGGGGGGCGGTTCCTCTGCGGCGATCTTCGAAGAGGACCTCGACACCCGCATCGATTTTGACTCGCTGGCTGCCAAGAAGACGATGCTCGGATCCGGCGGATTCGTCGTCATGGACGACACCACGTGCATGGTCCGCGCCTCGCAGACGCTCGTGCGCTTTTTCGAGCACGAATCGTGCGGGCAATGCACGCCGTGCCGCGAGGGCGGACAGTGGGTGGCACGTATGGTATCGCGCCTCGAGGCGGGGGAAGGTTCTGCGAGCGACCTGCGCGTGCTCAACACGATCAACAACACGATCACCGGCACAAATCTGTGCCCGCTCGGCGACTCGATCATGCCGTTCTTGTCGTCCGTGTTGCGGCGCTTCCCCGAAGAGTTCGAGGCACACGTGCGCATGGCCGGCTGTCCGCTTCGCGCGGTGGCGCTGGGAGCGACAGGATAGATGGCCGCACCGCAATCGCGTACGCCCCGCATGGTGAATCTGATCATCGACGGCAATCCCGTGACCGTGCCCGAGGGGACGCTCGTCGTGGAAGCCGCGAAACGCCTCGGCACGCAGATACCCGTCTACTGTTATCACCCGAAGATGGACCCAGCGGGGCTATGCCGCATCTGCCTGGTCGAAATCGAGAAGATGCCCAAGCTGCAGATCGCCTGCAACACCCAGGTGGCCGAGGGCATGGTGGTCCATACGACGTCCGAACGCGTCGCGGAAGGCCGGCGCGGCGTCTTGGAGTTCTTGCTCCTCAACCATCCGCTCGACTGTCCGATCTGCGACAAAGGCGGAGAATGCGATCTACAAGATTTCACGATGAGCTATGGTCCCGGCGCCAGCCGGCTCACCGAGCCGAAACTGCACAAGCCTAAGGCGGTGGACCTCGGCCCCACGATCGTGCTTGACGAAGAGCGCTGCATCTTATGCCGGCGCTGCACGCGATTCGACGACGAGATCGCGCAGGAACGCAATCTCGTGGTCGTCGAGCGCGGTCACCGTTCGCTCATCGGCACCGCCGACGGCGCCGACTACGCTTCGTATTTTTCGGGCAACACGACCGAGATCTGTCCGGTCGGAGCGCTGACGAGCAAGGCGTACCGCTTCCGTTCGCGGCCGTGGGATCTCAGCCACGCCGATTCCGTCTGCACGCAGTGTTCGGTCGGCTGCAACTACCGGATCGATTCGCGCTTCGGGCGCATCATGCGCACCTTCACGCGCGAGAACACCGCGATCGATGATGGATGGAT
>JAJPHJ010000145.1 GCA_021325335.1 Pseudomonadota bacterium | reverse complement strand
GTCATGTACGCGCGCGACAAGGTCAAGGCCCAGATGGAACGCGATCCGGAGTTCCGCAGCAAGGTGCGGTCGGTGCAATCGACGATCACCCAGGAAGGTTAAGAGGAGCTTTCCTTTCTGACCGGTGGACGGTCTGGGGAGAGCGTGGATGGAATTGCCCTGTCTTAAGGGTAGGTGCATAGGTCGGAGGCGAAGTGGAAAAGCCGAGGTTCTCTTCCACAGGGAGCCGGGCGTTGGAATGGCGCAACCACGCTGATCACTCGCTCATCCACGATATGCACGCGCCTATGACGAAGGACTACGAAAGAGAATATATCTCTCTATAGAGAGACGCAGAGAGCTTCCGGTGTGGACAACCATCAAGGGGTGCGGATGAAATTCAGTTGCAACGCTAAGGACATCGCCGGCGCCGTCGCGGTCGCGAGCAAGGTCGTCAACGCGCACACGACGGTGCCCATCCTCAACAACGTGCTCGTCACGGCGAAGGCCGGCCGCGTGAGCGTGCGCGCGACCGACCTCGAGCTGACGCTCGAGAACGCGATCTCGGCAGAAGTGCAAGAAGAAGGCGCCTGCACCGTTCCGGCGCGGCTCTTCTCCGGTTACCTGGGCAACCTGCCGGCGGCCAAACTGCAAATGCAGGGCACGACGAGTCGCGCCTCCTTGCGCTGCGAGCGCTCGAATTACGAATTCTTCACCCTGCCCGCCGCGGAGTTTCCCCCGCTCCCCGAAGGCCAAAGCGGCGGGATGTTCCGCGTCGAGGCGAAGGCCTTTAAAGACGCGGTCAATGCGGTGACGTTTGCGGCCAGCACGGAGGAGGCTCGCGGCGCAGTCCTCATGGGCGCCTTGCTCGAGCTGACGGGCGCGGAGGCCACGCTCGTCGCCACGGACGGGTATCGCCTGGCGCGCTACCGGCTGGCGCTTGCCGAGCCCGTCAAGGAACCCATGAAGCTGATCGTCCCCGCGCGCGGGCTTGCCGAAGTCGTCCGCACCGCGTCCGACGGCCAGATCGAGGCGACGGTCATCGGCGGTCAAGCCAATCAGCTTGTCTTTTCGACGGGCGACGCGAAGATCAGCGCGCGGCTTGTGGACGGCCAATACCCGAATTACGCGCAAGTCATCCCAAAGGAATTCGATAAGAAAGTGGTTGCGAGCACCGCGCAGTTGCTTGCGAGCCTGCGCCGCGCGGGCGTCGTCGCCGGCGACCGCGCGAGCATGGTGAAGCTCGCGATGGATGGATCGAGCTTGGTGATCACCGCGAGCTCGGACACGACCGGCAACGCGTACGAGGAGATCGACGTGGAACGCACGGGCGATCCGTTGACCATCGCTTTCAACGCGAAGTTCCTCGTGGAGATCCTCAACCACGTGGAGACCGAGACTGTGACCCTCGAGTTCGTGGGCGCGTTGAATCCGGCGGCTATCCGGCCGAGCGACCAAAAAGCCGCGGAACGGCAACTCTACATCCTCATGCCGCTGCGCCAGTAGCGGGGGCTCGTGCGCGTCCAAAGCCTCGACCTCGCGAATTTTCGCAACTACGCCGCACTGCATTTCTCACCGCCGGGCGGCGTTTGCGTCTTCATCGGCGACAACGCGCAAGGGAAGTCGAACCTGCTCGAAGCGCTCTCGCTGCTCGCCACGGGGAAATCGTTCCGGGCCGCGCGAGAATCGGATCTCATCCGCGCGGGCACGCCGCTCGCCCGCGTGGCCGCCCGCGTGGGCACCAAGAACGGCGACGTCACCGCCTCCTGTCTCATCACCCGGGTCGGCGAGGGCGCACGCAAGCGCTTTGTCCGCAACGGGCGCACGGTGGCGTATGCTCAGTTCCTCGGCGGCATCGCAGCGGTCACGTTCATGCCGTCAGATCTCGCGCTCGTCTCGGGACCGCCGGCGCTGCGGCGCCGCTTCCTTAACGCCGCATTGTCGCAGGCCGACCGCACGTATTACCGCGACCATGCTGCGTACACGAAGATCGTCGTGCAGAAAAACGCTCTCTTGAAAGCCGCCTCGGGCGTCGAGCGCGCGTTGCTCTCCACCTACAACCAGCAGCTCGCAGCCGTGGGGTCTCAGCTGCTCTGCGCGCGCGCGCGCTACGTCCAGCGGCTCTCGCTCTCGGCGGCAGAGGTCCACGCGCGTTGGGTCGGCGCGACGCCGGGCTTTAGCATCCGCTATGCGCCGTCACCCGCGCTGCCCGCAGGTGACGCGTCTCCCGGAGCTGCGCTCGCGGCGCTCGAGCGCGCGCTCGAGGCGGCACTGCCCGCCGAGCTCGTCCGCAAGAGCGCGCTTGTGGGGCCGCATCGCGATGACGTGGAGTTCTTGCTCGCAGGCGAACCGCTGGGGCGCTTCGGGTCGCAGGGCCAGCAACGGACCGCGGTCCTCGCCGTCAAATCGGCGGAGTATGCTTTGCTCGCCGCGGCATCCGGAGAGCCTCCCTTGCTGCTGCTCGACGACGTCCTCTCTGAGCTCGACGCCACCCGGCAGCGCACCTTCATGAGCAGCATCGCCGACTGCGAGCAGGTCTTCGTGACCGCGACCGAGGCGCCTGACGCTCCTACGCTCGGCGGCGCCCACGTCTACGAGATCGTCGACGGCCGCGTCGAAGCCAGCGCTCACGCAAAGACGGGATGAGCGGCCCGCGCAAGCTCGGGGCGCTCCTCGGCGGCTGGAACACGCGCGACCGCGATCCCCGCTCGCAGCCGAGCGCCGACGCGACGGCGGCAGCGCTCGCTAACGCCTGGGAGCTGGCCGTCGGCCCTGAGATCGCACGGCGCAGCCGCCCGGCGAAGCTCGCCCACGGCGTGTTGCACGTGCTGACCGCGAGCAGCGCCTGGAGCACGGAGTTGACGTTTCTCGCGCCCACGATCATCCAAGCGCTGCGCCAAGCGGTGCCGGGCGCCGATGTGCGGCGCCTGCGCTTCACCATGGCGAGCGGCCGGACGAGGCTGTTGCTCGAGGGAGCGCGTCATGGTGGGAGCGCGCGGGGCGCGGCCGCATCGCCGAGCGGACGCACGGTGGACCCGTCGCAGTCCCGAGGCCGCGGGGAAGAAGAGGCCGCCGCCACCGTCAAGCGCCTCGCTGCCGCGCAACGATCGCTCGACGAATGGCGCGATCGAGAGGGTTGGACCACATGCACCGCGTGCGGAAAGCGATTTGCGCCTGCCTCTCGCAGTGCGCGTGAGTGCGCCCCGTGCATTGCGGCGCGCCGTCGTCGCGAAGACGCTCGAATAGAACGCGTGCTCATGGAAGCCCCGTGGCTTTCGCTCCAACAGGTGCGCGAGTCGCTGCCCCACGCGCCTGCCGCAGCCTATCGGAGAATGCGTCAACGCCTTGCGACGCGATGGCAGAACGAATTGGGGTCGGCCGAGCGGCGCCTCCGCCGTGCCGCGCTCACCGCATCCGACCGCGTCGCTGCCTGGAGTTTTCTCATGTTGCAGGCTGGCATGCCCGAACGTGACATCGGCCGAGCCGTCGCGCGCGATGTGCTCGGTCCGGCGTGGACCAGTGTGCTGTTTCCCCGCGTGCCGCACGCGCCGGAAGAGGCGCGCGCGAGCGCCCGCGAGAACCACACAAAAGACGACAAAAACACAAAATAAAGCGCTGGCCGATATCCCCAGCGCAGGCTCCGCGCGTGTCTTTTCGGCCGTGCACGCCGCGTCCGTGATGAAGAAGACGAGAGGTTCGTGACCCCACCCAAAGGCGACTATAGCGCCGAACAGATCAAGGTGCTCAAAGGGCTCGAAGGCGTGCGCAAGCGCCCGGGCATGTACGTCGGCGATACGACGACTCGCGGTCTTCATCAGATCGCGTTCGAAGCCGTCGACAACGCGGTCGACGAAGCCCTGGCCGGCTATTGCCACGAGGTCGAGGTCGTCATCCGCAAAGACGGCTCGCTGTCGGTCGAAGACGACGGGCGAGGCATCCCGGTCGACGTCATCGCCTCGGAGGGCAAGCCCGCGCTCGAGGTCGTCATGACCGTGCTCCATGCCGGCGGCAAGTTCGATCAGCTCGGCTACAAAGTGTCGGGCGGACTGCACGGCGTCGGTATCTCCGTGACCAACGCGCTGTCGGAGTGGCTCGTCGCAAAAGTGAAGCGCGACGGGAACGTGTACGAGCAGAAGTTCTCACGCGGCGTGGCGAGCTCGAAGATGAAGATCGTCGGGAAAGCCGAGGGAACGGGCACGCTCGTGCACTTCAAGCCCGATCCGCAGATCTTCTCGGTGTTGGACTTCTCCGTCGAGATCCTCCAGCAGCGCCTGCGCGAGCTCGCGTTCCTCAACCGCGGCCTGCGCATCACCCTCACCGACGAACGCTCCGACAAGAAGCAGACCTTCCAATACGAAGGCGGGATCAAGAGCTTCGTCGAGCATCTGAACAAGAACAAGGGGCCTCTCCATGACGTGCGCTACGTCGCGGGCGAGCGGGGCAATGTGGCGGTCGAAGTCGCGTTCCAATACAACGAAGGCTACATCGAGAACGTCTTAGCCTACGCGAACAACATCCACACGGTCGACGGCGGCACCCACTTGGCCGGGTTCCGTTCGGCGCTGACGCGCGTGCTCAACAACTACGCCAAGCGCAACGGCATCTTGAAAGAATCGGAGGCGAACCTTTCGGGGGAGGACGTGCGCGAAGGGCTCACCGCGGTCATCTCCGTGAAACTGCCCAACCCCGAATTCGAAGGCCAGACCAAGGCCAAGCTCGGCAGTGCCGAGGCCCGCGGCGCGGTCGACGAGATCGTCGCCGAGGCGCTGACCTACTATCTCGAAGAGAATCCGGGCCCCGCCCGCAAGCTCGTCGAGAAATGCGCCAATGCCGCGCGCGCGCGGGAGGCCGCACGCAAAGCTCGCGACCTGGCGCGCCGCAAGAACGCGCTCGACGGCGGCTCGCTGCCGGGCAAGCTTGCCGACTGTTCGGAGACCGATCCCGCCCGCAGCGAGATCTTCCTCGTCGAAGGCGAATCCGCCGGCGGCAGCGCCAAAGCAGGCCGCGATCGGCACTTCCAAGCGATCCTGCCGCTGCGCGGCAAGATCCTCAACGTGGAGAAAGCGCGACTCGACAAGATCGTCGGTCACGAGGAGATCCGCACGCTCATCACCGCGCTCGGCGCCGGGTTCCAATCGGATTTCGATCTTTCCAAGCTGCGCTACCACCGCATCTACATCATGACCGACGCGGATGTTGACGGAGCTCACATCCGCACGCTGTTGCTGACGTTCTTCTTCCGCTACATGTCCAAGCTCATCGAAGAAGGGCATCTCTTCATCGCCCAACCGCCGCTGTACCAGGTGCGCAAAGGCAAGAAGATGATCTACTGCTACAAGGAAGAGGACCGCGACCGCGCGCTTGCGGAAGTCGGGGACGGCGCGACGATCCAGCAATACAAGGGTTTGGGCGAAATGGATCCGGAGCAGCTGTGGGAGACGACCATGGATCCGCAGCGGCGCATCGTCCGCAAAGTGCTGCTCGACGACGCCGTGGCGGCGGACGAGATGTTCACGATTCTCATGGGTGAGAAAGTCGAGCCCCGCAAGCAATTCATCGCTGAGAACGCGCGCGACGTCGTCAACCTCGACGTTTAGGGTTTGAGGGTGCGGCTGCGGAACGTCATCCGCCATGCCGCGGTCCGTCCGGGCCTTCCTCCTCGCCGCTGCCGTCGTCGCCGCCGTAGCGGTGCTCGTCACTCTTGGCTTCGTCATTCCCGGCACCCGCTCGGCCATGCTCGGCTTCGTCGTGCGAGGTCTCGTCGCGACACGAGGCTATCACATGGTTGCGGGGCAGGTCAGCTACGCCGCGCAGCGGCTGACGATCCGTGACCCGAAGATCGACGACGACCAAGGCGAGACCTTTCTCACCGCGCGATCGATCGAGATCGACCTGGATCCCAAAGGCCTGCTCGGTCACGGTGACCGTGCGTTCGGCGTACGCAAGATCGAACTCGTCGAGCCGAGGCTCTCGTTGCGGCACCGCAGCGATGGCTCCTGGAATTTCAGCCTGCTCATCCCGCATCGCGGCGAGCCCGCGACGCCGACCTCCGCCGGCTCACCGGCGCCTCCGTGGCGCGCCCGCGTGGTCGTCGATCGAGGCGACATCGATGTTCTCGATCCGCAGTCCGTCGTACAAGCCGGCAAGGCGATCTCGCTTGCGAGCATCGCGAGCGAGGTATCGATCGAACAGTTCGCGACCAGTCGCGGTTTCTTGCGCGGCACCCTGCGGACCGCGCGCGGATCCGCTTCCATGCGCGCGGCCTACTTCGAAGACGATCCGCTGGGCTTCGCCCGGGCAACGTTGTCCTCGACCGACGTGCCCATCGCGCCATTGTTCGACGTCTTCGTCCCGACCCGCGCGTTCATCGTTGAAGGGGGCGACGCCCCGATCCGCCTGATGGCGTATGCGCTGGGGTACGGACCGAACGAGAAGCCCGGCTGGCATATCTCAGGCGACGCGACGATCGCTCACGCACGGCTGCATGTCACGCCGCTCGTCGCCGCCATCCGCGACGTGCGCTGCGCGCTGCACTTCAACGATGGCTTGCTCTCCATGAAGCTTGCGCTTGGCGACGTGGAGGGCATGCCGCTGCGCGCGTCCGGCGCGGTGCAGCTCACCGGCGGCGTCCGGATCGGCATCGGCATCGTGCAGTCGGGCACGCTCGAAAAAGCAAAAGCGTTGTTCTCGTTCAGCGCGCGGCAAGATGTGACCGGGCCGTTTGCGACGACGGTCCGCGTCGACGGCGCGCCCTCCGACATCCGGGTCGCAGGCATCGTGCGGTCGAACGGTGCGCGCTACGAACGCGTTCTGTTTCCGGACGTCCGGGGTGCTTTCTACTACGCGGGCGGACACCTGTCGATCGGCGCGCTCGACCTCGCCGCGCGCAACGCGCGGATCTGGTCGCAGTCCGATCTCGATCTGGGCACCTCGCCGCTCGGAATGCAAGCGGTGGTCGCGCTCAGCGGGCCCGCAAGCGCGATACCCATCGCCGCGAACCTCCTGCCCGGCGGCGTGGCGCAAGCGATCGGATCCATCGCCGGGCCGGCGACGAGCCCGTCCGGGCTTGGCTACGCCCAACTCGTCGGGACCGGCACAAGCGTGCGGACATTCGTCGCGAGCGGTCCGGACGGATTTGCGCTGGGGCCGCTCCTATACCGCCAAGACGGGGGCGAAGGCTTCGCCTGGGCACGCCGGCAGTTGCCCTCGCAGTCGTGGGAGGGCGCGCTGGTCGCCTCCGGCTTACCCGTCCATATCCGCGGCGGGAGCGTTGGGATCGCCGACCTCCTCGGACCGCCTTTGTCTCTTCCTTCTTTAGATACTACCCTTGACGGCGAGGCGTTTGCCTTCGAGCCGGCCCCCGGCCAGCCGCAACCGATCGCCGTGAACGCGCGCGCAAGCTCGTTCGTGTATGAGGGGACGGACCTGGGAGCGGTTCACCTTCAGGCCTCCGGCACGAACGCGTATCTTCGGGTCGGCCTCTTGTCCGTCGATGGTCCGGCGCTCAGCGCGAACGGCGCGGGTTCCGTCTCGCTCGGCAAGTCTTTCGCGCCCACCTCGGCGGTGTTCGCGGGGACGGCAAGAGCGGATCTTGCAGCGCTAGGGCGATCCTTTCCGGCGATGCACCTGCGCGGATCCGGCGCCGGCGATTTCTCGTTGGCGTACGACGGCATGCATTGGGTCGGCGGCGTGCGTGCGACGAGCAGCGACGCCTCGCTCGCGGGAGTTCCTGTTCGCAGCACGTCCGCGGTCATCGATGCGTCAGCCGGCTCGACCGCAGTGCTTGGCGATGTCGCGATGCCGGGCGGCGGGGTGTGGGCATTCGGCACCCTCGCAGGACCGAACGCGGCCAGCGCGGGCAGGCTCGACGCCTTCATACCCGACCTCGACCTCGCTGCGCTCGCAGCATTCGGCTTGCATGGCGCGAGCGGCAGAACATCAGGCTTTGCGACGATGAGCGGCGCCGGCAGTGCGGCAGCGATCGACGCGGCAGCCGTCGTGCGCGGTTCGTATCAAAGCGTGGCGTACGCGGGCGACGTCGACATGCGCTACGGCGGCGGCACGCTACGCTCGCGCGGCAGCCGCATCGCTTTGCTGCGGAATCAAGCCATCGTCGACGGAGCAGTGTCCGGTCTGCGCGCCGGAGCGGCGAGCGACCCGCTGCTCGCGCTTTCGGTCCGCATCCGCGAAGGCGACCTTGTGGCACTCGATCGCTTCACCGGAGCGAATGCGCCCCTCACCGGTTCGTACGACGCAGATGCAGCCATCGGCGGCGACCTCCGACGGCCCACGGTGGATGCGCGACTGAACACCGATATCGGCACGATCCGCGGCGTGGCGTTCAACGAGTTGCGCGGCGCTTTGCGCGTGCGCCCGAACGACGTGCGGCTCTCCGGCGGCTCGGTCGAACTCGGACGATCGGCTTTCGGTTTGAGCGCGGACGCCACGCCGCGGAAATTTTCCGTGCGCGCATCGAGCCCGCACGTGGACATGACCGACTTCAACGATTTCTTCGGGGGCAAAGATGTTTTCGCAGGGATCGGCGCGTTCGACATCGCGGTCTCATCGCTCGAACACCACCTGCTTGCGAGCGGCGCGGCGTCGCTGGATGATGCGGCCCTCTACGACTATCGCTTAGGCCATATCGAGACGACCTTCGGCTCGGACCGTAGCGGCGGACTGCATGCCGTCGTGTCGCAAAGCGGTCCCGGTGGATCCATGAGCATCGCGGGCTCCGTGGGCTTCCGTCAGTACCGCGGCAGTTTGCCGGATTTCGCGACGGCTGCATATCGAGTACGTGGACACTTGCGCGACCTTCAAGTCGATGAGGTGCTGCCGTTCATCCGTCAAGAAAATCTGGGCCTGTCCGGTTTGCTGAACGCAGACGGCACGGTGCGCGGCACGTTGACCCAGCCCACGGGCGACGCCACCTTTGCGCTGCGCGACGGTTATCTCAAACGCATCCAGATCCAGCAGTTCTCCGCCAAGGTGACGGCGGATCACGACGGCGTCACGCTGACGAATGCGGCGCTCGCGCTGCCGTTTCTCTCGGCCCAAGGATCGGGAAGGTTCGGCTTTGCAAACCGCACGATCGCCGGCGACGTCAGCCTTGCAAACGTCGACCTCCACGCGCTCGGCAAGGCGCTTTTGCTGCCTGGTGCCCTGCACGGAAGCGCCGTCGGCCGGCTCGGCGTCAGCGGCACGATCGCGCACCCGAAGGCGGTCGCGGACGTGGATGCCTCGCGCGCAAGCTTCTACGATGTCGCGTTCGACGAAGCGAAGCTGCATGCGCAGTATTCGCCAGGCGAGGTGAGCATCGGCGACACGACGCTGACCTTTGCGGGCAATCGCGGCCGCGTCAATGTGACGGGAACGCTACCCGTGCAGCTCAAGCCATTGGCCTTGGGTCCCAAAGAGAAACCGGTCGGCTTCGTCCTCTCCGTGAGCGGCATGGATCTGAGCGCGCTCGACCCGATCACCAAGCGCTACGCCACCCTCACCGGCCGCCTCGACGCGCAAGCGACGATCACCGGCACCGCGGGCAACCCTGTCGGCAAGGGCAAAGGGACGATCGCGAACGCCTCGGCGGTATCGCCGCTGGAAACGGTCCCCTTGACGGGGGCGAACGCTCAGCTCGATTTTCAGAACGACACGATCACGCTCGAGCACCTGCACGCCACGCTTGGCTCCGGTTCGATCGACGTGAAGGGCGCGGCGCACGTCGTGCCCGCGGCGGGATTGCGCTCGTACGCAGGGCTGCAGCTGTGGTCGCGACTCGGGCTGCACAACGCGCAAGTGAACGTGCCGAATTGGATCTCGGGCACCGCCGACGGCGTCTTGAGTTTCACGCGCTCCGGTTCGGTCCCGTACCTCGCGGGCAGCGTCGGCATCGCCAACGCGACGATCCCGTTCTCGGCGATCTACGCGCTCGCTGAAGGCGGGGCGGTGAAAGCGGCGCCGCCCGGACCGATCCCGGGCGTGCCCGAGCTGCGTCCGGGTCACACGATCGTGTACGGCGGCGGTCTTTGGGGTCCCGACTCGCACACGTTGACCACGATCGGCCGCCCGACGCCCGCGCCGACCGGTTTCAGTTTGCCGTCGCTCGATCTCGACGTCGGATTGAACGCGAACAACAACGTGCGGATCCGCGGCGGCAGCTCGATCGATCTGACGACGACGGGCGGCATCACGATCGCGGGCAATTTGCAAGCGCCGACCCTGCAGGGCCAGTTCCAGGCGATCCGCGGGCAAGTCGGCTACTTCGACACCACCTTCCGCGTCGTCTCGGGCACGGTGACGTTCGACCCGACATCGGGTCTCTTGCCGACGCTCGATGCGACCGCGGTGACCAACGTCGGGGGCGCCCAGATCACGCTCACGGTCTCCGGCCGCGTGGACAATCTGAACACGGACCTCGAATCCAATCCCTCGATGTCGCGCGACGAGATCATCGCGACCCTGCTGCACGCGCCGACCGTCGCCGCGCTGACGAGCTCGAATCCCAACGAAGCGCAAGCCACGATCGTGCAGACCGCGCAGAACTTCTTCAACGCGCAGCTCAGCCGCAGCTTGCTCTACCCGGTGGAGTCCGCGCTGGCGCAAGAGCTCAACATCGAATCGATCTCGCTCATCTTCAACCAGTACGGAGCGCTCGCGGTGGAAGTGCGCACGCGCTTTTCCAACTCGGTGTCCGCCGTTTACCAATCCTCGGTCAGCGCTCCCATCGTGAGCGCGTACGGCGTCTCCTATCGTCTCCAAGACTACCTCGCGCTCGACGTCTTGCAGACCTCGCAACCGGACAGCGGACTGTACAGCACCGTCTTCAATCTTCGTTATACATTCCGCTGAGCGTGAAAAGGCCTTCGGGCAGGAATCCCAAGCGATGCGTCGGAACAGAACGTCCCGTTCCCCGGGGCCACGCCGACAGCTCACCTTAGGAGTTCTTCCATCATTGTCTAACCCGTTGCGACTCGCACTTGCGGCGGCGGTCGTCCTGGTGCTGGCTCTCGCATGCGGGCTAACCACGACAGCCGCGCCACAGCCGGTGGTCACCGCGGTCAACATCCGCGGCAATAGCCATGTGCCGGCGGACCGCATCGCTGCCGTCATCCGCGTCCAGCCCGGCACGCCGCTCGACAACAAGCTCGTCGCGGCAGATCAGCAGGCGATCTTAGGCTTGGGATACTTCACGGACGTCAAAACCGACATCCACACGACGCCGGGCGGCGTCGCGGTGTCGTACATCGTGGTGGAGAACCCGGTCGTCACGAAGCTCGCTTTTTCAGGGAACAAACAAGTCTCGTCGGACGTGCTCCTCGCGCTCATGGACACGACGATCGGCTCTGTGCTCAACACGAATACGCTGCGCGACGACGTGCAGAAGATCAATTCATATTACGACAAGCTCGGCTACATCGGCACGCGCCACGTGCAGGACATCAAGATCGATTCGGCCGGCGCCATCAACATCGCCATCAAAGAAGGCGTCACCGTGACTGCCGTCAACATCCACGGCAACTTCGTGATCCCGACGCCGCTCATCCAAAAGCAGATGAAGACGCAGCCGGGAACGGTCTTCTCGGGCGACGTCTTCAACACTGACCTCGGCGCCATCTCGGATCTCTACAAGAACGCTGGCTTGTCGGCGGTGGTTGACGGTGCGCCCGAGGTCGATCATCCAGGCGTTGTGGACGTGACGATCTGCGAAGTGCGCGTGGGCGCGATCGAGATCGCGGGGAACAGCGTGACTAAGGACTACGTCATCCGCCGCTTGCTGCGCATGCATCCCGGAGACCTCGTGTCCGATCCGGCGCTGCGCCGCGACTACGAGGCCATCTACAACACGCAGTTCTTCAAGTCGGTCGACATTGCGACCAAGCCCTTCGGCAGCAAGTGCGGTTATCTGACGCTTATATGGACCGTGACCGAGCAGCGCAACGGCACGGCCGGCGTCAACCTGAGCTACGGCGGCGGCGGCCAATTCGGCCAGGGCTTCGGTTACGGCATCTCGTTCTCGCAGAACAACATCGCTGGTACCGGCAACAGCGCGTCCGTGAACCTGCAAAAGGGCCAGTATTTCAGCAACGTCAACTTCGGCATCGGCATTCCGTACATCCACAAGTTCAAGGCGGACTCGCTCAGCCTGTCGGTCTTCAACGACTTGCAGGTCAACCAGCCGCGACCAGTCTACAAGATCCCCGGCAACAACCCGTTCTATTCGCTGACGCCGACCGCCCCGACGATCAACACCCAGGGTACGACCACGACGCCCGTGACCGGGGGCCCTTGCACCGCCAACGGCAACCCGTGCACGAGCCAGGTGGCCAACTACACGGCGCGCAGCGCGGGCTTTTCCATCAGCTTCGGTCACCCCGTCGCCGATTATACGAGGCTGAATATCGGGCTGACGTCGACCCGCCTCTATCAAAACGTCGAGGCGTCGGGCTTCCCGCAGGCGTTCCTCGCTTCGCAGGGCGCGAATCTCAACGGCACGGGCGGAGCCAATCAATTGGGTTCGACGGCACTGCGCTCCATCACGCCATCCATCTTTAAAGATACGCGCGACGACGTGACCAACCCGCGCCATGGCGGTACTGCCGCGTTTTCGGACGAAGTGTCGCTTGGGGCGTTCGGTTCGGACTACAATTTCGGCAAGGCGGACATCGACTACTCGCATTTCTGGCCCATCAGACGCCACTCGTCCTTCGCGCTCCATCTCAACTACGGGTTCGCGTCGGGGCAGGCCAACGCGCTGCCGTACAACGACTTGTTCAGTCTCTCCGATCAGCAGCTGCGCGGCACGAAGTTCGTGTACTATGGCAATCGCGAGGCGCTTGCCCAAGCGGAACTGCGCATACCGGTGACGAGCGACAAGAAGTTCGGCATCGCGATCTTCGCCGATACGGGAGACGCCCCATACATCACGCCCGTGCTCGGACCGTCGCCCGGTCCGACGCCGCAACCGCCCGCCGGGCCGCACGCGCCGTTCTTCACGCCGGCTCCCTTGGGCGTGAGTTACGTGAACGCGCCCTTCCAGTTCCAGACCGATTTCGGGATCGGCATCCGGGTGCAGACGCCGCTGCTCCCGCAAGTCATCCGCATCGACTTCGCGGTCGGCAATCAAGGTTCGCACACATCGTTCGGCATCGGACAATCGTTTTAGACCACACGACAATGAAAGGTATCCACATGGCTCGGTTTTATCGGACCCCGATCGTTGCGGGGATCGTGATCGCACTCGTCCTGTGTTTCGCGCCCCAGGTGCTGGCGACGGATATCTCCGACATCGGTTTCGTCGACCAGTCAGCTCTCGGCCAGCTCGGACCGTTCGTGAGCGCGCAACAGCAGTTCGCGCAGTTCCAACAATCCTTGGCCCAACAGTTCCAGGCGGCCATCAAAGGCAAGAGTCCGGCGCAGCAGCAGCAGATCTATCAGAGCTTCAACAGCCAAGCGGCCGCGAAGCAGCGCGCGCTGTTCGGTCCGCTGCTCGGACGAGCGCAGGCGGCCATCGCATCCGTCGCGGCCAACCGCGGGCTGTCCGTCGTCGTCGACAAGACGATCGTGATCTACGGCGGGCTCGACATCACGCAGGACGTGATCTCCATGCTCAACCAGCCCGGCCCCGTGCTGCCCCCGGTCAACTCGCCGCCTCCCTCCGAGGTGGGCTACGTGGACCAGACGCAGATCGACACCCTCCCCAAGGTGAAGAAAGCCAACGACGACTTCCTCTCCTTCCGGCAGACGCTCGCGGCGCAACTCGCCGCGCAGTCCAAAGGGAAGAGCGATGCCCAGCGTGCGCAGCTCGCGCAGAGCCTGAACAGCCAGCTCGATGACGAGCAGAAGAAGGTGCTGCAACCCGTCATCGATTCCACAAACGCGGCGATCTCGAGCGTCGCGAAGCAGAAGCATCTCTTGCTCGTGATCGATGCGACCAACCGCGTCTACGGGGGCACGGACGTGACCTCAGACGTCGTCAAAGCGCTGCAGTAAGCAGGCAAGAAGCGATGCGGCGTCTCGCGCTCGCGGCGACTCTCTTGTTGGCGATCCTCGCCGTCGGCTGCAGCCATCAAAACGGCGCCGGCCCCTTTTCGGGTGGCGCGGCACGCGAAGGCAAGGTGGGCTACGTCGACCTGGACGCGGTCGTTGCCGTGCATCCGCTGCACTCGCAGTTGCAGGCGATGCAAGACCAAATCGCGCTCCTGCAACAGGAGTCGTCACTCGTGCCGACGGGCATGACGCCGGAGCAGAACGCGGCGTACCAGCAGCTGCAAGCCGCGCTCGCGGATGCCGAATCGAAATTCCAAAACGATTTGGGTGCGCGCCGCGCCTACTACGAGCAGCGCGAGGCCCAAGCGATCAGCCAGCTGCAGGCGAGCACGCTTGGAGCCAACTCGAACGCGGGCGGCGTCCTGGGCGGCCTGCAGCAACAGTTCGGGAGCCAAGCAAGAGCCATGCAGCAAGAGGCCTTGACGACCCTCAACAACTATCGCAACGGGCTGTTCAAGCAAGACACCGACCACCTGCGTAACGTGCAGCAGCTCATCGCCGCGGACGTGCGCGGCAAGCTCGCGCAAAAGGCGTCGCAGCTCTCGTCCGCCCAAACCGCCTATCAAGTGAGCGTCGTCAAAGCCGATCAAGAGACGAAACTCAACCTGCAGACCAAGCTGCAGGATCTTGCGCTGAGCGATGCGCAACGCGCCGCGTACAGCGCTCAGCTGAAAGCCATCGAGCAGGCCGAGCAGAGGAAGATCGACGCGCGACGCGCCCAAGGCGATGCCGAGATGGCGCAGTACGAAAAGCAGCTGCAGGCGCAAGCGTCTGCGCGCTACGAGGCCGAGCGCAAGGCGACGTCGGATGCGACCCAAGCCAAGCTCGTGGCGCGCCAGAAGCAGTTGCAGACCGAGATGCAACCCCAGCTCACCGCGCTCAACGGCAAATTCCAAACGCAGCTGGCGGCCGCGAACCAGAAGCTCGCCAACAATCCGAAGTACCAGGCCCAGGCGCAAAGCGTCCACCAGCAGATGCAATCGGGCTATGTCGGCGAGGCCCGCAAAGCGAGTGCGGCCTACGAGGACACGCGCAAAGCGCTCGTCGAGCGGTACAGCGCGATCGCCCACATGCAATTCCAAGACAACCAAGCTCTGTCGGCTCAGGCCGACCAGGTCGCGGCCGAGCGGCGGGACCTCTACCAGCGCATCGTCGCGCAGGTCCAGTCGCAGATCCAAGACATCGCGCGCAGCGACGGCTTCGCCGCCGTCCTGACGAACGTCCGCGGCGCGGGAACGGCCGTGGACCTCACGCAGCGCGTCGAAAAGGCGCTTGCCGCGCTCGGCACGGCCACCGCTTCACCCACCACGACCGGTTCAGGGGGACCATGATGACACGCACGACCCACATCGCCGCGCTTGGCGCTGCGGCGCTCGCGCTCTGCACGGGTGCCTGCGCGGGCACGCACTCGTCCGTGGCGGTGGTCAACATCGCCACGATCGAGCAGCGCTGGCCGAAATTCATCAACTACTCGCGCCAGCTGCAAGCCAATTACTATGCGATCAACGAGAGCAGGGTCAGCGCCACGGACAAGCGCCGGGCGCTGGCGCAGTGGCAACAGCAAAGCCAACGCTGGCAAGACGAAGTGACCAACGACGTCCGCGATGCGGCGAAGCAGATCGCGGCCGACAAGCACTACCAGCTCGTCTTCACAAAGCAGGGGACCTACGGCGGCGATGACATCACGGTCGACGTCGAAAAGGCGTTGAAGATCGACACGTCCGGTTCGCCGCCGCCGAGTCCGTAGAAGCACATGGCGAGTTCGCAACGGCGGCTCGGCGATCTCGCGGCGCTGACCCAGGGGAGCCTCGTCGGCGATGCCGACGCGGCGATCGAGCGGGTCGCTTCGGTCGACGAAGCCGATGAACGTTCGCTCACGTTCGCGGTCGACGAACGCTGGCTGGCGCGCGCGCTGCGTTCGCGGGCGCCGGCCGTGCTCGCGCCGTCGGGCGCCGCGCAATCCGACGCCGACCGCAACGGCAAGACGCTCATCCTCGTGCCCAACGTCCGTGCGGCGCTGGCCCAGATCCTCGCTTCGTTTGCGCCGCTGCTGCCGCGCGGGGAATTCACGCACCCGACCGCGCTCGTCGAAGAAGGCGTCAACCGCGGGCCGCGCGTTTGGATCGGGCCGCACGTCATTGTCTGCGCGGGAGCGACGATCGCCGCAGACTGCACGCTCTTGGCAGGCGTCTATCTGGGCAGGGGTGCGCGGCTCGGTGCACGCACGCTGCTGCACCCGCACGCCATGGTCCTGGACGACTGCATCGTCGGCGAGGATTGCGTGCTCAACGCGTCGTGCGTCATCGGCAGCGATGGATTCGGCTTCGTGCGCGTGGGCGCCGAGCAGATCAAGATCCCGCAGATCGGCAACGTCGTGATCGGCGACCGCGTCGAAATCGGCGCGTGTACCACGGTCGACCGCGCGGTCACCGGTTCGACGACGATCGGCAACGGCACGAAGATCGACAACCTCGTGCAGGTCGCGCACAACGTGAGCATCGGCGAGGAGACCGCGATCTGCGCGCAGACCGGGATCGCCGGAAGCACGAAGATCGGAAGCAACTGCGTGATCGCCGGCCAAGTCGGCATCGCGGGGCACCTCGAAGTCGGCGACGGTACCGTCATCGGCGCGAGCGCGAAAGTCATCAGCTCGTGGCCCGCTGGTTCGCATCTGTCGGGCGACTACGCGCAGCCCCACCGCAAGAACATCCAACAGCAGGTCCTCCTCCGGAAACTGCCTAAGCTGTTCGCACAAGTGCGCGACCTCGCGCAGGCGATCGACGACTCGCGCAAACCCCGATGACGCCCGTTGGTGAACGTGGAATATCAACACACCATAGCCAGTGAGGTCTC
>JAJPHJ010000079.1 GCA_021325335.1 Pseudomonadota bacterium | reverse complement strand
CTTCGAGGGCGTCGCGAAACTCCTGGACGTTCGAAAGATCGACCTCGCCCTTGACATCGACGATGGTTGCACTGCCATTAGGGACGATCAGAAAAGAAGCATTCACGGCAACACCACCCTCCGAGCTGGCGCTATAAGAATCCTAACCTTATTGCACGCGGCGAACAATCGGGGATAAATGCTGGGAAACGTTCTCTCGTTTGGCAGCCCAACAGCCGGGCGCTATTCGGTTTCACGGCCGACGAATGCCCGAGCTGCAGCCATGACCTTTTGCTGCACCGCAGGCAGATCAGAATCACGCAAGACTTGCGCGGGCGACAGGTCATCCAGATGCGGGTTGCTTCCCAGAAACCACGCCCGGGCCAGCTCTGTCTCAGTACTTGAGGCGATCATCAAAGCTACTTGAAGGGCAAAGCGGAGCACTTGCGGCCTCTGCGGCTGACGGCCGACCTGCCATTGCTGCACCGCGCGGGTCTCACTGACGCCTCCGACGGCGGCGACCAAGGGGGCACCGAGAAGCTCGATGAGTTCCTTGACGACCCGCCCGATAGGGACGGACATTGCAAAGTCGTGTGCCCCTGCCGCGGTCGACGGCGCCATGGCGCGTGCTGCAACCCGGTCCATGGCGGAAGTATACCATAGCAAATCACGGTGTCAAGACCCTACTAGATACCATACCTAAAAGCTGGCCAGGGGCTCGCGACACCGAGGGTTGATATCGCCCAGCCCAGGGTTGCCTTATAGGGGCGCTCGCGGGATAGCAGAGAAGGCAAGGGCCATTCGGCAGTTGACTATGACTGCGGTGAGCATCGCCGCGTTCGCGCGCGTCGGGCGATTAGCGAAGTGAACGCGATAGGAGCGTTGGTCCATGAGAATGTCCTCGTACATGGTCGCCGGCGGGGCCGCCACGCTCGTAGCCATCTTTTTGTTCAGCGCTCGGGCGCAAGCTGACGGCTCAACCGGTCCCGTCTACTATCCGAATGGGGACGTCGCGACCGCAACGGCAGAGTGCGACCCGGGGTGCGCGACGATCAGCCAATCCAACGGCGATCAAATCAAGGTGCTGGTGGGCGACTCGGGGCACTGCAATTCCTACGTCATGACCTTCATGCGCATGACGAACAATCAAGTCGTTGCCGTTTGGGCGAGCTCGACCGACCGCAACCCGGACACTCAGGGCATGATGGGAGGTGCCAGGTGCGGCGGGTTCCGCAACACGCACCAGACGATTGACGGAGCGATCGATATGGGGATCTTCCAAAACACCGACGGCAAAGTTTTCGTCCTGTTCTTTGGCGGATCGACGACACCGCCGCCCGTAGCGCAACCGTCAGCGGCGCCGTCTGCGAGCGCCTCGCCCGCACCTTGAAGGGCGTCCTTCATTAGATACGCGAGCTACGTGGCCGGCGTGGGAAGAGCCGGGAGGCTGACGCCTGCTTCTTTTAGGAGCCCCAAGACCATCGTAAGAGCGGTTCGAACCTTGGCGACAACTGGATCTCCGCCCGCGCTCTTCGCGGCGGCGATGCTGCCGTCGGCCGCATAGGAGAGCAGCACGGAACCGACTCCGGCAAGCGAGATCGACGCGGGATTGAGCGATCCGCTATCCGGGTAGCCAAAGCTCAGCTGCAGCGCGCTGCCGGCGATGCTCACGATTCGCCCGGCGGCATCGTGCACGATCGCAAAGTCTTGACCGGTGCTGTCCGATGCGTGGATGATGTTACCCAGCGAGTCGTACTGGAAATGCTCGGTGACGGTCAATCCCTTTGTCGTCGTCGTGATCGTGGCCGGCCTGCCCGTGCTCGGATCGTAGACCCATTGCGTCAGGCTCCCTGTGGGGGTTTGCTTGCTGATGATGCGATCCAGGGCGTCGTAGGTATTGGTGGTCGTCCCCGCCGCGGTTGTTTCGGTCAAGATGTCGGCATCGCGGTCGTATGTGTACTGGGTCGAGACCCCATCTGACGTGTCGATCTCCTTTACGAGATTATAGTCGGGCGCGGCATAATAGTATTGCGAGCTGCTGGTGTGCGTCGTGCCGTTCGGCTTCTTCGTCGTCGCGCCGACCGTATCCATCCGCGTGGTTGGCGTCGTCTGGCTTGAATACGTATATGCGATGAGCGTCCCGTCCACGGTCTTGAGGCCGCTCAGCTGATCGCTGCCGTTGTAGCTCATGCGCATTGACGTCTTGTCGGGGAGCGTCACGGATACCAATCGATTGCGCGCGTCGTACGCATATCTCGTGACGTTGCCGTCGACGTTCGCCGCGAGCAGATTCGTGCCGGCGTACTCATAGCGGGCGACGTGGCGGTGAGAGTCCTTGATGCTTGCGACCAAGCCGTCCGCATTGAAGGCGAAGACAAACCAGTTGCCTTGATTGTCTATCATCCTGTGGACGTGGCCGTTTTGGTACTCGAGCGCGACATAGTCGTGGTTCTTGTTCCACATCCGCGTGAGCCGTCCGGAAAGGTCGAACGCCTCATAGTACGTGCCGTCGTTACGCTGAGTCTCGCGTTGATATCCCTCGGGCACGCGCGTGATGACCTCTGTGCCGTACCTGCCGCTGAAGAAGGTCTCTCCGACCGCCGGCTGCTTTGGTTTCAAGAGACCGGCCTCGGACAGACGGTTCCACGTCGTCTGTTCGGCATCGCTGTCGGCGAGCATCCCCTCGTAGGCCTTCCTGTCTGTATCGCTGCCGAATTGGCCGACTTCACCCGCTGCCCGCATGATCTCATCGCGCAGCGTCTTTTGCGGAAGCAGGCTTGTCGTCGTGGGGGTGAAGACGTTATTGGCGCCGCCGCCATATTCGTGGACCAGAATCGAGCCATCGTCTTGGAGCTGCAGGTTCACTTCGAAAAAAGAAGCCCAGCCGGCTCCGAACATCCCGATCTCTTCGCTGCCGAACGAGTTGTAGATCCGCTGGACGTTCATGTAGGATTCGCCCGGCGCCCTCACGTCGTTCTTGAAGTAATATTCGAAGTTTCCGAAACGCGAGATGTGATACGTCGGCACGGAAGTGTCGCCGCGCGCAGGAGATGACGCGAGAGTGCATATCAAGGCAAGGAACGCCAGCGAGCGGCACAGCGCCAAGCGCACGCTAGCGCGCACGGCGCGCCGCGACGTGGAGCACCTCGATCGCTTGCGCGACGAGCGGATTCGAGTAACCCGATTGGTCGCTCTTTTGCAGCGCTTGCCGCGCGACCTGAGCAGGCGCCGCCACGTCGCCGCGAATCGGCCACAGAAGAACGGCCCCATTGGTTGCGCCGACGACGACTGCCGAGCCGTCGGGTGTGAACGCGGCGACGCTCGCGCGCGAGGCGGGAACCGAGATGGAAGCGAGCAGATTGCCCGAGGCTCGCTCCCAGAGTTTTACCGTTCCGTCCGATGCGGTCGCCAACAGCAGCGCAGCGTCTCCGGGGGAGAAAGACGCAGACTCGATCGTGCCGTTCTCTCCTCCCAGGTCGACATGGGATGGCGTGCGCGACGCGCCCAGATGGCTGAGATCCCAAATCGCACCGAGCGTTCCACCGAGCCCGCCGGATGCGAGCCACTTGCCGTCGCTCGAGGAAGCAAACGTCAAGACCCGCCCGTCGTTGCTCGGCCAGTACGTGGATTGCGTGCCGGCAGCGTCTACGAGATGGATCGTGCCGGTCTCCCCGCCAAGTGCGAAACCGTTTCCGACGTTGACGCCCTCGGCAGCCGCACCCCAACTGTTGCAATTCGACGCCCCATCGGTCGGACAGAAATACGCCGCACCACCTGCGCTCACGGCGAGCACGCGCCGGCCGTCGCTCGTCGGCTCGAGTTCGCGGATGGCTGTCTGCGTGCGCGGCTCGCGAGCCAGTTGCTTGCCGCCGGCCGACCACACGGTCCACCCGTTGGCGCTCGGCGACGTGCTCAATCCGCGCGCAGCCATCTGCAAGAGCGACGCGATCGACCACGTTTGGGCGACGATGACGTCGTAGCCGTTTCCGAGGAACGTCGCCTGCGTGAAGCGCTTGCCCTGCGCCGTCGTGTGAATCGTCGCGAGCGGTGACGCGGCATTCGAATCGGCGCTCCAGAGCTTCACCGCCGCGCCCCCCGCCGTGACGATTCGCTGGCCGTCAGCGCTGAAATGCGCTGCCACAACCCACGCTTGGCCCGGGGTGTGCGACAAGATCCGGTCCAGGTGTGGCCGGCCATGCAGACTCCAAAGCCCGGCATTACCGTCTTCGCTCGCAGTGACCATGCGACCGGTCCGCTTGTCGAATTCGATCGAGAGCACGGCGCCACGATGCGCAAACGCGGCGCGCTCAAGCGGCGATGAAGAGCGCCACAGATAGACTTTGCCGTCAGCGCCGCCCGTTGCCAAGAGGTCCCCGCCAGGCGAGAATGCCGCGACCGTCGCTGCGCCTGCGTTCGCGCGCAGGGCGGCGATTGGATCGCCCTCTTGCGTCCACAAGTTGACGGAACCATCGGCATAGGTCGTCTCGATACCGTCGCCTGAAGGATTGAACGAGGCGGTCAAGGCCGCGGGCACCCCCGGCTTCGCGGCCAGCGTTCGCTGTAGCTCGCCGCTGCTCGCATCGAGGATGAGCGCTGTGCCATCCTCGCTCGCGCTCAAGATGCGGGCGCCGGTCGCATCGAACGCGATCGCGTTGATCGCGGCATGCTGATCGTGCCGTTCGATCATCGTTTTGGAGTCGACATCGAAGAGCGCGATGGTTCCGTCGAGCGCCCCGGCGACCACGCTGTGGCCACCGGGAGCGATGGCGATCCGAACGAGCGGGCTCTTCGAAGAAATCGTGCCGGAACCGACCTGCTTACCGCTTTCGGAGTTCCAAACTCCAAATGAGCCGTCGCCCGCGCAGGCTGCGACGATCCGATCGTCTGCGCTGAAGAGGGCTTGGTTGACGGCGACGCCGGCTGCGGCTCCCGCGAGGTCGAGAACCAGTTGGCCATTGTTGGTCGTCCAGATCTTGATGCGGCTATCGCTGCCCGACGTGAGAATGCGCTTGCCGTCATGGCTGAAAACCACAGAGTTGATACGATCCGCGTGGCCTTCGAGTTTGGTCCTCGGATCGCGCAGCGCGAGCGGTGGATCGGCAGCTTCGTTCATGGTTTGCAGATCGTGCAGCTTGGCGGAACCGTCTCGCCCGACGGTCGCCAGATATTGACCGCTCGGATCGAACGCCAAGGCGGTGATAAGATCGCCTTGATCGTCGAACTCATGGATCAGGCGCCCGGCCGGGGTCCATAGCTTTGCGGAACCGTCCGTGCTCGCTGTCGCGATCTGCGGGCGGTGCCGGTTCGGGTTGAACGCAAGCGCCGTGATCAAATCGTTGTGCGCCTGGATCGAGCCGGCGCGGATCGAGAGTTTTTCAAGCGCCTGGCGCAAGAGGAGCTGGAGCGTGGGGTTGCGGGGATCGCCGCTATAAGCGGCGGCGAGCAACAGCGCGGCGTCGTCATCATCGCCGTTGAGGAGCGCCTGCCGGCCGACTTGCAAGAAGACTTGCGAACGCTCGCCGAGCGCTTGCGCACGCTGTTGTATCGCGGTCGCGCCGGCCTGCTGCGCGCTCGCCCGCTCCGTGTCCGCAACCTTCGCCTCGGCGTTGGCGCGTGCCGCCGCCGTGCGCGCCTGTCTCGCGGCAATAGACTGCAGCTGCTTGGCGTGGTTGGCTTCGATGGCACGGGTGCGCGCGATATTAACGGCCAGTTTTTCTTGCGCTACGGCGGCGGCTTCTTGCGTGGCGAGCTTGGTCTCGAACTGCTTGGCTTGGACGGCGAGCTGCTGTTGGTGCCACGCATACACGGCAGAGCCGACGGCGAGCAGGGCGATGATGGACATGGCGACGGCAGCCAGCCGAGTCCGGTGCGTGAGGCGCTGCGCCGATTCCACGCGCATGCGGTCGACTTCGGCTTGGTGCTCCAGCCGCTCGCGTTTGGCAGCCTCCTCAGCTTCGATCTTGCGCCGTTCTTGCTCGCGTTCGCGACGCTCGGCTTCCGCTTCGCGTTCGCGCTCGGCGGTGAGCGCCGCGAGGCTGTCCTGGAAGAGTTTCTCGACGCTTTGGAGCCGTCCGCCGTAGCGCTCGGACCAGGCTTCCGTGCGCGGCCGCGACTTCCACCAGCGCCAGCGCGCTTCGACCTGATCGAGCGGAAGGGTGACGGTCCCGGAGCCGGCTTCCGCTTCGAGCAGCGCGAGCAGCGCGCGATAGAACCGGCCGTCGGCGGCTTCAGCGGCGAGCCAGCCGGTCTGCATCCGTCCATCGAGGACGTGAGGCTGTTCGGCGCTGATGCGTTCCCAGCGCCGCAAGAGCGCTTCATGGACGACGTCAACGCGGGTATCGCCGCGAAGAACGGGCAGCGCGGAGGCCGCCGGCAAGATGAAGGAACAGTCGTCGGCCCGGAAGCGATCGAGGACGCGCAGGAGGTCGCCTTTCGCGACCCCCGTTTCGGCTTGCAGCCGCGAGTACGGCAGTGCTCTGCGCGTCGCTCGGCCTTCCTTGTCGATCTCGCTCAGCGCGCGAAAGACCTGCTCGACGGCAAGCTCGAGCCCGGGCAGCGACGCCATGACCTCGTCGGCATGCTGCGAGAGCGCTCCTGAGATCTCCCCAATAGCCTTGTATTGCGCCAAGCCCAAGTGCCGCGTCGTCTCGTCAGGATCCGCAGGCTGCGCGCGGTCCCACAGACGCGCGAGGCAGTGCTGGAGCACGGGAAGCTGGTCGATCTCGCTGCCCGCGTCGTTCAAGAGGATCTCGACGAGCGTCGCATCGATCGTCGCGCCCGCCTTGCTGACGGGCTTGCGGATAACATCTTCGCGCTGATCGCGCGTGAGCGACGGCACCAAGAACTGCGCGGCGCTCACCGCTTCGGGAAGGCCGTGGAACTGCGAGCAATCCCCGATGAAGTCTGAGCGCATCGTGATGAGCACGTACACCGGGCTCGTGCGGCTGCGCGTCGCCTCAAGCAACAACTGCACGAAGTTGGCCGCCTCGTCGCGCCACAACGCGTCGCCCGCTTTATCGCGCGTCGACCCGGCGGCATACCGGAAAAGCTCCTCGAATTGATCGACGACGAGCAGCAGCGACGCACCGGCAAGCCTTGGGATCCCCTCGAGGGCTTTCGTGAGACCGAAGCTCGAGCGCTTGAGCGCGAACAGCGTGCGATCGCGCCGGATCTCGGCGTCCTCGCCGCTGTCCTGCGCGAGGGATGTCACCGCATCCGCGAGCGCCCGCAGCGGCGCGTCACCTGGGTGCAGCGTCGCAAAGCGCCACTTGCGCCCGCCCTCGCCTTTACTTTCCTCGTCGATGACGGGGAGCAACCCGGCGCGGACAAGCGACGACTTGCCGCTTCCCGAGCTGCCGACGACCGCGATAAAGCGGCTGTGCTCTAAGAGGCGGTAGAGCGAATAGACTTGGTCTTCGCGGCCGAAGAAGAAGTCGCGATCTTCAAATCCGAATGGCCGCAGCCCCGGGAACGGACGAAGCTGCATGGCCTATGCCGCATCTTTCGGTGATTGGCTCGCGCGGATCAATGGATCGAGTGCTTCCGGCACGGGGGTTTCGAATTGCGTCAGGTCGACGACCACATCGATCTCGTTGCGTGGCGGCAGCTGCACGAGCAGGTCCTTACGCTGCCCTGGCGGCGGCCCTGCGACGAGGCCGCGACACGCGAACCGTTTGTCGCGCCCGAGATCGCGCCAGTTCTTGAGCTCGCGCGCCTGGCTCTTCACCCACACCTCGGCCGCGTTAGCCCAGCACAAGACGACGGCGTCGCATTCGGCCAATTCCTGACGGTGCAGCGCAGCGAGCTCTGCGGGGTCACCTTCAAACGCCGGGAACACGGGTTGGATGCCGCGCTCGGCCAGCGATTTCGCGATCGCGACGGCGTACGCGGTGTCCTCCGGCCGGTGGTAGAGGTACACTCGCGCATTGGGCTCGATTGCCTCAATCTCGGGCACTGGCGGAACGTTCTTGTCGAGATGCTGGATGACGAACTGCGCGAAAGCGCTGAGCTCGCTGCCGTCCACGGTGTCGCTTTCGAGCTTGTGGTCGAATTTTTCCAGCACCGCGAACGGGTCGCGCTCCGCCGTGGTTGGCGTTTGTGCGTGCTCGTCGACGATCATCCGCGGCGCCCAGATGATGCGCCGAGAGTCCGCCATCGCTGCTTGCTTGAGCTGGAGCGGCACGATCGGTTCGCTGTCCTCGGGAGCCCACCCGGCTTTGTCGCCTAACAGGTGGATCGAGAGCTCTGCGCCCGACAGGGCCTCGCGGATGAAATCCTTGGCGCTTGCATCGGGCGGAATATCCGCGTCGGGTGGCGGTGCGACGATGTAACCGCGTTGGCGCAGTTCGTCGACGAGCCGCGCGTAGGGCGCGCGCATGTCGGCGGCGGGCTTTGCCAGATAAATCTTGCGCCCGCTCGATGCGATAGGCGTCCACGTGGGCCCGGTCGTCGCGCGCTGCGGCAATTGTTCGTGCTCGCACGCGCGGCGCCAGATGTCTTCGGCCAGCTCTTGCGTGCGTTCGTGGAATTCCTCGCGGGCTTTGCCGCGCACGAAGAACTCCCGGAAGCGGTTAGGGTTCTCATCGTCCGGAGCGTAGAACAGGTAGCCCTCTTGACCTTGCAGCAGGGCCGGGCGCGCGGTTGGATCGATATGGTTCTTGCCGACCACGATGATGCGGTGCTTGACCGCGTCGTCGCCTTCGGCACGCCAACGCTTTTGGAAAAGCTCCAGCTCGCGCCGGCAAAATTCGCGGTGCACCCAATTGTTGGAGAGCACGACCAGAAGCAGCTGCGAGTCGTTGATGCCTTTTTCGATGATCGGATCGAACTGCTCGCTGCGCGCGATCGCCCGGCGATCGCGCCAGATGACGGGCGTCGGTTCGCCAAAACCCGTGAAATGGAACTCGAGGTGCTTGAGAAGGGTCGTGATAAAGCCCTTACCCTCACCGTCTAAAGGCGGCAAGTCGTCGTTGCGCGCGTACGAAACGAAGATTTGGAAGGGCATATTCCTGGGATGACCTTGCACCCAGCGGGTGGATTCCCTTGGTTTTTGGGAGAGTCCTGGACCCCGCGCGGTCCCCAGGCGCTAGGCATGCACGAAGCTGAGAGGACGCTCGCGGTGCAGGATGAGCCATGCTGCGTGCTCGGAGAGGGACTCATGACCCAGCTGCTCGAGCACGCGCCGCGGGTCGCGGCCCTGCTCGACCAAACGTCGCCGGGCCGCGTCGAAGACCAAGAACATGTGGTGATAGCGCCGCGCATTCTCGGCAAAGCCGCGCTGCTGAATGTAGAAGCGGATGAGCAGCGCGAGCATGCTGCCGAGCGCAAAAGGCATCGCCGCCCAGTACGACAGCGAATGCTGGACGCCGGCTGCTTGCGCGTCGGGGATCGCGAGCATGTGATGCGCGACCATCCAGGCCATAACGGCGGCGAAGGCCGAGAGCAGCCCGCCGCCGACCGCCACTCCGACCATGACCCCTTGCGCGCGGCGGAGGCTCGCTTCCTCGCGCTTGCCCGAGCGGGCGTAGTATCGGAGCTGTCCGTCGATCCAGTGCGCGGCGACCGGGTGCGAGGGTGAATCGTCTTCGCGCGCCGCGGCGCCGTCGCTGATCAAAAACGCCGTCCGCAGCGCCAAGCGGATCCACTCGAGCTCGCTTTGCTGCATCTCGAGATACGATGCCTCCACGAGACGATCGCGTAGACCCGCACGACACCAAGCATATTGGATGCGCAACGCTTCGGCGATCGCGCGGTAGTCTTGGTAGCGGTTTTCGAAGTCGTTGCGCTTCGCGATCCACAGCACGACGAACGCGATCGCGAGAAACGCAAGCTTGGCTGCGATCCCGCCCCAGCTTGGGATGTGAAAGGAGCCGTCGGTGGGCAGCAGGAGCGCCGCGGCGCCCGCAAGGGCCGTGGCGAGGTAGACGCCCTGGAGAGAAAGCACGGTCCGGCGCTGCAGCCGGTTCGCCGCGGCATCGGCGCGGTCTCGCAGCGCGGCGAGTTGATCGGCGTCCGCCGGAACCCGCTCGCGCGCAAGATCGACGTTGAAGCGTTCGAGGTGCGCGATCGCATTCTCAAACGCCCTTTCGCCGGCCGGCTCATCGTTGTTCGTGGTCTTGTCGTCCCAGCCCGCGCGCTCGGGATAGTCGACGTGCACCGAAAAGGCGTCTGCCGGCTGCGGGCGCCCTCTTCTGGGCGTCACGATCTGGAACACGGGTCCCGTGTCGGGCACGTAGGTGAGGAGCGCATCGCCGACCACGCTCGGCAGACCGGTCTTGCGCAGCTCCACGACTTCGGCCGTTCCTCCGGGCCCGCGCGCTTGGAGTCCATCCCAAAACGCGACGAGCACGTGGCAGTAGTAGGCGATGAAGTTGGCGACGTCGACATAGGCGTGCTCGCGTTTGTCCGAGACGCCGACGACGATGACGTCCCAACAACGCGGCAGCACGGAGCGAAAACGCAGTATTTCGTCGTGCGTGAAATCTTCTTCGTATCGCGCGGGCGGCATCGGGAGGCAGGCCAAAACCGCTGCCCCGCGCTGAAGCGCCTCTTCGGCCGCCCAGATATCCGCGCCCGCGGCCAGTCCGGAAAGCACCAGGAGCGGCATCGAAGGGTGCTGGGTCTTCAGGCGCTCGACGATTTCGCCAAAGCGTTGGCGCAGTGGACCTTCAGCATCCACGGGCGGATCACGGTGTCCGGTGACGCCGACGACGAGCGGCAAATTACCAAAAGGAGCCTTCATAGCCCGGAGAGCAAGGACGGCACGTTCAAGCCCGCGATTTCGAGGCGATGCGTTCGAAACCCGCCCGCACACGAAAGGCGTCCGAACTGCAATCACACCTTGCAGAGCGCATGGATCGCGCCGGTCCGAAGAAGCTCCTTGCGATCGACGGCGGGGGCGTGCGTGGGTTCATCGCTCTCGAGTTTCTCATGCGCATCGAAGCCTGTTTGCGCGAACGGTTCGGCCGCGACGACCTCGTGCTGTCCGAATATTTCGACTATGTCGGCGGTACGAGCACGGGCGCGATCATCGCCACGTTCGTCTCCCTAGGTTTCCCGGTCGCTCAGATCCGCGACTTTTACCGCGCTGGCGCCAAGACGATGTTCGACCCCGCCAACGTGTTCTTGCGCATCGCGCGCAAGTTCGGCGGTGAATCGGGCATCGCAAAATTCTTGAGCACGGTCGGCCTGCTCTCGTCTTCGTCGATGTTCACGCAAAAAGCGCTGGCCGCGGAGATCAAAGCCGTCATCGGGGTGGACGGAGATGACGAGGCGACCTTAGGGACCGAAAAGCTCCGCACGTTGCTGCTGCTTGTCATGCGCAACGCTTCGACCGATTCACCCTGGCCGCTCTCCAACAATCCTCGTGCGAAGTACAACGATCGAACGTTGAAAGATTGCAACTTAGACCTGCCGCTCTGGCAGCTCGTGCGCGCCAGCACCGCAGCGCCTGTCTTCTTCCCGCCCGAGGTCATCGACGTCGGCGAGCAGCGGTTCATCTTCGTCGACGGCGGGGTCACGGTGTACAACAACCCTGCGTTCTTGCTTTTCTTGATGGCCACGCTGCCCCCATACGAAGTGCAGTGGGCAACAGGCGAAGACAAGCTGCTGCTCGTCTCGGTCGGAACCGGCTTGAGTGAGAACGCCAATCTGGAGCTGCGGGCCAATCAGATGAACGTCTTGTACAACGTGCAATCGTTGCCGGCTGCGCTCATGTTCGCCGCGGCAGTCGAACAGGATCTGCTCTGCCGCGTCTTCGGAAAGACCCGCGCCGGAGAAGCCTTGGACTCGGAAATCGGGGATCTCGTCGGCAACCGGGTACCCCTTGCCGACAAACTCTTCTCGTACGTGCGTTACAACGTCGATATCTCAAGACAAGGTTTGGACCGGCTCGGGTTGAAGGGCATCGATGAGAGCGCGGTCCAGCCGTTTGACGTCGCGCATCTCGCTGAATTGCAGCAAGTCGGTAAGGTCGCGGCGGAACGCCACGTTTCCGCTTCCGACTTTGCCGGTTTTGCCTTGACGCGGTAGTCGGCCGAACCCGAGGAGGTCGAAGCGTATGAGACAGAAGGCGTTCGCATTTGTCGTCGCCGCGGTCATGCTAGCCTGTAGTCTCGGGATTTCACCGTACACCGGTGCCGATGCGGCGACGAGCGCCGCCCAGAGCTTGCCCATGGCCACCTGTAACTCGGCGGATCTCACAAACATTGTCGCCGTGTACAATTTCGACTCGCCGAATTACCGATCGACCGAAGGCCTGCCGCAAGGCGTGCGATCGTATCTCGCAGGTCTGCTCACGAGTCGCCTTAACGCCTGCGCCACGCTGGCCGGGCCAGCCGCGAAGAGCGCGTGCACCCCGAACGGAGGACAACGAGACCCACGCGCACTGTGGGAACAGCTGGAGTTCTGCGAGGGGATTCTCGGACTCGGACCGCAGGCGCAGCCGCTCGTCGCGGCGCAAGAGCCGACGTTTTACGTTCTGCTGTCGGTCGGGGCCGGACCCGGCGGCTCCCCTGGAGGCACCTCCCAAGCCAAAGCTGCAGCTCCATCGGGCGGCGGGGGCGGTGGCAAAGGGGGCTCGGGTCCGGCGACCGGCAGCACCGCAACGGGATCTTCCGTCGACAATCCGGCATACTTCTTGCTTTTCGTCATCGCACAGCGTTTGGAGCGCGACGTGTGCGCCCGCAGCAACATCAGTAAGGAAGACTGCGATGCGCAGCACCCGGTCGCCGTCGTGCCAGAATCGACCTGGAATCTCGAAGATTTTCGCACGCAATGCCTCGACGATCCGTACGTACCGAACGATCCCAATAACCCGTTCGGCACGGGTCAAAGCGCCGCGGCCGGGCACGGGACTCTCGGGGCGATCGTCCTCAACGGATCGACCGTGACCGCGGACGGCACGTTTGCCATCGTCACGATTTACGGAAGCAGCGAGGCGAATTTCGCGGCTCAAGCCGTGAGCTGCAATTCCGGCGCTGCTCCCAACTTGTCCACGGTCTGGTCCGATAACATCTCAGACGGTAACAAGACGACCGCGCTCTCGTTCTTTCCCATCGCGCTCGCCGGCACGCTGCTCGAGGCCAACTCCGCCGCGCACGCGGCCGCGGTGCCTGCGCCGAACCCCTCATCGTCACCGAATCAGCTGAGCACGTTCATCAGTTACCAGAATTCTGTGGCTTTGGGGACGTTTGCGGCGAACACGAGCAACTTGGCGCTTGGGAACCCATCCTCGGGACTGACGTTTCGCCATACCTTTGAAGGATGGGCCAGCAAGCT
>JAJPHJ010000129.1 GCA_021325335.1 Pseudomonadota bacterium | reverse complement strand
TCCGGACAAAACGACGAGGTCGAGCTCCACAAGAGCAACATCCTGCTCATCGGCCCGACCGGCTCCGGCAAGACGTACTTGGCGCAGACGCTCGCGAAGATCTTGGACGTGCCGCTTGCGATGGCGGACGCCACCTCGCTCACGGAAGCCGGCTACGTCGGTGAAGATGTCGAGAACATCCTCCTCAAGCTGATCCAAGCCGCGGACTACGACGTCAAGCGCGCGGAGAAGGGCATCGTCTACATCGACGAGATCGACAAGATCGCTCGCAAGAGCGAGAACCCGTCGATCACCCGCGACGTGTCGGGCGAAGGCGTGCAACAGGCGCTGCTCAAGATTCTGGAAGGCACGACTGCAAACGTGCCTCCGCAAGGCGGCCGCAAGCATCCGCACCAAGAATTCATCCAAATCGACACGACCAACGTCCTCTTCATCTGCGGCGGCGCGTTCGACGGTCTCGAGCGCTTCATCGAAAACCGCGTCTCCAGCCAAAGCCTCGGCTTCCGCGCCGTTCCGGAGACCAAGGGAGAGAAGAAGACGAGCCGGTTGCTGCAAGCGCTGCTTCCGGAAGATCTGTTGCGCTTTGGCCTGATCCCGGAATTCATCGGCCGCCTGCCGATCGTCGTGACGCTCGACCCGCTCGACGAGCTCGCGCTGCGTCGCATTCTCACGGAGCCGCGCAACGCGCTCGTCCGCCAGTATCAGAAGATCTTCGCCATGGACGGCATCGAGCTGTCGATCACAAAAGAGGCGCTCGTCGCGATCGCGCACCGCGCGCAGGCGCGCAAGACCGGAGCGCGCGGCTTGCGCTCCATCTTAGAAGAAGTCATGCTCGATGTGATGTACGATTTGCCGTCGTTGACGAACGTGAAGAAGTGCATCATCAACAAGGAAGTCATCGAGTCCGCGCAGGCGCCCGTCCTCATTCCGACCGGCCAGAGCAAAGACGTCCCCGCCTAAATAACCCCGGCGCAAATAAATTTGCGCCCGCTACCTGGGAACAAGGGCGCACGCAGGGTCGGACTTGCCTCGCCCGAACAACGCGAATATGGCAAAGCACGACGGGCCGGCTGCGCCGATCGCGGATAAATACGACCCCGCGGCGCTCGAGGCTCGCTGGTACGCGATCTGGGAAGCGGAAGGCGCGTTTCACGCCGAGCCGGACCCGGCGAAGCCCCCCTTCGTCATCCCCATGCCGCCGCCGAATATCACTGGCCGCGCACACATGGGCCACGGCTCCACCTACACGGTGATGGACGTCCTCACTCGCTACCACCGCATGCGCGGGTACAACGCGGTCTGGCTGCCGGGTCAAGACCATGCGGCGATCGCCACGCAAAACGTGATCGAAAAAGAGCTCGCCAAGGAAGGTTTGACTCGATACGATCTCGGCCCCGAGAAGTTCCGCGAACGCGCCGAACGCTGGCGCGAGACGTACGGCCACATCATCTACGAGCAGTTCCGCGCGCTCGGTTTCGGGCCCGACTGGCAGCGCGATCGCTACACGATGGACGCTGGGCTCAGCCGCGCCGTCAGCAAGGTCTTCATCGACCTCTACCGCGAGGGCCTCATCTATCGCGGGCTGCGCCTTGTCAACTGGTGCCCGCACTGCCAATCCACCCTCTCCGACAGCGAAGTGGAGCGAGAAGACGCGCAAGGCCTGCTCTACTTCGTCCGCTATGCGGGCGAAGACGGCAGCGACGGGATCGTCGTCGCGACGACGAGACCGGAGACGATCTTCGCCGATGCCGCGGTCGCGGTGCATCCGGACGACGCGCGCTACGCACGCCTTGTCGGCAAGAAGGTCATGCGTCCGCTTTCGCGCGTGCCCATCCCGGTCATCGCCGACGCAGCGGTGGAGACCGACTTCGGCACGGGCGCGCTGAAGATCACGCCTGGCCACGATCAGACCGATGCGGAGATCGGCGAGCGCCACCAGCTGCCGGCGGTATCCGTCATCGGCTTTGACGCGAAGATGACGGACGCAGTAGAACCACAATTCGTCGGTCTGGACCGCTTTGCGGCACGCGAGCTCGCGGTGGCTACCTTGCGCGAGCGAGGCCTGCTCGTACGCGAGGAACCGCACGTCATCGCAGTGGGTACCTGCTATCGCTGCGACACGATCGTCGAGCCGCTGCTCTCACTCCAGTGGTTCGTCAAGATGAAGACCTTGGCCGAACCGGCGCTTAACGCGTCGCGCAGCGGCGAGGTCCGCTTCGTCCCGACTCGCTACACCCGCATCTACGAAGGCTGGCTCGAGCGCATCCGCGATTGGTGCATCTCACGGCAGATCTGGCTCGGGCATCGCCTGCCCGTCTGGTACTGTCCGGACGATCACGTCAACGTCGCCGAAGCGAAACCGGCCGCGTGCGCCACCTGCGGCAAGCCCGCGCTCACGCAGTCCGACGACACGCTCGACACCTGGTTTTCGAGCGCGCTGTGGCCTTTCTCGATCCTCGGCTGGCCCGAAGATACAGAAGAGCTGCGGGTCTGGTATCCCACGCAGCTCTTGATCACCGCGCGCGAGATCATCTTCCTGTGGGTCGCGCGCATGGTGATGATGGGCCTTCACTTCATCGGGCGCGTGCCGTTCGGTGAAGTCTTTTTCCCGCCGCTCATCATGGACGAGCAAGGGCGCAAGATGAGCAAGTCGCTCGGAAACTCGCTCGATCCGATGGAGCTCGTCGAGCGGTTCGGCGCCGATGCCACGCGCTTCGGCATCGTGGGGCAGATGCACGCGGGTCAAGACGTGCGCTTTTCGGTCGACCGCTGCGAAGACGCGCGCAAGTTTGGCAACAAGATCTGGCAAGCGGCGCGCTTCGCTTTGATCACTTTTCCGGAGCTGGGTGAAGGACGCCCAATCGAGGAAGCGAGCCCAGACCTTGCCGACCGCTGGATTCTCGACGCGTTGGCGCAAACCGTCGCACGCGTGGAGAAGGCAGCCACAGAATACGACTTTTCCGAGTGGGCGCAGACGGCGTACGCCTTCATCAAGAACCAGCTCTGCGACGTCTACATCGAAATCGCCAAAGACCGTGCTCCCAGCCGCGCCGGCGTGTTGGCGCGCACGCTGGGGGCGGCAATGCAGCTGCTCCATCCCATCATGCCCTTTCTGACCGAAGAGCTCTGGCAGCACCTGCCGCATGAAGGGGACCGCATCGAAGCCGCGGGCTGGCCGACTTCCGCCGGGATGCTGGATCCGATCGCGCGCGATGAGATGAGCACGCTGCTCGCATTCGGCGAGACCGTGCGCAAACTGCGCGCGATGCCGCAGCTGCCGTATCGCGAGTTGCGCGACGTGACGGTCGTCGGAGCCGATGCTCCACTGCTCGCGCTCTTGCGGCGCGAAGCGACGATCGTGCGGACAATCGCCCGCGCCGAGCACGTCCATGCCCCGGACGGCAAGCCACAAGCGAGCCTCTCCATGCGGATGGGCGACGTCGAAGTGCTGCTCCCCGTGGATGCTTCATTCGTCGAGCGGGAGCGCGCGCTGTTGCGAAAAGAGTTGGAGAAGGCGCAGACGGAAGTCGAAACGCTCGAGCACAAGCTTGGCTCGAGCGGGTTCAGAGAGAAGGCGCCCCCAGCCGTCGTCGAGAAAGAAGAAGCCCGGCTCGCCCAACTACGGGCAACCCTCGCGAAGGGTGCAGAACGGCTCACCTCATTAGGGGCGATTTCAGAGGCGACTTTCCAGTCGCCCCCTACAAAAGGGTAGAGCCACATAGAGGATAGAGCGGGAAAGGGCTGGATCCCAGAGTGGCACAGGCGCCTGCGACGACCCTGAAAGAGAAGAGGGTCGTGCTTTCGGCTGCGGAGCTGCAGCGTACCATCGAACGCCTCGCCCAAGCCATCGTCGAACCGAACGGCGCGAGCGCGAACCTCGTACTCATCGGCATCCGCGCCGGCGGTGAGAACCTCACGCGCCGCATCCACGCCCAAATCAAAGAGCGCACGGGCGTGTCCGTGCCGGTCGGTTTTCTCAACATCACCATCTACCGCGACGACGATGCTGCGCGCGATATGCCCGATAGCGACATCTCGGTCGACGTCTCGGGCAAAGAGGTCGTCATCGTGGACGACGTGCTCTTCACCGGCCGGACCATCCGCAGCGCGCTCGACGCGATCACCGATCTCGGCCGCCCCAAAGTCGCGCGGCTGTGCGTGCTCATCGACCGTGGGCTGCGCGAGCTTCCGATCGCGGCGGACTACATCGGACGCATGGTGCCGACCGCGCGCGACGAACATGTCGAAGTCGAACTTGGCCGCGAAGCCGGCCCCACCGACCGCGTCGTCATCTACGGGCGCACGTGAACGCCTCGCGACATCTCCTCGACCTCGATGACGCAGACCACGCTTTCATCGAGGCGTTGATCGCACGCGCGCGTCAATTCAAAGCTGGAGTTCCCAACGAGAGTTCGCGGCTGCGAGGGCGCATCGTCGTGGGGATGTTCTTCGAGCCGAGCACGCGCACCACGATGAGCTTCGCCGTCGCCGCGCAGCGGCTGGGAGCGACCTGGCTGGACTTTCGCGCGGAGAGCTCCTCGCTGGCGAAGGGCGAATCGCTCGAAGATACGATGCGCACCATCCGCGCCCTCGGTGCGGACGCAGTCGTCGTCCGTCATGCCGAGGCGGGGTTTCCGCACCTGCTCGCACGCCACTTCGAGGGCTCGGTCTACAACGCAGGTGATGGCGCGCACGCGCATCCCACGCAGGGCCTGCTCGATGCGATGACCCTCGCCGAGGAATTCGGGGATCTGCACGGGCGCAGGCTCGTCATCGCCGGGGACATCCGGCACAGCCGCGTCGCTCGGTCGAGCGCGCAGGCCGCGGCGGCGCTAGGCGCGACCGTCACCTTGTGCGGGCCACCATCGCTCATCCCAGCGACCGCGCCGGGGTGGGGTTTTGCGGAGCTCGCGACCGATCTCGAGAGCGTCCTTCCGACCGCCGACGCCGTCATGCTCTTGCGGATCCAACAAGAGCGCGCGGCTGGGGACATGCCGCCGCCCGCCGATCTGGCTCGCAGTTACGGTCTGACCGCCGCACGCGCCAACGCGTTGCCCGCGCATGCCATCATCATGCATCCCGGTCCCGTGAATCGCGGACTCGAACTCGACTCAGCGCTCGTGCATGGCGCGCGCAGCCGCATCGAACGGCAAGTGGAAAACGGGGTCTACATGCGCATGGCGTGCCTCGAGCGCAATCTCGGCGCCCAGACGAGGACCCGCGTGGCATGATCGGCGTCAACCTCGATCGCAGCGGCAACCGCGACTTCGTCGGTGGCCGGGTCGTCGACCCCGGCCTCGGACTGGATGCGATTCGCACGATCGTCGTCCGGCGTGGCAAGGTGGTCGCGCTGCTCGAAGGAGCGCCGGCCGCGATCGATGCCGAGTGCGAACGCATCGATTGCGCAGGCATGGTGCTCTGTCCGGGGTTCATCGACCCGCACGTCCATTTGCGCGAGCCGGGCGATCTTCACAAGGAGACCGTTGCGAGCGGCCTTGCCGCCGCAGCTGCTGGGGGGTTCACCGCGGTCGCCGCCATGCCGAACACGCGCCCTCCGATCGATACGCCCGATCGCGTCGCGGCGCTCGTGCGAGAAGCCAAAGCGGCCGGCGGCCCTCACTGCTATCCGATCGGCGCCGTTTCGGTCGGCCGGGAAGGCCTCGAGATCGCAGCTTTGCGCGGCATGGCGGCTTCGGGAGCCGTCGCATTCTCCGATGACGGCGCCGCGACGCGTTCGCTCAAAACTTTGTACAACGCCGCTCGCTACACCGCCGATCTGCCGCAGCCGTTCCTGTCGCACTGCGAGGACCCAAGCTTCGCAGACGCCGTCATGCACGAAGGCGCGACCAGCGAGAAGCTTGGTCTTGCCGGATCGCCTCCGGTCGCCGAAGCGGCGATCGCTGCCAGAGACATCCTGGTCGCCCAAGCCACGAAAAAGGCCTGGCATCTCTGCCACGTGAGCGCCGCCCAAACCGTTGAGGTCTTACGCTGGGCGCGCGCCGCCTGTATCGCGGTGACGGCGGAAGTGACGCCCCATCATCTGCAGCTCGACGACGAGCGGCTCGCCGGATTCCAAGCCCGCGATCGGGTGAACCCACCGCTGCGATCCGCAGCCGACACTGCGGCGCTCCGTCAAGCGGTGGCGGACGGGGTCATCACCGTCTTCGCGAGCGACCACGCGCCGCACGGTGCGGACGAGAAAGACGCGCCGTTCGCCCATGCTTGCGTCGGTTTCACCGGGCTCGAAGTGGCTGTCGCTGCGACCTTCCATGCGCTGCCGCAGCTGCCGCTCGCCGTCATGGTGGCGAACTTCTCGACCAATCCGGCCGCGCTCTTACACGTGCCCGGTGGAACGCTTGCGCCCGGCTCGCCCGCGGACATCACGGGACTGTACTTGCAACGGCCGTGGACGGTCGAGCCGAGAGATTTCCGCTCGAAGGGCCGTGTGACGCCGTTCGCCGGCATGACCTTCGCGGTCAGACCGGCGCTCGTCGTGGTAGGCGGCAACGTCATCATGCGCGACGGCGATCTCTCCGCAAGCGCGCTCGCTAAGCCCGCGGCCAAGGCAAAGACATGATCGCCCGACCTGCCTTGCTGTTGCTCGCCGACGGCACCGCCTATCGCGGCGGCGGCATCGGTCCGGAAGGCACCTCGCAAGGCGAGGCGGTCTTCAACACCTGCATGACGGGCTACGAGGAGGCGCTCACCGATCCGTCCTATGCGGGGCAGATCCTCGTTTTTTGTTATCCGTTGATCGGCAATTACGGCCTCGATCCGGCGGTTCGCCAGCATCGCACCATCTGCGTCGCGGGAGCGGTCTTCAAACGCGTCAGCCGCCACCCGAATCACTACCGCAGCCAGGGAACCGTGCCGCAATGGCTCGACGAGAGCGGGGTACGCGGGATCGAGGGCATCGACACGCGAGCGCTCGTGACGCGCTTGCGCGAAGCCGGCACGATGCGGGCGGTCCTGGCGGTCGGGGAGCGTGCGGTGGCTGATGCGTCCGGATCGCTCGCGCGGTATCTCGGCGAACCGCTCGACACGCCGGCGCTCGTGCGCTCCGTTTCCGTCGCGCGCGATCACACCGAAGGCGGCGGTCCGCTCCGCGTCGGCCTGTTGGACTGCGGCACGAAACAGAACATCGTGCGGTGTCTCGCCGATTGCGGCGCGGAGGTCGTCGAGGTTCCCTGCGACGCGACAAGCGCGCATTTGCACGAGCTCGGCCTTGACGGTCTCGTGGTGAGCAATGGCCCCGGCGATCCGGCAGGCCTGGAGCGCGTCGTCGGAACCTTGCGCGACACGATAGCGCATGAAGATCTGCCCATGCTCGGCATCTGCTTGGGACATCAGCTCTTGGCCGAAGCGCTCGGCGCGAAGACCTACAAGCTCAAGTACGGACACCGGGGAGGCAACCAACCCGTTATGGATTGCCGCAGCGGCGACGTGATCATCACAGCGCAGAACCATGGCTACGCCGTCGATCCGGCGACGCTGCCGCCCGACGTCGAGCAAACCCTCATCAATCTCAACGACGGGACCAATGAAGGGCTGCGCCATCGCAGGCTTCCCATCGCTTCGGTTCAGTTCCACCCGGAGGCGTCACCCGGCCCTGCAGACGCGCGCGGGATCTTCGCCGAGTTCATCGCCACCGTGCGCGAACATAAGGAAGCGACGCGGTGAACGATAGGCCGGTCGAGTCGGTCCTCGTCGTGGGCTCGGGGCCGATCGTCATCGGTCAGGCGGCTGAATTCGACTATGCGGGCGTCCAGGCGTGCCGGGCGTTGCGCGAGGAGCGCGTGCGCGTGGTGCTCGTCAATTCCAATCCGGCGACCATCATGACCGATCCGGAAATGGCAGATGCGGTCTATTTGGAGCCGCTCACCCCCGCGTACGTCGAGGCGATCATCGAACGCGAGCGCCCGGACGCTATGCTCGCGACCCTCGGCGGCCAGACCGGTCTCAACCTTGCGGTCGCGCTGGCCGAACGTGGGACTCTCGAGCGGTACGGCGTGCGGCTGCTTGGCACACCGCTGCGCACGATCCGGCTTGCCGAGGACCGCAAGCTGTTCAAAGAGGCGATGCAGCACATCGGCGAGCCGGTGCCCCGTTCCGCGATCGTCACCGACGAGGCCCAAGCGCTTGTCTTCGCGCGCGAGCAAGGCTATCCGCTCATCGTGCGGCCGGCCTACACGCTTGGCGGAACGGGAGGCGGCGCCGTTCACGATGAGACCGAGCTGCTCGCCATCGTGCGCTCGGGGCTCGCCGCGAGCATCATCCACCAAGTTTTGCTCGAGTCGTCGCTTTTGGGCTGGAAGGAGATCGAGTACGAAGTGCTGCGCGATGCGGACGACAACTGCATCACGATCTGCAACATGGAGAATATCGATCCGGTCGGGATCCACACGGGTGACTCCATCGTCGTCGCTCCCTCGCAGACCCTGTCGGACCGAGATTACCAGCGGCTGCGCACCGCGGCCATCAACATCATCCGCTATCTCAAAGTGGAAGGCGGCTGCAACATCCAATTCGCGCTTGATCCTAAGAGCGACGCCTACTACGTCATCGAGGTCAACCCGCGTGTCTCCCGTTCCTCCGCGCTTGCGAGCAAAGCCACCGGCTACCCCATCGCCAAGATGGCCGCGAAGATCGCGCTGGGCCGGCGGCTCCCCGAGCTGCCGAATCCCGTGACGGGCGTGACCAAAGCCGCGTTCGAGCCGACGCTCGACTATTGCGTGGTGAAGATCCCACGCTGGCCGTTCGACAAGTTCCCCCTCGCCGACACTCGCTTGGGCACCCAGATGAAGTCGACGGGCGAGGTCATGGCTATCGGGCGCACCTTCTCCGCCGCGATTCTCAAAGCCGTCCGCGGCTTGGACATCGGCCGCGACACGCTCACCGGCGGTCCATACGAGCAGTGGAGCGACGACGAGCTTGCAGAGGTCGCGCGTACGCCGACGCACGAGCGGCTCTTCGTCATGGCCGAGTGCATGCGAAGAGGGTTGGAGCCGCCCGAGCTCTCGGCCGCGACCGGCGTCGACGAATTCTGGCTCTGGGAGTTGCGCGAGCTCGTCGAGATAGAAGATGCCTTGCGGCGCGCCACACCTCCGCCCGCCGAACTCGTGAACCTCGCGAAGCGGTCAGGGTACGCGGAAGCGACCATCGCCCGGCTCGGCGGCACGACCCTGCAAGCGGTGCGCAAGAATCTGAGCGGCCTGTCGACCACCGCATACAAGATGGTCGACACCGCGGCAGCCGAGTTCCCGGCGCAATCGCCCTACTACTATGCGACGGTCGCAGAAGAAGACGAGATGCGCAAACCGTCGCGCCCTGCGGTCGTCGTGGTCGGCAGCGGCCCCATCCGCATCGGACAGGGCATCGAATTCGACTACTCGTGCGTCCATGCCGCGTGGGCGTTGCACGAAGCTGGGTATGCCTCGGTGATGGTCAACAACAATCCGGAGACGGTCAGCACCGACTTCGACATCTCCGACGTGCTCGTGTTCGAACCGCCCTGCGCCGACGAAGTCGAGGACGCGGTCCGCGCGACCGGCGCGCGCGGCACGCTGCTGATCTTCGGCGGTCAGACGCCGATCAATCTCGCGCGCGAGCTGCACAAGCGCGGGGTGGGCGTTCTCGGAACGAGCCAGGCCGCTTTGGACCTTGCGGAGGACCGCCGCAAGTTCGACGCCTTACTGCAGCGTCTGGGCGTGGCGCGGCCCCCGGGCAAAACCGCGCTCTCTTTCCGCAAAGCGCGCGAGATCGCGCGTTCGCTCGGATTCCCCGTCCTTGTCCGGCCGTCATACGTGCTGGGGGGCCGCGGCATGGAGATCGTCTACAACGAAGCGCAACTCGCGGCGTACGCGGAGAGCGCGCCGCCGATCCAGCCGGATGCGCCGCTGCTCGTGGACAAATACGTCGCGGGCACCGAAGTCGAAGTGGACGCGGTGTACGACGGCGAGCAGATCTGCATCCCCGGCATTTTCGAACACGTCGAGCGCGCGGGCGTGCATTCCGGCGACTCCATCGCCGTGTATCCGCCGCAGACGATCTCCGCCTCGATGCAGCGCAGGATCGCCGAGGTGACGGAGCGTCTGGCGAGCGAGCTCGGCATCCGAGGTTTGATCAACGTCCAATACATCGTCAAAGATGACGAGCTCTTCGTCATCGAGGCCAACCCGCGAGCGAGCCGAACCGTTCCGATCATCGCCAAGCTGACCGGTGTGCCGCTCGTCGCAGCCGCCACGTCGGTCGCCTTGGGACGAAGCCTGCGCGAGCTCGGTATCGAGCCGGGACTCGGACCGGCACCGGATTTCGTCGCGGTCAAGGCGCCGGTGTTCTCGTTCTCCAAGCTGCGCCGCATCGAGACGCTGCTCGGACCCGAGATGAAATCGACGGGCGAAGTGCTCGGCATCGCGCGCACGTATGGCGACGCGCTGCTGCGGGCGCTCATCGGCACGGGTCTCGTCTTGCCCCCGCCGGGTGGCCGGATCTTGCTCTCGATCGCGGACGATGAAAAGCCCGCCGCCTTGACCGCCGCGCGGGCGCTGCGCGAGATGCGATACGAGCTCTTCGGGACGACCGGGACTTGGAAGTTCTTCACGGAGCACGGCGTGCACACGACGCGCGTGAATAAGATCGCCGAGGGATCGCCGCACGTGCTCGACCTCATCGGCGAAGGCGGCGTGGATCTCGTGATCAATAACGCGGCCGCGACGTCCCTCGCGCAATCCGACGGGTTTCGGATCCGGCACGCCGCTCTCGAGCGAGGGGTCGGCTGCCTCACCTCTCTCGACACGGTGCGGGCTCTCATCCTCGCGCTCGAAGCGCACGACGACAAGCCGGCTGACGTTCGGCCTCTCCAAGAGTACGTGCGTCCCCGACTTGCCGTGCGGTGACGCGCATGCGGCACCGGATCCAGAACGTCGCCATCGTCTTCGCCTGCATCTTCCTCGTGCTGGCAGCGCAGGAAGCGCGCGTGCAGATCGTGCAGCGCCAAGCGATCTTGGATCGGCCCGGTGACCCCAGACGCGCGCAAAGCGCGCAAGGCCGCGGGACGTTGCTCGACGCGACGGGCGTGCCGCTCGCCCGCAGCGCCGGCGCTCGTCGCGTGTACAGCGCCGGACCGGCGCTCGCGCAGCTCGTGGGCTATTCCTCGCCGATCTACGGTGAATCCGGTCTTGAGGCCGCGCTCGATTCCGTCTTAGCGCCTCGCAGCCAAGACGAGGCGACGGATCTGGCGAGCCTTTTCGGGCGCCCCGAGGGCAAGCCTCAATCCCGCAGCGGGGAGGTGGTGTTGACCCTGCGGCGCGACATCGCTGAAGTGGTCGACCAAGCACTGCCGTCGCAGGTCCACGGAGCGGCCCTCGTGCTGGACCCGCGCACAGGGGCGATCCTCGCCGCGGTCAATCGCCCGACCTTCGACCCGAACAAACTTGTCGCCGAGTGGGGCAAGCTCCACAATCGCGCCGATGCGCCCTTGCTGGATCGCTCCCTCGATGGATTGTATCCGCCTGGCTCGACCTTCAAGATGGTGACCGCGAGCGCCGCGATCGACAGCGGCACTTTCACGGTCGACAACACGTTCCACGACCCCGGCTACTACAATATAGGCGGCTTCACGCTGCACAACGCGGAGCACGAGGCCACGGGCACCCAGACGCTCACGGGCGCCTTCGCCCTCTCGAGCAACGTTGATTTCGCGCAGATCGGCGTCGCGATGGGCGTCGACACGTTCTACGACTACCTGTCGAGGTTTCAGGTCGGCGAGAACGCCGGCCTCGCGGTCTCGGTCGCCAAAGACAACCTCCCTCCCGCGCCCACAGTATCGGATTCCGAGCTCGCGCAGATGGCATTCGGCCAGGGTAGCCTCGCCGTGACCCCTTTGCGGATGGCGCTCGTCGGCGCAACGATCGCCAATCACGGCGTGATGATGCGCCCCATGCTCGTCAAGGAAATCCGCGAGCCCGGTCGTCCGGCGCTGCGCACGGTGCCGGTCGTGTGGGCGCGACCCATCTCTGGCCAAACGGCGGACACGATGCGCGACCTGATGATCGCCGTGGTCCGGTATCGAACCGGAACTGCGGTGAGGTTGCCGAACGTCACCGTGGCGGGAAAGACCGGCACCGCTACCCATCCCGGAGGTGCTCCTGACGCCTGGTTCGTGTGTTTTGCCCCGGCCGAAGCTCCGCGGCTCGTCGTGGCGGTCGTCATCGAGGACGCGGGATATGGCGGCGCGGTTTCCGCCCCGATCGCACGCGCCATCTTGGCGGCGAGCCTCTCCTTATATCAATGATAGACACGATTCTCAATAATCGCTACCGGCTCGATGCCGTCATCGGCCAGGGCGGCATGGCAGTCGTTTACCGCGGGTACGACCTGCTGTTGCGCCGCCAGGTGGCGGTCAAAGTGTTGCGGCCGCAGCACGCCGCCGATCAGACGTTCGTGCAACGCTTCTACGAAGAGGCCAGGGCCGCGGCCAAGCTGTCGCACCCGAACATCGTCAACACGTACGATGTCGGCGAGGTGGACGGCTCGCACTACATCGTCGAAGAATTCATCGCGGGCGAGACGCTCGCGACGCTCATCGCGCGCGAGGGCAAGCTGCCCGAGGCGGTCGCGGTCCGCTACGCGCGCCAGATCTGTCTCGCGCTCGGAGCCGCGCATCGCGCCGACTTGCTCCACCGCGACATCAAGCCTTCAAACGTGCTCATCACGCCTGACGATGCCGTGCGCGTGACCGATTTCGGCATCGCGCGGGCCGCCAATGCGGCCACCCTTTCCGGCGTGGAAGCGATCATGGGTTCCATCCCTTATTGTTCGCCCGAGCAGCTCTCCGGCGCGCCGCTATCACCCTCGGCCGACCTCTAAAGCCTCGGCGTCGTCCTGTTCGAGATGGTCACGGGCAAAACGCCCTACCTCGCCGAGACCGCGCTCGGCGTCGCCATGGCGCACGTCAATTCGCCCATCCCCGATCCGATCGAGAACGGCGCCGAGATCAGCGCGTCGCTCGACGCCGTGATCACAAAGCTGCTCGCCAAGAATGCCGCCGACCGCTATCAAAGCGCCGGCGAGACTTTGGCGGCGCTGCGCGCCTGCGGGCGGCATGAGGCCGGCGAGCTCGACGAAGCTTCGGGCGACGACTCTTCGACGTCGCTCGTGCGGCGGCGGATGCTGCGCGCGACCCCTGAAGCGCCCGAACACGGCGTGGCAGACCCGGCGCCCGCCTGGAACGCTCGCCGCGCGGTGCTCGTGACCGCCGCAGCAGTGGTCGTCATCGTGCTCGGCGCGATCCTCGTCGCTTCGCGAGAGGGCGCCTCGCGGGGGATCCGGGTGCCGGACCTCACCGGTAAATCCCAAGTCGAAGCCATCGCATTGCTACACGACATGGGTGTTGATGGTGTCGCGTTCGCCCAGCACGAAGATGCGACGGTCGCCCCGGGTCTTGTGGACGGGTCTTCGCCTGCGCCCGACACGCCGGTCAAGCCCGGCGATCTCGTGACGCTGTATCTGAGCTCCGGGCCAAAGCTCGTCTCGCTCCCGGACCTGGCCGGCAAAGATCCCAAGGCCGCGGTCGCCGCCTTGAGCGCGCTCGGGTTCTTGCCGAAGATGGGCCCAGCCGTGCATTCGCAAGTCAAAGCCGGACTCGTCGCACACACCAACCCCGCGACCGGCAGTCCGACCGCGCGCGGCGCCGACGTGATCGTCTACACGAGCTCGGGACCCGCGCTCGTCACGGTGCCCAACATCGTGTCCGAAGCGGCGCCGGCGGCGCAGGCGCAATTGGCGAAGCTCGGTTTGCATCTGAATGTCAACACCGTGCCGAGCGTTGACATTCCCGCGCAGACGATTATCGACCAAGACCCGCCGGGCGGCTCGGCCACGCAGCCGGGTTCCACGATCACGGCAGACGTGAGCGCCGGTCCCAATGCGGTCAGCATCCCGAACGTGGTGGGCACGAGCATGGACGATGCGAGGAACGCCTTGGGCCAAGCCGGTTTGTCGCTCGGCAGCGTCGCCTACGCGCAGGTCACGGACACGAGCCCAGGCACGATCATCGGGCAGCACCCGGCGGCAGGCTCGCAAGCTCCGCAGGGGTCTTCGGTGGACATCGTCATCGCGCAGGCGCCCGCCTCGCCGCAACCCCAAAGCAGCGGCAGCGCAGCGCCGAGCGCGACGCCGGCAGCGCAGGCCATCGTGCCCGACGTCGTCGGCATGAGTCTGGCCCAAGCGCAGACGGCACTCGCCGGCGCCGGTCTTTCCGTAGGCCGCGTGGATATCGCCCCCGGCAGTCCGCCCAATGCGCGGGTGGTGAAATCCGATCCGGCCGGCGGGCAATCGGCGCCCCCCGGGACTGCGGTCGAGCTTTTCCTCGGGGCCGGGCGGTGAGGGTCCTCGGCCTGGACCCGAGTCTCAATTCGACCGGCTACGGCGTCGTCGAGTTCTCCAACGGCTCGCCGCGTTTGGTCGAGGGCGGCATCATCGCTCCGGCGCGATCGCGCAAGTTGGAGGAACGGCTCGCCGAACTGCAGCGCAGTCTGTCCGATATCATCGGAAGCCTCCAACCAGACGTCATGGTGGTCGAAGAAGTGTTCTCCCGAACCGCATATCCGCAAACGGCGATTCTCATGGCGCATGCACGCGGCGCGCTCATTTGCGCCGCCGCCCTCACCCGCATGCCGATCTTCCACTACTCTGCGACCGCCGTCAAGCGCGCCTTGGTCGGCAACGGCGCGGCGAGCAAGCAACAAGTCGCTGCAATGGTCGTGCAGACCTTGCGTCTGCGCCGCAGACCAGCTCCAGCGGACGTCACGGACGCGCTGGCGCTTGCCATCGCGCACGGCCGGCGCCAGAATGGACGGCGCCGCTGATGTTCTCCCGCATCGAAGGGGTTCTGCGAGAGAAGACGCCCGGGTCCGCGCTCGTCGAGGCAGGCGGCTTGTGCTACGATATCATGCTGCCGCGTTGCGTCGCGGATAAGCTCAACCATCTCAATCCGGGCGACCCGATCAAGCTCGAGATCTTTTCCTACTTGCAGATCGACGGCAATCGCGGCAGCTCGCTCTTCGTCGGATTCACCAATGCGGTCGAGCGAGAGTTCTTCGAAGCGCTGCTCACCGTCGCAAGCGTCGGGCCGAAGACGGCCGTCAAAGCATT
>JAJPHJ010000100.1 GCA_021325335.1 Pseudomonadota bacterium | reverse complement strand
TGCTACGAGCTCATCGTGCCGCTGCTGCCGGCGTTCGTGACGGCGCTCGGCGGGGGCGCGCTGGCGGTCGGCGCGATCGAGGGGTTTGCGGACGGCCTCGCAGCGGTTTTCAAACTCTGGGGCGGCGTCATCGCCGATCGAAGCAAGCATCGGCGGGCGCTCACCGCGGGCGGCTATCTCGGTGTCGGCGTCTGTATGTCTGCGATCGGCTTTGCCACATCGGTCGCCGGCGTTTTCTTCTTACGGGTGGCAGGGTGGATCTGTCGAGGCTTCCGCAGCCCCATCCGCGACACACTGCTCGTCGACGACACGGATCCACACTACGTCAACCGCGCGTTCGGTTTTACGCGCGCGCTCGACACGGTCGGCGCCGTCATCGGACCTGCCGCCGCGATGCTTATGATCGCGGCCCACGTGCCGGTTGCCAAAGCGATCCTCTTCGGCTTCATCCCGGGCATTGCCGCGGGCGCGATGTACGCGTTCGTGCGCGAGCGCCCGCGCTCGGTCCCACCGCGACAACCGTTCCATCTCGTGCTTGCCGGCCTGCCCCAAGCCTTCAGACGATATCTGCTCAGCGCGGGAATCTTCGGACTCGGAAATTTCTCCGCCACGCTGCTCGTGCTCGTGGCGATGCGTGCCCTTGTTCCGCACTTCGGCGCAGTGAAAGCGACGGCGCTCTCGACCGCATTCTATCTCGCGCACAACCTGATCTATGCGGCGCTCGCGTATCCCGCGAGCGTCATCAGCGAGAAGATCGGCGCAGGTCGCATGCTGCTGCTCTCCTTCCTCGCTTTCGCAGCCGTCGGCGCGATCATCGCCGCTGCTTCGATGCAGCCGCTCGCCGTGGCTCTGGCGTTTGTGCTCGCCGCGATGGGCATCGCCGTCCTCGATCCGATGGAGTCCACCTTTGCGACTGCCTTGCTCCCCAAGGAGCGGCGCGGAGCAGGGTATGGAGCGCTCGCCGCGGTCAACGGCGTCGGCGACCTTGTGTCGAGCTTCGGCGTCGGCGCGCTTTGGCAGTTCGCGGGACCAGGGTGGGCATTCGGCGGCTCGGCCGTCGTGTGTATTGCAGGCGCGGCGCTCTTGGCGCCGCTCGTGCTGCGCCGCGAGGGATGATGGAACGTGGGCGCGATATCAGAAAGGCCGCGTCGACACGCGTTGCCACTGGCCGCTCGCGCGCGACCATCGCTCAGACGATCCGGCCTGGTTGAGCGGGCCTTTCGCAAACGAGCGTTGCACGCTCGCCTCGTCGCCTGAAACCACGGCGCGAACCGTGGCAAGCGGATAGGGCCAACCGGCATACTTCACGGCGAAAGCGCGCGCTTGATCCAAACCGAGGAGCGTGATCCGGCTCGTGTCGACGGTCAGTCCGTCGAGATTCGTCGCGAGCGTCACGTGCGTGGCCGCGGGCATTGCCGCGATCGCGTCGAGCGTCGGCTGAGCGATTGCGGCGGCATCGTGCACGTCGAAGACGGCTGCGGGCAGCGAGGGATCCTCGCTTGGGTAGAGCCATTGCTGTTGGAAGACATTCCCCGCACCGACGATGTTCGAGAACAGCGCGGATTGATCGATGCGATAGGCGGACAGCGGTCCGCCGTCGCCGCCCAGCCGCCAGCCGGGCGTTGCGCCCCAGACCAACCAGAATCCGCTCGGCAACGAGGCGAAGAAAAGCTGCTCGCCTGCGTACGTGCCCCCGGTTGCGGCGCCGTTGGCATCACCGAGGCGCAAGAGGCAGATCTCCGCGCGACCCAACCACGGGCTCGTGTATGCGACCCACACGCGTCGATGGTCGAGTCCAACTGCCCCCGCGTCGCCGGGGACTGTTGCCGCTTGCAGCCACGCGACGCCGTCGCGCGTCCACCACACAGTCGACAGGGCCTGGGCGAACGAACTGCCGGCGAAGAGACGCAAGCTCGGCGAGGTGCCCCAGATCCGGCCATCGTCTGTTCTCCCGAGCACCGCGAACGGGAATTGGGGAGTGCCGATGAAATGGAAGCGTCCTTTCCCGTCGCCCAACAGCAGCCGCCCGAGATACGATGCGATCCAGGAATCCCCAACCGTATCGCCGACCGGGTAGACGCGCCACTGCAGCAGCGCGGCGTCGACCGCATCTTCGTCCGGCCGTAACGGCGGCCACAGAGGATCCGCCGGCGCGATGTGGCGCATCGCATACTCAAGATCGGTCTCGCCACCTTGCTGACTCGGAACCGTCAAGGCCACGTGCACGTACGTGCCCCGGCGCCAGTACGACAGATCGCTGCTCTCGGGTCTGGCAAAATAGAGCTGATCGCTTGGTCCGGCGCCGAAGCCATCACCAACCGTGTACGACAGGTCGTTCGGCACGCGCGGAAACGAATAGCTAAGGAAATCCGTTGTCCGCGCGACGATGCGCCGCACGCCGTAGGTGAAACCGAAGTAGGCGAAGCCGTTGCGGTACGCTCCTTGATACACTGCATGACCCAAAGGCGCGATGGGTGCGACCGCATCGCCGTATGCCGAGCCGGCAAAAGAGGGCGGCACAGCATCTTGCGGACCTTGCCGAACGATCGGCGTCCCACGCGCGGTCGTGCGGTCCACCCAGACCAAAAAACCGCCGACGATGGCAAACGCGCCGTTTTTCGCCGTGCCATGGTCGCGCAGCGTGCGAGCCCCGATCTGCAACACGGCGTAACGGCCGGCGAGCGTCTTGCCGATCAAGAACCGGCCGTCACCGCCTTGCGCCAGAATCGTCGCGCCCGGTTCGTTGGCGGCCGCCATCCGCAGCGGCGGCAACGGCAGCTCCGCTGCAGCTGCGATAGCGAATTGATTCCGCCGGCTGCCGTCCTGCACGGACGCCGTGCGGTCGCTCGACCATTCGATCGCGCGCGCTTGTCCGTCGATCGTCAGTTGCGTGAGCGTGCGGCGGCTCGCGTCCAAGACAAATGCTTGCACGGGGTTGAGCGAACGCCAACTGCCGGTCAGCGTCGCTCCGGGAAACGTCGCGAGGAACAGAGCGCGTTGGCCGCTCGCGTCGAACGTGGCGCGCCCGACGAGCGTGCCTTCAAGACGCCCGAACGGTATCGCAAGCATGTGCAGATGGGCGCCGTCCGGCAGCTCCGCATCGTAGCCACTACTCGGCGGAACGGTCGGCCCTTGCGCGCATATCGCCAGCCACGCAAGCGCAAGGCCGATCGCGCGAACAGGAAATCGCCACATCGGTCCTGCACGCTTCAAGCGACATGCGCATCACTCATCTCTGGCGGTATCCGGTGAAGTCGCTTGCCGGCGAGCCGCTGCAAGAGACGCAGCTCGCGGCCGGTGGCATTCCGTTCGATCGCTCCTTTCGAATCGTCGACGCGCTCGATTCCCGCAAAGGCAAGCCATTGACGGCACGTCAGCTCCCTCGCATGCTGGCGTTCAAAGCGGCAGCATCGAGCGGCGCGGTCCAGGCGCAGGCGCCGGATGGCACGATCGTGGCTGCAGGCGAAGATCTTGCGCGCGCGCTTCGCGCCGCTCTGGAACGTCCTCTTGCGGTGGAAGCGGCAGCCGCCGGAGCGTACCCCTTTTTCGACGATAGCGATCTACTCGTCATGAGCGCGTCCTCGATTCGGGCGCTGGCCGTCGAAATGGACAGGCCCGTGAGTGCGGCACGGTTCCGCCCGAGCATTCTGCTCGACGGCGACGACGCGATCCCGTTCGCCGAAGACACGTGGGTGGGGCGGACTTTCACCGCAGGGTCGGCCGAGATCTCGATCACGCAGCGCAACGTCCGCTGTGCGTTCACGAACATCGATCCCGAGACGTGCGTGGTCGATCCTGCGTTCCTCAAGCATATCGTCGCTCGTCACGAGCAATGCTTCGGCGTTTACGCCCGCGTGGTGAGGCCGGGAAGGATCGCCGTCGGCGACGAATGGCGCGAGTCGTCCGGAGGTTTGACATGACGGACAGAGACCGGCTGACGGCGTTGCCTGGGATCCTCGTGCTGATGGGATGCGTCACGCTTGCCTTCGCACCGAGCAGCAGCACGGCTGCGGTCAACACCATCTATCAGCCTCCAGCCGGTTGGCACCGCACCCAATACCTCGCGCGCGGGCTTGGCGCGTGGGTCGACCCCGCAAACGGGCAGACGATCACCGTCGAGGCCACGAACTACGGCGGGACGATCGACCAATTCATGAACGTGAGGCTCGGCGAAATCTCCTACATCCCAGGCTCCCAGGTCGGGGGAAGGCAAAAGACGAGCGTGTGCCGTCACCACCCGGCCGCGTACATCACGTACGAGGCTCCGCAGAACGGCGCGCCGACGATCTTCGAGGAGATGCTCGCCGTGTACAACGGCGTCGCCTACCAGGCGACCTACGCGCGAAGCCCTTCGCAGCCATCTCTCTACGAAGCGCGTCAGTCGCTCACGACCCTGTGCGGGGGCATCGTGCCGCAAGCCCAGCCTTCGGCACGGACACAACAGCTCTACCGGACCAGCGCGCCGCAGACGCCATACCTCGGACCGTCGCAAGCCCCGCAAAGTCTCGGGACCGCTGCGCCGACCGTCACTCCTACCTACGGACCGTGAGGTTGCCCAGCGCATGAAGGTTGCAGATCGCATGCGGACGCGGATTGCCGCCGCCATCTTCCTCGCTCTCGTGGTTTCCGTCGCGGTCGGCGCGCGGGCTTCTTCCAGTCAGAGCCCGTATGCAAGTCTTCCGGGCGTGAACGACACCGTCCGCTTCGACGGATCCGCCAGCGGCGAGACCAAAGCCTGGGCATATCCGAGTCAAAACCTGCTCGAATCGTTCTTGCGCAGCACGATCGACGCATCGTATGGTGGCAAGACCTACGACCAGTACCAGCGCACGATGTCGGCCGTGCTTGCGAGCTCGCTCGAGTTCCCAAACGGCGCGACGGCCGTGGTGTCGCGGGTCCAGCAGTTCCAGTACCGCGGGCACGAGGACGTCGAAGTGCAGGCGCGCATCTCGTCAGGTCCGTTTCATGCGCTCGTCTGGACGACACCCGCAGAACTGCTCAGCGCTTCCGGCCATCGCTATCTGCGCTGACGGATGGCGACGTTCGCCGACGTTCTCAATCGTAACCCCGCGCTGCAGCGCCGGCTTTTTTTTCTTGCTCGCCGTTTCGTGGCAGGCGAGCGGATCGAGGATGCAGCGCTTGCTGTCAGACGTCTCAACGCGCAGGGTTTGAGCGCGTCGCTCGATTTTCTCGGTGAAGATGTCGCCCGGGAAGAAGAAGCGCAAAAGAACGCGGCTGTCTATTGCGAGACGATCGACCGCATCGCGGCAGAAAATCTGGAAGCAAACGTCTCGGTCAAGCTGTCGGCGATCGGCCAGTCGATAAGCGAGGACCTCGCGTTTGCGAACCTGCAGCGCATCCTCGACCGGGCCCGGCCCAACGCGATGTTCGTGCGCTTGGACATGGAAGGGTCGAACACGGTCGATTCCACGTATCGGATTTTGGACCGCGCCTTGGGGAGCTACGATCAGGTCGGGCCCGTCGTTCAGGCCTACCTTCAGCGCGCTGCGGCCGACGTCGAGCGGATCATCGCCCGCAAGCTGCGAGCGCGGCTGTGCAAGGGCGCGTACAAGGAACCGGCGGACGTCGCCATCGCGAAAATGCCGCTTATCCGCCGCAACTATATGGAACTCGCAGAGCGCCTGCTCCTCGAGGGTGTCTATCCGGGGATCGCGACGCACGACGAGTATTTGATCGACGCGGTCAAGGCGCTTGCGGACAGGCACGCCCTTCGCCCGGACGCATTTGAATTTCAGATGTTGTACGGCATCCGGCCGGAAGCACAGAGGGCACTCGTGCGCGAAGGATACCGCATGCGGGTGTACGTGCCTTTCGGCACGCATTGGGCCGGATATTTCTATCGCCGTCTGTCGGAGCGCCGGGAGAACGTCATGTTCGTCGTGCGCAACCTCTTCGGCGGTTAGCCTGGCACATGGGCTTTCATTTCAACACCGTGTATGTGAAGGACCGCGCGGCCCGCGAGGTCGGCGACGCGCTCGTCGAGCTGATGGGCGAGAGCGAGCGGGTGCAGACGCGCGAGCGCGGGTTGGAACCGACGCCCGATCTCGCCACCGCGCACAAGCGCGTGCGCAGTTTCGCCATCCT
>JAJPHJ010000086.1 GCA_021325335.1 Pseudomonadota bacterium | reverse complement strand
CGCATCTCGTCTTCGACGTTGACCGTGAGCAGGCGCTCGGAGGGAGTGCTGTGCGCGTAGGTCTCGAAGGTCATGTCGCCGCCCGCTTTTCCGTCGCGGCCGTCGCGTGGCGTGCGTTCCTTCGGGCTCAAATTCTGGTCAATCTCCTCGTGGACGGACCTTTAAGGTCCGCCGTCACACGGGTGACATTTCGTAACATTGGAAAGTTCGCGCCACGCGCGCAAGCCTCCCGCCGCGAACGCCTTTGGGAGGGTTTTGCGAGTGCTGACGCAAGCGCTTCTGGATGAACGAGAATGCGACCACGGTCGTAGTCGCACTGGCGGACGCAGCGGCGACCCGGAGACTCGGGGCCCGGCTCGCCGTCGCATCCAGTCCCGGAACGATTGTTCTCCTGCGCGGCCCGCTGGGCGCAGGTAAGACGACGTTTGCGGACGGCTTCATTCAGGCGCTGGGTGGCGGCCGGGCGACGAGCCCGACGTTCGTCATCGCGCACCATCACCCGGGCGGCGCCATTCCGCTGTGGCACTTAGATCTTTACCGCATAGAAGATGAACGACAAGTGGCCGATCTCGATCTGGCCCAGTACCTTTCCGCCGGCGCGATCACCCTGTGCGAGTGGCCCGAGCGGGCCGCGGGGACGTGGCCGCCCGATGTTCTCGATATCGCGTTTGCGGTGGAAGGCTCAGGCCGCACCGCTGCGCTCGCGGCCGCTGGTCCGCGCTCGCAGAGCTTGATCGAGGCCGCAAAATTTCGATGATCGTCGCGATCTATACGGCGGCAGGCGTCGAGGTCGCGCTCGACGCAGGAGAGCGACGTGCCTCGCTTGCAAGCGAGGGCGGTGCGCTCGAATCCATCGTCGACCTGATCGAGCAGAACCTGCTCGCGCTCGGGGCTTCGCTTAAAGAGATCACCGCAGTGGCGGTCTGCACGGGGCCCGGATCGTTCACGGGCCTGCGCATCGGGGTCTCGTTCGCCAAGAGCTTCGCGCAGGCACGCGCGTTGCCGATCGTCGGTATCTCTTCATACGATGTCGCAGGATTTGGCATCGCGGCGCGGCCCCTTATCGCGGTCGCTCGCGGCAAACCCGATTACTATTATGGTCGCATCCTGACCGCTGAGTCTTCGCCCCGGTTCGTCCAGGGGGACCGCGCGGCGCTCGAGCAAGCGGCTAACGAATTCGTGCCCGCGGCGGTGCTGGCCGGTCCAGATTTCACGGTGAAAAAATCAGGCGAAGCCGCGCTTGCGCTCGCGAGCCTCGCCCGTCAAGCTTTCGAGCGCCAACCGCAGCGCTGGACCGACATCGCCATAGATTATGGCCAACGCCCTAATGCTGAGGTCAATTGGGAGCGCCGCCAAGCGCGTGCAGCAGGGGGGCCGGAAGTTTTGCCCCGCGAATCTTCGACGTGATGAAGGCCCCGCCCCGGACGCTCGCCATTTCCCTGATGCGCAACGATGACATCCCACGCGTGCTGCACGTCGAGTCTCTCTGCTTCAGCACGCCGTGGCCTCGCAACGCGTTCCACAACGAGCTCAACGACAACAAGCTCGCCCACTATTTCGTCGGACGGTTCGAGGATGAGATCATTGCATATGGCGGTTTGTGGGTCGTGCTCGAGGATGCGCACATCACGACCGTCGCGGTCGTGCCGCAGCAGCAGCGCAAGCGGTTCGGCGAGCAGATACTGATCCGCTTAATCGAAGAGTCCATCATGCGCGGCGCCCGCTGGATCACGCTCGAGGTGCGCGAGTCGAATGAGGCGGCGCAAAACCTCTACAAGAAGTACGGCTTCACGGTCGTGAGCACGCGGCGCGGTTACTATTCCGACAACGACGAGAACGCGCTCGTCATGTGGGCCGGCAATCTCAAAAGCGACATCTACCAGAACCGGTTGCGCGCGCTGAAAGAGAGCCTTTGCTGAACGAACCGGTCGCGCAAACGCGTTGTGGCCCTCAAGACGCCCGCGAATTCCTTTCCCTCTGCCGCACCGTGCGCTCCGAGCTCTCCACGGGGCGTTACCGGCACGTGTTGGGCGTCGCCCGCACGGCCGAGCGGCTGGCCAGACACTATGGCGCGTCGTCACGCAAGGTCCGGGTGGCGGCTCTGATCCACGACATCAGCCGCGCATGGCCGGCGCAGCAGCTGCTCGATTTCATGGCGGCGCGCAACCTTGCGGTTTCGGATGAGGAACGGCGCATGCCCGTCTTACTACACGCGCGGGTCGGAGCGCAGCGAGCGCATGACGAGTTCGGGGTGGACGATGCGGAGGTTCTTTCCGCGATCGAGCATCACACGATCGCGCAGACCGGCATGTCCGACGTGGGAAAAATCCTGTACATCGCAGACTCAATCGAACCATCACGGACGTTTCCCGGCCGCGCCGCTTTGGAAGCGGCGGCATTTCGTTCGCTCGACGAAGGGATGTTGGCGTGCATCGAATCTTCTTTGGAACATCTGAAGAACTCCAGCGTGACGGCAGCGCCCGGTACGCTGGCGCTCTACGACCAATTGGCAGCGCGACGTGAAGCGAGGACTTAAGCAGCAGCGCAGGCCGGCGCCAGCGGCCCGGCAAGCGCAAACGCTCATCCCGCCGCGGCTGCGCAGCAATGGCATCGCATCGACCCAAGCCCGCGTCACGACGCTGAGCGATCGCGAGATCAACGATCTGGCGCAACGGTCCAAAGAAGCCGCCATCGAGAAAAAGGCTGAGAACGTGGTCCTGCTCGATATCCGCGGGCGCGCGAATTTTGCGGATTATTTCATCCTCGCCACGGGACGCTCCATCATCCAGGTCCGTGCGATCGCGGACGG
>JAJPHJ010000050.1 GCA_021325335.1 Pseudomonadota bacterium | reverse complement strand
CGGGAAGGCTGCCGTTGCCCGGCGGATGCTCGGGCGCTTGGCTCTGCGCTTCGAGGTGGCCGTTGGTCGCCGTTTGGGTCTTGGCGCGTTGCCTGCGCCTGCGGCGCCTGCGCACGGTGCCGCCCGTCGTATGCCGCGTGCCGTTGCCGCCGACCGCGAGTTGGCGCCGCTCTTCTTCGATCTGTTCGCTCGAGCGCACGTTGACCACGGGGATATTCGCAAGCAGCATGAAGCGGCGGTCCGCGTTTTCGAAATGAACGTCGAGGCCATGCTCGTCGATGTCGAGATAGCGTTGGACGACCGATAGCATTTCGGTCTTCATCGCATCGAAGGTCTCGGGCGCCAGCGACACTCGATCGGAGAGCAACACCAGGCGCAATCGCTCTTTGGCCTGGTTGCCGCTCGTCTCTTCGCGGCGGAAAAACCTCGTGAGAAAGTCCAGCATCGCTCGTTATCCTTTCGCGTCAGCGCGCGAGAAGTTCAGCTTCGAGAGCACGTTTGAGAACCAATCCTTGCGCTGCGTCAGGTCCGGGATGGGCACGTTTTCGCCCAAGAGCCTCGCGGCGATGCGGCGCAGCGCCTGACCGGTCGCCGAACCAGGCATGTCGACGACGGGATTGCCGCGATTGGTCGCGACGATGACCTCCCGATCGTCCGGGATGACGCCGACCAGCTCCAGGCGCAAAACCTCGAGCACGTCATCGACGCTCATCATCGTCCCTTTTTTCACAAGCGCCGGACGCAAGCGGTTGATGATGAGGCGTGCCGGCATGTCGTTCGGCAAGAGCCCGGCCACCCGGTCCGCGTCGCGCACGGCCGAAACCTCGGGCGTCGTCACGATGATCGCCTCTTGCGCGCCGACGACGGCGTTGCGAAAACCCTGTTCGATCCCGGCCGGGCAGTCGATCAGGACGAAGTCGAACTGCTCGGTCAATTCAGAGACGAGGTCGGTCATGTCTTCGGGTTCGATCTCATCCTTGTCGCGGTTTTGCGCAGCCGGGAGCAAGAGCAACGAGCGGCGCACCCGGTCGCGCACGAGCGCCTCGTCGAGCTCGCAACGCTCCTCGATGACATCGAGCGCGTGCATCCTGACGCGGTTCTCCAGCCCCATGACCACATCGAGATTGCGTAAGCCCACATCTGCGTCGAAGACCACGACCCGTTTGCCCGCATCTGCAAGCGCGGCGCCGAGGTTGGCCGTGACGGTCGTCTTGCCGACCCCGCCCTTGCCCGAGGTGATCACGATGGCGCGACCTTTGGCTTCGGTGGCGCGCGGCATGCGCACGCGCTTTTTGGGCGCGGGCTCGGCAGGCGGCGGTTCGACCGCGGCCACGGCGACAGGTTCCGGCGGTTGTGCCGCGGCGGCGGCCAACGCGTCGCCGATCGTCTTTGGCGCGGGCAACGCGATGAGCTCTTCTTGCGGTCGCACCTCGTTGCTCATCGTTGGCCCACCATGATCCTTCGTAGCTTGGTCCACAGACCGTCGGCATCGATCTCGAGCGGTTTGATGTCTTCACCCATAAGACGGCGCGCCATGATTGCGTACATCGCCGAGAGCCTGCGACTCGGGTCGAGCGACACGGGTTGGCCGCGATTCGTGGTGTCGATGATCTCTTCATCGTCGGGGACGACGCCAAGCACCTCGCGTCCCAAGATCTCCGCGACGTCGTCCACGCTCAGCATGTCGCCGGTGCGAACCATGTCGGGCCGCACGCGATTGACGACGAGGCGCGCGCGGCGCGAGCCCAGCATGCCGATCACCCGGTCCGCGTCGCGGATCGCCGACACCTCGGGCATCGTCACGACGATCGCTTCATCTGCGCCGGCGACGGCGTTGCGAAAGCCGTGTTCGATCCCGGCCGGACAGTCGATCAGCACGACGTCGAAATCGGCGCCGAGCGAATGGGCGACCCGGGCCATCTGGGTCTCGCTCACGGACTCCTTGTCTTTGGTCTGGGCCGCCGGCATGAGGAACAAACCGTTGATGCGTTTGTCCTTGATAAGCGCTTGGCGCGGCTGGCAGCGGCCTTCGGCGAGATCCACCACGTCGTACACGATGCGTTTCTCGAGGCCGAGCACGAGGTCGAGATTGCGCAAACCGATGTCCGCATCGACGAGCGCGACTTGCTTGCCCAGGCGCGCGAGCGCGACTCCCAAGTTCGCGGTCGTCGTCGTCTTGCCGACACCGCCTTTGCCCGACGTGATGACGAAGATGTTGCCTCTCACCGGTTCCTCGTTTTTCCGCGCACCCCGAGTGCAGGTCCGATCGCAATCTTTCCCTCCACGATGCGCGCCACCTCTGGCTCCGGCGTTTGGTTGCCAGGCCGGTGCTCGCCTGGCGCTGACGCGATCGCGCGCGAGATGCGCAGCTGCGTCGGCTCCAGCCGCAAGGCATAGACCGACGCTCCAGCATCGCCTTCAGCACCAGCGTGCGCCACGCCGCGTAACGTTCCCCACACCACGATGTCGCCGGTGGCGATGAGCTCGGCCCCGGCGTTGACGTCGCCGACGACGACGATATTGCCGAAGGCGCTTAGGCTCTGGCCCGAGCGCAGATTTCCTTTATAGTAGCAGTTCTGAGCGCCGCCTCCCGCGCCGAGACCCGCTTCCTCTCTTGCATGGCTGGCGGCTGCTCCGTTATGCCCTCTGCGCGCTGCCTCGCGCGCGGCGGCCTCTCCGCCTTCGTGCGCCGCCGCACGAACGTCCGCCGGCTGCGTGCGATCGTCGCGCACGCGGGGCGCGGCGGCGACGCTCGCCGCGACGATGCGCAAGCCGGCGCTGCGCGCCACGTCCGCGACCGCGTCGGTGTCGCAGACCGCTCCGTCTGCCGAAATCCCAAACTCTTCTAAGGTTGCCACGATCCCGGACAGGTCCGCCGGCTCGAGCGCTTGCCCACCGAGCATCAGCACCGCACGGCCCCCGCGGTAGAAATTAGGCAAGGTCGCAAGCCGCTCGCGCAGCTTGCTGACGACAGGTGTGAGCGGCCGCTCATGCAGATGAAGCAAGAGGCCGGATTTGGTACCCTTGATTTGCACGGATTAGCTCTCTTGCCCGCGGCTTTGCGGGTAGCCCATTTTTCCCTTGTGGACGTGACGGCGAATATGCTGTGGACGCGCTGTGCACGAAGCTGAACGCAGCCTGAAACGGAGGCGCAGGGACCCGTAGGCGGCATGTCGCAAAGGGTCCGTATCATCCCCGCTCTTCGGGCGCAAGGAAGCATCGGGGATTGGGCGGGAGACCCACCATGAAGAAGACCGTAGAACGCAGCATCGCCGTGGCCGTGCTCGCTAGTCTCGTCGTATCCAGCGTGCCCGTGCCCGCAGCGGCGGTGTCGACCGCAAGCGAAATTCGCATCGGCGAGCAAGCCGCGCGCCAGGTGGACCAGCAAAACCCCCTTGTGACCGACCCCATCCTGCAGGGATGGGTCAACCAGATCGGGGGCAACCTCGCCCAATTCAGAGCGCGCCCTGACATCCACTATACTTTCAAGATCATCGATACCAATGACATCAACGCGTTTTCGCTGCCCGGCGGATTTGTCTACGTCAACTACGGCTTGTTGAACTTCGTCAACTCTGACGACGAGCTCGCCGGCGTCTTGGGCCACGAAATGGGCCACGTCGAGCGGCGCAATCAGATCACCCTCAACGCAAAGGCGCAGATCCTCAACGTCGTGCTTGGCGTGCTTTCCTTCATCTCGCCGTTCATCTGGCGGTTCGGCGGCCTCATCAACGGGCTGTCGGTCGAGAAGATGTCGCGCATCGACGAGCTGCAAGCCGATCAATACGGCCTCTTGCTCATGACCCGCGCGGGCTACGACCCCAACGCGATGGTGTCGTTCATGGAGCGCCTCGGAAATCAGGAAGCCGCCCAAGGCAACGATTTGCTGAACAAGTATTTCGAGGACCACCCGGAAGCGCCCGATCGGGTCGCCCACCTGCGCGGATACCCCGAGCTTTCCAAGCAGACGACGGACCAGATGCTCGCAGAAGCGATCCACGACCAAGACGAAGGCCGCTATGCGTATGCGCAGCACAAGATCGACCTCGTGCTTGCAAAGGACCCCAACAACCAGTTGGCGCTCTTGCATGCGGGCCAGATCGACGTGGCGCTCGGGGATTATAATGAAGGGCAGCTCGCGCTTGGCAAGGTGCAGCACGCTGCCAGCCTCACCCCGGCCGCCCGCGCCGCAGCGCAGCAAGAGATGGCGCTGCTTCCGGAGGCCGAGATGCCCGGCGGCAAGCTGCTCGATCCGGACATCACGCCGCTCGTCAAGCAGGTGGCGGACGCGATCGCAGCCACGAAGCTCACCCAAGCGTCGCTCGAGGATCACATCAAGCTCGGCCGCGACGATTTGACGCGCTTCAACACGCGCTTGAACAACATGATGTACGAGGTGCCCGATTTCAGCCAAGTCGATGTCCAGCCGGGCAGCCG
>JAJPHJ010000068.1 GCA_021325335.1 Pseudomonadota bacterium | reverse complement strand
GCGAAGCGCTCGAGGTCGAGGTATTCGACCGTGCCCGGGCACAAGACCGCGATGCAACCCGCCGCGGCGAGCTCCTCGATCTGCCGCGCTCCGACGAAATTGAGATGATCGGCGGAGGCCGCGTGCAGCCGCGCGGCGACTTCCGCCCCGCCGCTTGGAGCGAGCTCGTCCGCATGGATGCGCAGGCGCAAGCCCTTCGCCGCGCACGCGCGTAAAAAGCGCTCGGATTGTGCCGGCGTGAAGAAGCCCTGGTCGCAGAACGCGTCGGCGAACCAGGCTATGCCTTGGTCTGCGACTTGCGGCAGTATGCGTTCGCACAGCTCGTCCACGAAGGAGTCGTAGTCATCGAACTCCGGGGCGAGCGCATGCGCGCCGCAAAACGTGGGGACGACGCGCGGCAGGTCGGCACGCGCGCCGAGGCGGGCCATCAGCGCGAGCGACCGCAACTCGCCACGCGCGTCGAGCTGGTAGCCGCTCTTCACCTCGGCTGCGGTCGTGCCGTGCGCCCGCATGAGCAAGAGGTGACGCTCGAGGATCTGCGCGAGGACTTCGTCGCTCGCGGCCCGCGTCTGCTCGATCGTGTACGGCATTCCAAGACCCGGTTTGCGGCCGGCTGCGAGGTCCTCGAAGTCCGCGATCCGGTTGCCCGCAAAGAGCGCGTGGGTGTGCGCGTCGACGAAACCCGGCATGACAACCGCCCCGTGCGCGTCGCGCTCTTCAAAGGAAGAGAAACGCGAGCGCGCATGCGCCACCGCCGGCGCGCAGTCATGCTGGCTGCCCACCGCCGTGATGACGCCGTTCTCCACGAGTACGGTTCCACGTTCGACCAGGCCGAGGTCGTCTCGTTCGACCAGCGCTTGCGGACCGGCCGCCAAGGCAAGCGGGGCGAGCGTGACGAGGGTGGCGTCGTGGATGGAATAGGAGCGGGAGCGCGCGCCGGCTACCACGTCACCTGCGACGGTTCGACCTCGTCGAAGTGGAGATAGTACGCGGCGCTCTCGAGCACTGCGCGTAAGGGTGAAAGTCCGACGAGTTCGGTAGCGCGGACCGCGACGCCGGCGGCTGCAGCTTCGCGCCGGATGAGCTCGGTCACGCGGTAGAGCGGTATCGCTTTGACGTTCACGACGTTCATCGACACTTGCACGACATCGCCCGGCAGGGAGAACCCCAAGGCCTTGATCCCGATGAGGCCGCCGCTGCGCGCGCGCACGGCGAGCGCGATGCGTTCGGCAAGTTTGAGGTCTGCCGTCGCAAGATTGACATTGAAAGCGATGAGGAAATCCCGCGCTCCCACCGCCACGGCGCCCGCGCTCGGATGCAGCGCGGCTTCGCCCACGTCGGGCTGGCGGTCCGGCTCTTTGACCGCGCTGAGCAACCCTTCGAATTGCCCTTTGCGCACGGCTGAGAGGTCCCGGCGCTCTGCCTTGGTCGCTGCCGCCTCGTAGAAATAGGACGGGACGCGATAGCGTTCCCACAGGCCTTGCGCGCAGCGGCGTGCGAGCAGCACCGCTTCTTCCATGCTCGCGCCGTCGAGCGGGATAAACGGGATCACGTCGACCGCGCCCATGCGCGGGTGTTCGCCCTGATGACTGCGCAAGTCGATCGCGTCGATGGCGCCGCCGGCCAGTCGCAGCGCCGCTTCGACAACCCCGTCGCCTGTGCCGACGAGGGTGTACACGGAGCGGTTGTGGGAAGGGTCGCTCTGCGTGTCGATGAGCGTCACATCCGAGACGCTGGCGGCGAGTTCGCCGATGTGCGCGACCACGTCGGCGCGCCGGCCTTCTGAGATGTTCGGCACGCACTCGAACAGCTTCGCCATCTGCTGCGGCGTTGGCGCCGAGGAGGCTGCGTCCCTCTGGCGCGGAATGGTGGCCTCTGTTCATGCCTGTCTTGCAGACGCGAATCGATACATCGTCGACGGAATTCGTCGCGAATCGCGAATACTTCGTCGGATTGCTCGACGAGCTGGCGCAGCGGACCGCGCGCGTGAGCGAAGGCGGTGGCGCGGAGGCGATGGCGCTCCACGTATCCCGCAAGAAGTTGCCGGTGCGCGAGCGCATCGCGCGTCTCATCGATCCGCAAGCGCCGTTCCTCGAGCTCTCCACGCTCGCCGCGTGGGATCTCTACAAGAACGAAGCGCCGAGCGCGGGACTTGTGACCGGGATCGGCGTGGTGTCGGGGCGAGAGTGCGTGATCGTCGCCAACGACGCCACGGTCAAAGGCGGTACGTACTTCCCGCTCACGGTCAAGAAGCATTTGCGTGCGCAGGAGATCGCCGAGCAGAACCACTTGCCGTGCATCTACCTCGTCGATTCGGGGGGTGCGTTCTTGCCGCTGCAAGCCGACGTGTTCCCGGATCGGGATCACTTCGGCCGTATTTTCTACAACCAAGCGCGCATGTCGAGCGAAGGGATCGCGCAGATCGCGGCGGTCATGGGCTCGTGCACTGCAGGCGGCGCGTACGTGCCCGCCATGTCCGACGAGACGGTGATCGTCAAGGGCGAAGGGACAATCTTCTTGGGCGGGCCGCCGCTCGTGAAAGCGGCGACCGGCGAAGTGGTGAGCGCCGAAGATCTCGGCGGGGCGGACGTGCACTCACGCATCTCGGGCGTCACCGACCACTACGCTCTCTCGGACGAGCAAGCGCTGGGCGTCTGCCGTGAGATCGTCGCCAACCTCGCGTACCAGAAGAAGATCCCTTGGCCCGTACAGGCGCCGCGTCCGCCGGCCCACGATCCGTCAGAGATCTACGGCATCGTGCAGCGCGATTGGCGCAAGCCCTACGACGTGCACGAAGTGATCGCCCGGGTGGTGGATGGGAGCGAGTTCCACGAGTTCAAGGCGCTCTACGGGCAGACGCTCGTGTGCGGCTTCGCACACATCCACGGCCATCCCGCGGGCATCATCGCGAACCAGGGGATTCTGTTCTCGCAGAGCGCGCTCAAGGCGACTCACTTCATCGAGCTGTGCTGCGAGCGCGGGATCCCGCTGGTGTTCTTGCAGAACATCACCGGGTTTATGGTCGGCAAGCAATATGAAGAAGGCGGCATCGCAAAAGACGGCGCCAAGATGGTGATGGCGGTAGCCAACGCCGAGGTTCCGAAGTTCACGGTCATCATCGGGGGATCGTTCGGCGCCGGAAACTACGGGATGTGCGGAAGAGCTTATGCGCCGCGGCAACTGTGGATGTGGCCGAACGCGCGCATCTCGGTCATGGGCGGCCCGCAAGCGGCGAGCGTTCTCTTGACCGTTCGGATGGATGGATTGGAACGGCAGAACAAGACCATGACCCCAGAAGAACAGCGCGAGTTCACGCAGCCGATCTTGGAGAAGTACGAAGCGGAGGGAAACCCCTACTACAGCACCGCCCGCTTGTGGGATGACGGCATCATCGATCCCGCCCAAACGCGCGATGTCTTGGGACTGGGGATATCCGCGGCCGCGAACGCTCCGGCGCGTCCCACCAAGTTCGGCATCTTCCGCATGTGATTGCGTCATTCGCGACCCCTGCATCGAGGAGGACCTGATGTCCGCTTCTGTCGTCGTGACAAGGGAAGGAAACGTCGCATCGGTACGGCTCAACCGCCCCGAGGTGCGCAACGCCTTGGACGCGACGACCATCGCCGAGCTCACCACGGCCTTCTCCGGTTTCGCCCGCGACGATGCGCTTCGCGCGGTGGTCGTCGAAGGCGCCGGTGCGATCTTTTGCGGCGGAGCGGATATCCGTTACATGCGCGCGGCGCTCGATCTTTCCGAGCAGGAGAACATGGAAGACGCTTTGCGGCTTTCCGATATGTTCGCGGCAATCGACGACTGCCCGTGTCCGACGCTCGCCAAAGTGCAGGGCGCGGCGCTCGGCGGGGGCGCGGGCATCGTCGCGGTGTGCGACGTCGTCATCGCAGAAGAAGACGCGCTCTTCGGCTTCACGGAGGCAAAGCTCGGCATCGTGCCCGCCGTCATCTCGCCATTCGTCATCCGCAAGATCGGAGAAAGCCACGCGCGCGCGCTCTTTCCCAGCGCCGAGCGTTTCAACGCGGAGCGCGCGCTGCGCATCGGCCTCGCGCACGAGATCGTGCCGCCAGGGCAACTCGATGTCTTCGTTTCGCCGAAACTGCACGAGCTGCTGACGAGCGGTCCAAGCGCGGCCAGGCTCGCCAAGAAAATCGCCCGGACCGTGGGCAAGAAGGACGCCCGCGACGCTCGGCAGTGGACCGCCGAGCGGATCGCGGCGCAGCGGGTCAGCGCAGAAGGGCAAGAAGGGCTGCGGGCTTTCTTGGACAAGCGCCGCCCCTCGTGGCACGAATAAAGCTCTTTTCGTCGCTTCTCATCGCGAACCGCGGCGAGATCGCCGTGCGCATCGCGCGCACGTGTCGCGACCTCGGCGTTCGCTCGATCGCCATATACTCCGACGCAGACAAAGATGCGCTGCACGCGCAGGTCTGCGATGAGGCTATCGCGATCGGCGGCGTGGCGCCCCGGGACTCGTACCTGCGCATCGACCTCGTCATCGAGGCGGCGCTGCGCTCGCGCGCTGAGGCGATCCATCCAGGATATGGATTCCTCTCCGAAAACCCGGAGTTCGCGCGCGCCTGCGCGCGCGCCGGCGTGACGTTCGTCGGGCCGCCGCCGGACGCGATGCAAGCCGTGGGTGACAAGATCGCCGCAAAGCGAATAGCGCAGGAGGCAGGCATCCCCATCATCGCGGGATACGACGGTCCCGCTCAAAGCGCCGAGGCGCTCGCGCAAGCGGCGCGGAGCATCGGCTTCCCGCTCCTCGTGAAGGCGGCGGCTGGCGGCGGTGGACGTGGCATGCGCCTCGTCCAAAAGCTCGACGAGTTCGCTGCGGCGCTCGAAGGTGCAAAGCGCGAGGCGCAGGCGGCGTTTGGAGATCCAAGCGTGTTCCTCGAGCGCTATATCGCGCATCCGAGGCACGTCGAGATCCAGGTGCTGGCCGACGATGCCGGCAACGTGATGACGTTCCCCGAACGGGAGTGCTCCATCCAACGCCGCTACCAGAAGATCGTCGAGGAATCACCGTCCTCCGCCGTCGGGGCCGAGCTGCGTGGACGCCTGCAGGAAGCAGCCGCTTCGATCGTGCGAGCCGTCGGGTATCGCAATGCCGGCACGGTCGAGTTCCTCGTCGACGAAGGCGGCGATTATCATTTTCTCGAGATGAACGCCCGCCTGCAAGTCGAGCATCCGGTGACCGAACTGGTCACGGGCTGCGACCTCGTCGCCGAGCAGCTCTTCATCGCAGCTGGCGACGAGATCGAAGCGGGCCCCCGCGATCCCCATGGATCGGCCATCGAAGTCAGGATTTATGCCGAGGATACGGTAGCGGGCTTCTTACCCTCAACAGGAACGATCACCACGTTCAACCCGCCCGTCTTGCCCGGCGTGCGCAACGACGTGGCCGTGCGGGCAGGCTCGCAGGTCAGCGCGGCATACGATCCCATGATCGCAAAACTCATCGCACGCGAGGAATCGAGGCCTCGATGCGTCGAGCTGCTCGCTCGCGCGCTCGACGATTATGTGGTGGGTGGGATCGCGACCAACGTCGGCTTCCTGCGCCGGCTCGTCTCCGAGCCGGACTTCGTCGCGGCGCGCACGCAGACGGACTTTTTGGAGCGTCATCTCGCGGAGCTCGTCCGCGCGGACCCGCAGGTTCCCGTGACGCTTGTGGCGCTCGGGGCGACGGGCGCGCTTGAAAAAGTCCACCTCGGCACGCGGACAAGACAGACGGACCCATGGCAAGCGGCCGGACCGTGGAGGCATTCCGCGACTCCTCGCAGCGTGCGCTTCACCGAGCCCGAGCTCACGGTCGAAGCTCGCTGGAGCTTCGCACGGGGCGCATGGCGCGCGAGCGCCGGACAGGCGTCAGCGGAGGTGCGCGCTTTGGGTGACGGAGCATACGAGCTCGTGGGCCCTTCCGGCACCGTCAAGTTCGCCGCTTGGCCGACGCAGTCAGGAATCGCTACGAGCTTCCACGGTGACGTCACGAGCTTGGGATTGCCCGAGCCGCCAACGGCAGAAGAACATGCGGGCCCGCGCCATGGGGCGGGTGGCGCGGCGGGTCTCGTGCAAGCGCCCATGAGCGGCACGATCGTCAAGGTGGTCGCGCGGCCGCACGATCGCGTCGAACGTTTTGCGGTCCTCGCGGTCATGGAGGCTATGAAGATGGAGCACAGCATCGTCGCACCATACGAGGGCACCGTCAGCCGGGTGATGATCCAAGCCGGTCAGACGGTAAGCGCGGGCGAGACGCTCGTCGTGCTCGCGGAGGACTGATCGGCCGATGGCCTCGGCGTTCGCATCGCTTCCCAATCGGGTGACCGTCGTTGAGGTCGGCCCGCGCGACGGTCTGCAGAACGAGAGCGCGAGCATCCCAACCGCCGTGAAGGTCGCCTTCGTCAACGCGCTTTCGGAAGCAGGCTTGCCGGTCATCGAGGTGACCTCATTCGTGCGGCCCGACGCGATCCCGCAGCTCGCGGACGCGGAAGACGTCATGCGCGAGATCGAGCGTCGACCCGGCGTCCGCTACCCCGTGCTGGTGCCGAACCTGCGCGGCTTCGAGCGCGCGCTCGGCGCAGGCGTCCATGAGATCGCGGTCTTCACCGCGGCGTCAGAAACGTTCGCCGCACGCAACATCAACGCGACGATCGCGGAATCGCTCGAGCGCTTCAAGCCCGTCATCGAACGCGCAAAAACGCAACAGATGCGAGTGCGCGCGTACGTCTCCACCTGTTTCGGCTGTCCCTACGAGGGCGAAGTCAAGCCGCAAGCCGTGCTCGAGGTGGCCGGGGAACTCATCGATCTGGGCGTGGACGAGATCAGCCTCGGCGACACCATCGGCGTGGCGACGCCCCGTCAAGTCGCCGATCTTTGCCAACTCGTGCTGCGACGCATCGATTCCGGGCGGCTTGCTCTGCACTTCCACGACACGCGCGGGACGGCGCTTGCCAACGTGGTCGCCGGATTGCAGTCCGGGATCGCGATCTTCGACGCGTCGGCCGGTGGTCTAGGAGGATGCCCGTACGCGCCCGGCGCTGCGGGCAATCTTGCGACCGAAGATCTGATCTATATGCTCGACGGGATGGGAATCGGCACGGGCGTGAACCTCGATCGCGTCGTGCAAGCGTCACTGCTCATCGCGGGTCATCTCGACCACGGACTGACGTCGAAGTACTTCCAGGCCGCTACGTCCTAGCGCGCTTGGCGTTGAGCAGCGTGTTGGTAGCCTCTTCGAACGTTCTCGGCAAACCGGTGCTGGCATTGCGCAACGCGATGCCGAGCGAAGCCTTGATGTTCTCTTTATGGAAGCCGCCGTTGATGCGGTCGAACATCCCCTTGGCACCCTTCAGCCCGCACTCGACCGCCAAGATCGCAAACTCGTCTTCGCCGGTTCGCGCGACCACGTCATAACCACGGCAGGCGCGCTTGAGGATCTGCGAGGTACGGATGAGCAGCTCGTCGCCCTTGTCGCGGCCTTGCGCGTCGTTGATGGCGCGCAGCGTGTCGATGTCGACGCAGATGACACAGGCCGAATGGTTGTGGCGCGCGCATCGCGCTTCTTCCGAAACGAGGATGCGATCCCAGGCGCGGCGGTTGAAGGTCTGCGTGAGCTTGTCCACGAGCACTTCGCCGCCTTCCGAGACGAGCTGCGTGGCGCTGTCACCCGCGCTTTTCTCGCGCGACACGATCGCACCGAGCAATCCCGCGACCATCTCCACGAGCCACAGCTGGGCTTTGAGGTCATCGCGCTTAGGCTCGCGGTCGAAACCGGCGAGCGTGCCGTAGAGCTTGCCGTCGGAAAGCGTTAGCGGCGCTCCCATGTAGGTGTTGATGCCCAGCGCCTGAGCGAGCGGTGCGTTTGCGTAGGCCGGCACCTCCGAAACCCTCGGCGCCACGCGCGGACCGCTGCCGGCGAGCATGCGCGAACAAAGCGTGTCGGTCCAAAGCATGCTGTCGCCGTTTTTGATGCCGAAGCTATCGCCGACGCAGTTGAGCACGATGAGCTCGTCGCCGGCGAGGCGAGTGATCATCCAGTACTGCAGGCCGACCTTCTCGCGGAGCAGCCCGAGCGCCACCTCTGCAGCGGATCCAAAATCCTCGTATTGTTGAGCGGGTTGTAGATCTTTCATCATCCCTCTTTGTATCGGCTGTTCCGGCGAGGTATTTTCGTCCCTACAGTTTCCAGTCGATGCCGTGGCGGTCGGCCGCGGCCCGGGCCTCGTCATAGCCGGCATCCGCGTGGCGCACGATGCCGATCCCGGGATCGGTCGTGAGCACGCGGCCAAGCCGGGCGGCCGCATCCTCGGAACCATCCGCAACGACCACCATGCCGGCGTGGATGGAGTAACCAATGCCCACCCCACCGCCGTGGTGGACGCTAACCCAATGAGCGCCGCCGACCGCATTGAGCAGCGCGTTGAGGATCGGCCAATCGGCGATCGCGTCCGAACCATCCTTCATCGCCTCGGTCTCCCGATAGGGCGAGGCGACCGAACCGCAATCGAGGTGATCGCGCCCGATGACGATGGGCGCCGCGAGTTCGCCGCGCTTGACCAGCTCGTTGATGCGCAGACCGAAGGCCTTGCGTTCGCCGTATCCGAGCCAGCAGATGCGGGCAGGCAACCCTTGAAACTTGACCCGCTCTCGGGCGAGCTCTATCCAGCGCCGCAGATGCGCGTCGTCCGGGAATGTTTCGAGCAGGGCATCGTCCAGCTTGGCGATGTCCGCGGGATCGCCCGAGAGCGCGGCCCATCGAAACGGCCCTTTCCCTTCGCAGAAGAGCGGGCGGATGTAAGCCGGGGTGAACCCGGGGAAGTCGAACGCGTCTTTGACTCCCGCAGCGGCCGCCTGCGCGCGGATGTTGTTGCCGTAGTCGAACACGACCGCACCCTTGCGCAGAAAACCGTTCATCGCGCTCACGTGAGCCGCGATCGATTCGAGCGAGCGGCGTTCGTACTGCTGCGGATCCTCTTCGCGCAACTCGTTCGCACCCTCGAGCGAGAGCCCGGCCGGCACGTAGCCGTTGAGCGTGTCGTGCGCAGAGGTCTGATCCGTGACGACGTCGATCGGCGCGCCCCGGCCGAGCAGCTCGGGGAAAACCTCGGCCGCGTTGCCGAGCAAGCCGATGGACAGCGCGCGGCCGGCTTTCGCGGCCCCCTGCGCCCGGGCGAGAGCGTCGTCGACGCTCGTGGCGGCTTCGTCGCAATAGCGCCCCTCGATGCGCCGGCGGATGCGCTCGGCATCCACTTCGACGACGATCGCAACGCCGCCGTTCATCGTGACCGCGAGAGGCTGTGCGCCGCCCATCCCGCCCAGCCCCGCCGTCAGCGTGATCTTCCCGCGCAAACTGCCGCCGAAGTGCTTGCGCGCAAGCGCCGCAAACGTCTCGTAGGTCCCCTGCAGGATGCCTTGCGTGCCGATGTAGATCCACGAACCCGCGGTCATCTGGCCGTACATGGTCAGCCCGGCGGCCTCGAGTTCCCGGAACACCTTCCAATTGGCCCACGCCGGCACGAGCAACGAGTTGGCGAGCAATACCCGCGGCGCGGCTTCGTGCGTCGCGAAGACGCCGACAGGCTTTCCGGATTGCACGAGCAGAGTCTCGTCGTTGCGCAAGCGCTGCAGCGTGCGCACGATGGCGTCGTAGGCATCCCACGAGCGCGCCGCGCGACCGCTGCCCCCATACACGACCAGATCCTGCGGCCGCTCTGCGACCTCGGGGTCGAGGTTGTTCATGAGCATGCGCATGGCGGCTTCCTGCCCCCACCCGAGGCAGGTGCGGTTCGAGCCCCGAGGCGCGCGCACGACGCGGGCCGCAGATACGGAGCTCATACGCTCAGAGCGCTCCGAGCTCGCGCTCGACCGCGTCGACGAGCGCGCCGGAGCGAATGAGCTCCACGGCCGCGGCGACGTCTCGGCTCAGCTCGCGGTCACGATCCAGGTGCGCGACGCGCTCGCGCAGCAGCCGATGCGCGATGGCGGTGCCGTTGCCGAACGACAGCGAGCTGCGAAAATCGAGCGCCTGTGCCGCCACGAGCAGTTCGATCGCGATGACGGTCTCGTAGTTCTCGACGACCGAGGCGCAGTGCCGCGCCGCGATCGTGCCCATGCTGTTGTGGTCTTCCTGACCAGCGGAGGTCGGGATCGAATCGACGGACGCGGGCGTGGAGAGCACCTTGTTCTCGCTCACGAGCGCGGCAGCGGTGTATTGCGCAAGCATGTAGCCGCTGCACAGGCCGAAGCGCTCGGTCAAGAACGGGGGTAGGCCCTCGTCGCCGTCCAGCAGTTTCGCAACTCGCCGCTCGGCGATGGAGGAGGCGTCGGTCAGCGCGATCTTGGCGAAGTCGAGCGCCAATCCGACCGGCGCGCCATGGAAGTTTCCATTGCTGACAAGCGATCCGTCTTCGGCGAAGATGATCGGATTGTCGGTGACGGAGTTGATCTCGATGTCGAGGGTGTTCGCCGCGAATTCGACGGCATCACGCGTGGCGCCGTGCACCACCGGCATGCAGCGAAACGAGTACGGGTCCTGCACGCGCTCGCAGTCGCGATGCGAAGCCAGCACGCCCGAGCCTTGCAGCAGGCGACGAACGTTGTGAGCGGCGCGCGCTTGACCGGAGTGTGGGCGCAGCGCGTTGATCCGCTCTTGGAACGGCGCGTCCGTGCCGAAGTAGGCCTCGAGGCTCATGGCGCCGGTCACATCGGCCGCTTTGAGCGCCACGCGCGCGCGTTGGAGCGCGAGCGCCCCTACCCCGGTCATGATCTGCGTGCCGTTGATCAGCGAGAGGCCTTCCTTGAACGAAAGCGTCAGCGGCTCCAAGCCTGCGCGCTCGAGCGCGGCGCGGCCGGCGAGGCGATCGCCGCCCACCCAGGCCTCTCCGTCGCCGATGAGGACGAGGGCCATGTGAGCGAGCGGCGCGAGATCACCCGAGCAGCCGACGGAGCCTTGTGCCGGGATGACCGGCACGACGTCGCGGTTGAGCATGTCGAGCAGGAGCGAGATGAGCTCGACGCGGACGCCGGAATACCCGCGTGCGAGCGAGTGTGCTCGCAAGAGCATGCTCGCGCGCACGGCGTCTCGGCGCAACGGCTCGCCCACCCCGCTTGCGTGGCTGAGGATCAGGTTTCGCTGCAGCTCGGTCGCCTCGTCGGCGTCTATCTTGACGTTTTTCAACCTGCCGAATCCGGTCGTCACTCCGTAGATACGCCCGTTTGACGCCACCGCGCGCTCGACGACCTCGCGAGCCGACCGGATTCGAGGGAGCGCTTCGGGATGCAGTCCGACGCGCGCGCCATCGACGGCAACGCGTCGCACCAGTTCTAATGAGAGATTGGTGCCGTCGATCTCCACGATAGGCTTGGTCTGCATCGGCGACGATGTTCGGCTCGCCCCGTGCGCCTTCCGGCAACCAAGGTCGCATGCTCGCAAGCCCGAACCCACATACCTGATGAGGACGCCCGACCGCGCGCCGGTTCAGATCGCAATCGACGGGCCGGTCGCGTCGGGGAAGAGCACGGTGGCCAAACGGCTTGCTCAGCGGCTCGGCTTCGCATTTCTCGACACCGGCGCGCTCTACCGCGCCGTCGCGTTCATGGCGCTCCAGAGCGGGGTGAAGCCAAACGACGAGCGCGGCGTCGACGCGCTCGCGGAGCGGGCACTGCCCGAGGTCGTATCGGACGAGCGCGATCCTCGCAGCTATCGTATCAGGCTTGATGGCCGCCTGCTCGGACCGGAGCTCTTCGCGCCTGCGGTCTCGCAGGCCGTCTCTCCGATCGCGGCGATGCCCGCGGTGCGCAAGCGGCTCATCGGGGCCCAGCGCGCCTTCGCGCTGCATCGCGATGTGGTCATGGCCGGGCGCGACATCGGCACGGTCGTGCTCCCGCAAGCGCGCTTCAAGTTCTTCTTGACGGCGTCCGTCGACGCTCGGGTAGACCGACGCTGGCGCGAGCTGCACGATGCCGGCATCCGCATCACCCGCGAGGAACTCCATGCTGAGATCGTGGCGCGCGACCTGCGCGACACCACGCGCGCGGTCTCGCCGCTCGCCAAGGCTCCAGACGCGATCGTCGTCGACACGTCGGATCTGACGATCGAGGAGGTGGCGGATTCGCTCGAACGCACGGTTGCCGCAAAAAATCAACCATGAACCTCTACGGTCTTGCAAAAGCGTTCCTGCGCCCGTTCACGACGGTGTTCTTCGACGCGAAAGTCAGCGGTGTCGAACACGTGCCGATAAACGGCGGGCTCGTGGTCGCCTCTAACCACCTGTCGTACTGGGATCCTCCCGTGCTCGGCGCCTGGTTTCCACGCACGATCAACTACATGGCCAAGCGCGAGCTCTTCGGGATGTGGCCGCTCGGTCCGGCGATCCGCGCCGTGCACGCGTTTCCCGTGGACCGCGAGAGCTCCGATATCGGCGCGATCCGCCATGCGCTGCGACTGCTCAGAAGCGGCGAAGTGGTTGGCATCTTCCCGGAAGGACGGCGCAATCCCAACGGCGACCTGCAGGCCCGCAACGGTGCGGTGCTGCTCGCAGCGACGGCGCGCTGCCCAATCGTGCCCGTGGCGCTCGTCGGCACCAACTTCGCAAGCAGGCGCCTGCGCGGCAGTCACGTCGAAGTACGCATCGGTGAGCCGATGCAGTTCCAGGGAACGGAACGAAAACCAACGAAAAGCGAGATCACCGGCTGGACGCAGCAGCTCGCGGCGGCGATCGCCGATTTGATGGAGAGGCATGCAGATACAAAAAGCGCGGACTCAGGGGTTCTGCTTCGGCGTTGAGCTGACGTATAAGAAGGCCCTCTCGGAGACGGCCGAACGCAGCGACGTCCACACGATGGGCAACATCGTGCACAACCCGCTCATCGTCAAGGAACTCGAAGACAAAGGACTGCACAACGTCGACTCGCTCGAAGACATCGAGTCGGGAACGCTCTTCATCCGCGCGCACGGCTTGCCCCCGCAGACGATCGAGGCGGCCGAGTCCAAAGGTCTGCGCGTCGTAGACGCCACCTGTCCGATGGTCACGCGCACGCAGCGGCTCGCCAAGCGGCTGTCCGAGGAGGGGCGCACGGTGGTCATCCTCGGCGACCCGAACCACCCGGAAGTCAAGGGCATCGCAGGCCACGCGCCAGGCGCCATCATCCTCAACGAATGGCCGGCAGACGACACCCAGATCCGCAAGGCCCGGCGCATCGCGATCGTGTCCCAAAGCACGCTGAACGGAGACAAGTTCCGCGAGCTCGTCGGGAAGATCTCGGCGATGAACTACGAGACCCGCGTCTTCAACACGATTTGCTCGGACACGCAAGGGCGCCAGAAATCAGCCCAAGACCTCGCCTCTGAAGTGGACACGATGATCGTCATCGGTGGTTCGAAGTCGGCCAACACGCGTCACCTGGCCGAGATCGCGCAGACGCAAGGCAGCAAAGCCTACTTGATCGAGAAACCCGAAGATCTGCAGCGCGATTGGTTTTGCGGCGACGAGCGCGTGGGCATCGCGACCGGCGCTTCAACGCCCGGATTCTTGGCGGACGACGTCATCGACCAGTTGATGGACTGGTTCCCGCAAGCAGAAGCGATCTAACCCACCGCGGCAGGGATCTTCGCATCAACCCCCTCCGCGTGGGGGTTCTTTCTTTCGCGCAGGAACTTGAAGAACTCCGCGCCCTCGCGTAAGCGCCGCTTCATGACTTGCGGGTCGCGCAGCATGCCGCCGAACAGTGAGATCATCTTGCGCGGCCGGAAGTAGAACCTGCGATAGAACTCGTCGAGCGAGTTGAAGATGACGGTCGAGCTGAGGTGCGGATAGTTGAGCGCTGCGGCTTGGATGCCGTGATCGTCCACGAGGCCATCGCTTTGAATCGATAGCCAGCCTTGCTCCTGCGCCTGCCGGAAGAGCTCGGTGCCGGGATACGGTGCCGCGAGCGACACCTGAATCGTTTCAGGCTCGACCTCGCAGGCGAAGCGAATCGTCTCGCGGATGGTCTCGGTTGTCTCCCCGGGGAGACCGACGATGAACGTGCCGTGGACGGTGATGCCCAGTTCCCGGCAATCGCGCGAGAAGCGCCGGGCGATGTCGAGGCGCACGCCCTTCTTGATATTGTTCAAGATCTGCTGGTTCCCCGATTCGTATCCGACGAGCAAGAGGCGCAGGCCGTTCGCCTTCATGATCTCGAGCGTCTTGCGCGGCACGATGGCTTTCGCGTTGCAGGACCACGTCAATCCGAGACGCCCCAAGCGGCGCGCTATCTCCTCGGCGCGCGGCAGATCGTCCGTGAACGTGTCGTCGTCGAAAAAAAACTCGCGGACCTGCGGGAAATACTTCTTCGCGAGCGTCATCTCGGCTTCGACGCTGGCCACGCTGCGGACGCGATACACGTGACCGCCGACGGTCTGAGGCCAGAGGCAGAAAGTGCACTTCGAGCGGCAGCCTCGGCCGGTGTAAAGCGATAGATATGGATGTCGCAAGTAGCCGATGAAATAATTTTCAACGGTCAGGTCGCGCTTGTACACCTCGATGACCGTGGGCAGGGAGTCCATGTCCTCGAGGGTCGGCCGCTTCGGCGTGTATTCGATACTGCTGCCGCGGCGGAAGATGATGCCCGGCGTCTCTTCGAGCGGCTTGTGCGAGGCGATGTCGAGGCAGATGTGATCGAATTCTCCGAGGGCCATCCAATCGACCGCGGGTGCGGCCTTCATCGATTCCAGCGGCAGCACGCCGACGTGTGCGCCGACCATTCCCACCATGACATCCGGATTTTCTTGTTTCAACCGGGCGGCGAACTTCGCATCGTTGTGAAACGAAGGCGTGCTCGTATGCATGACGACGAGCTCGTAGTCCTTGGCCAGCGGCGCGACTTCTTCGACGGTGAGTCCGTCAGGTGGCGCGTCGATCAATCGGCTTCCCGGCACCATGGCTGCCGGCTGAGCGAGCCACGTGGGGTACCAAAACGAGCGGATCTCGCGGCGCGCTTGATAGCGAGAGCCAGCTCCGCCGTCAAAACCCTCGAAACTCGGCGGGTTCACAAATAGCGTCTTCATCGACTGAGACATTTCCATAACCCCGGAACTTCCTTTGAACCAAGCGCTTCACGGTACCGAATGGTACGATGCGGCGATTGGTCGCATTTCGTTGACGCGGAGCACAGCGCGCGCAGCAGTTTTTTTCTTCTATAAGAGGTGCTTGTCTTGCCGGAAGCTGCGGAGGGATGTGGGTCCGACAAAAGAAACGCAACGCACTTGGACTGCAGACAGGTTACCCGTCCATCATCGTTTTCATCTTCCATTCGTATGCAGGCCCGAGCCTCTTAGGAGTTCCCACGTGGCCTACGAGACGCTGGCAGGCGCGACGAGCGGTGGTGACGGCAATCCATCGATCTTGACCTCCTACACCGACACGATCGTCGGGCAGCTGCGAGCAAAAGCGCCCGTCAACGGCTCTTTCAGCTCGAAGATGATCGCGTACCACATGGGGTGGACGGATCAAAGCGGTCGACCCTTGCAGGGCTCGCCCGGCAAGCTCCTACGCCCGGCCCTTTGCCTGTGGGCCTGCGAGGCGTGCGGCAGCCCAGCCGAGACGGCGCTTCCGGCTGCCGCCGGACTCGAATGGGTGCACAATTTCACGCTCGTGCACGACGATATTCAGGACGGCGATCGCAGCCGGCGAGGCCGCGACACGGTGTGGGCGGTGTGGGGCCTCGCGCAGGGCATCAATGCGGGAGACGCCTTGTTCGCCAAGGCCTTCGCGACGCTGACGGCGGCGGACGGCAAGTATCCCGAGCGCCAGTTACGCGCGGCGCGGCTCATCGCGAATGCGGTGCTCGTCGTCGTCGAAGGTCAGTCGCTCGACCTGCGCTTTGAAGGCAAACCCGAAACCCCGCTGCGCGCTTACCTGCGCATGGTTCGAGCGAAAACCGGAGCATTGATCGGAGCCAGCCTGCAAGCGGGAGCGGTCATGGCGGGCGCCGACAGCGCGCTTGCCGCGCGGCTGGCCCACGCAGGCACGTTGCTCGGTGTCGCCTTCCAGATCCGCGACGATTGGCTGGGCACGTGGGGCGACTCTGCGATCACAGGAAAATCTTCGAGCGGCGACTTGGGCCGCTGCAAGCTGACCTTTCCCGTCGTGGCCGGCTACGCGGCGATGGGCGAGCGCGAGCGGGAGCAACTGCGCGAGCTTTTCGCGGTGCCACGCGGGACGGGTGACCGCATGCCTGAGATTCGGGCATTGCTCGAAGCGGCAGGCGGAGCCGACCTCACCCGCGGCGCATCACAACACTTTGCTGACAGGGCGGCGCGCATCGTGGAGACGAGCGGGCTTCCCCGTCAGCACATCGACCAGTTCCTCGAGGTGACGCATTATGTCGCACGTCGGTGTCGATAGACAGGACGGCCGCCAGCTGCAAACCGCAAAAGCGAGCGGAGACGGAACCGCATCGCGCAAGGCGGATCACATCCGCATCAACCTGGAAGCGGACGTAGCCGGCAAGGGCGTCGGCAACGGCTTTGACGACTATCGTTTCATCCATCGCGCTCTGCCCGACGTCGACCTCGCGGAGATCGAGACCTCGACGAGCATTTTTGGGCGCGCGCTTGCCGCCCCGCTCCTCATCTCGTGCATGACGGGTGGCACGGACGAGGCGCGGCGTATCAATCGCAACTTGGCGCGCGCGGCGCAGGAAGCCGGGCTCGCGCTTGGGTTGGGTTCCGGTCGCGTGCTGTTCGAACATCCCGATCTGCTCGACTCGTTCGCGGTCCGCAAGCTTGCGCCCGATGTCGCGCTGTTCGCCAACCTCGGCGCCGTGCAGCTCAACCGCGGCTATGACGCAGACGATTGCATGCGTCTCGTCTCGCAACTCGATGCCGATGCGCTCGTGTTGCACCTCAACGCCTTGCAGGAAGCGCTCCAGCCGGGCGGGGATGCGAATTTCTCGGGATTGCTTCCGAAGATCGCGGCCGTCTGTAGCACGCTCGACGTTCCGGTCGTCGTCAAGGAAGTCGGATGGGGGATCGCCCCGGACATCGTCCGGGCGTTGTTCGACGCCGGGGTCAGCGCGGTCGACGTCGCCGGTGCCGGCGGCACGTCGTGGAGCGAAGTCGAACGCCATCGGATCAGCGACCCGGTTCGCGCGCGCGTGGCCGGCGCGTTCTCCGGTTGGGGGATTCCAACAGCCGCTGCATTGACGGCGGCGCGCCGCGCCGCGCCGGAGGGGTTGATCTTCGCAAGCGGCGGCATCCGCGACGGGATCGACCTGGCAAAAGCCGTTGCGCTTGGCGCTGACCTCGTGGGCATGGCCGCTCCCTTCTTGCGCGCCGCGGCGCAAAGCGCCAGCGCGGTCCACGATCTGGCATCCGAGCTCATCGAAGTGCTGCGGGTCTGCATGTTCGCCGTCGGCACGCGCACGATCGCCGAGTTGCAGCAGACCTCGTGGTTGCAGCGCGACGGAGAACTCGAGGCTCCGCGGCCGACGGTCGGGCGCCTTCATTACAAGACGCGCCAAGCGGGGTCGTTCGTGGACATCACGGATGACGTGGCGAGCGTCTTGTCAGCGTCGGGAGTGCGCAACGGCGTCGTGCACGTGTACTCGTTGCACACGACGGCCGCGATCCGCGTCAACGAGAACGAAGAGCTGCTGCTCGGCGATTTCTCGCGCCTGCTCGACCGTCTCGTGCCGGCGGCGACAGGGCTCTACGAGCACGACGACCTGTCGCGACGGCGCAACACGCCGCCTGACGAGCCGATCAACGGTCACGCGCACTGCCGTCATCTGCTCCTGTCCTCGAGCGAGACGGTTCCCGTCACCGACGGTCGCCTGGAGCTGGGCCGCTGGCAGCGCATCTTCCTCATCGAGCTGTGCTCGCCGCGCGAGCGCAGCGTCGTGGTTCAGGTGCTGGGGCGGTGAGCGAGCTCACCGAGCTGCAGGCTGCCGACGAATATTGTCGCTTTTTGGCCCGCCGGCACTACGAGAATTTCGTAGCGGTCAGCGGCCTGGTGGGCGCGGCTCAGGCGCGCGATCTCATGCGGACCTACGCCTATTGCAGGACGACCGACGATTTGGGAGACGAGAGCGGCGATGCCGGGCTCGAGCGGCTGGCGCGCTGGCGCGACGAGGTGACCGCGCTTTTCGCCGGCGCGCAGCCGGTGCACCCCGTGCTCATCGCGCTTCGACAGACCGTGGGGCGCTATCGGTTAGGGCGGCAGCCATTTTTGGATCTGATCGAAGCGAACGTCCAGGACCAATCCATCCACTCCTACGAATCCTGGCCGGAACTGCTCGCCTATTGCCAGTTGTCGGCAGCCCCTGTCGGACGCATGGTGCTGCCGATCTTCGGATTGGATACCCCCAAGGCGGCCGCGCTCTCCGATGCGCTCTGCGTCGGACTGCAGCTGGCCAATCACGCGCAAGATGTTGCACGCGATGCCGCGCGCGGCCGCTGCTATCTCCTGCAGTCCGATCTGCGGACCGGCGGCACTGCCTTTGCGGTGCGATCGCTGTGCGAGCGCGCGCGCGAGCTCCTCGCGTGCGGGGTCGAGCTCGAGGCCATGGCGCCCTTCGCCTATCGCGTCCAGCTCACGCTCTATCGCCTCGGAGGCATAGCGATCGTCGATGCCATCGCGCGGCAAGGTTTTACGACGAACGAGCGGCGCCCGCAGGTCTCCATGGCGACAAAGGCGCTCCTCGTGCTGCGCGCGTGTGCCTCGAGCTTGCGCGAAGTTCGCGCTGAGAAAAAATTTGAAACGGCCTGAGCAGCGCAGCGAGGCGGTCGTGCTCGACCTGCGAAGCTCCGAGCGCTGCTGCGGCGAGCTGGCGCGCCGCAACGCGAAGAACTTCTATTGGGGTTTCATCTCGCTCCCCCACGAACAGCGCACCGCCATCTATGCGCTCTACGATTTTGCACGCCAAGTCGATGACGACGTCGACGAGCACGTGGGCACGGACCTGCGCGCGCGCCTCGAAGCCAGCCGCCTGCGCATCCACCGTTGCATGCGCGGCGAGTATTCCGACCCCGTGACGCAAGTGCTGTCACGTGCCATCGCGCGCTATGGGATTCCCGAGCTCGAGCTGCAAGAGTTGATCGATGGCGTTGAGACGGACCTCAACCGCTCTCGCTACGCGACGTGGCCGGACCTGCGCGCGTACTGCAGGCTCGTGGCTTCGGTCGTCGGCCGCATGTGCGTGCGCATCTTCGGTTTTTCGGAAGCCGTCGCGCTCGACTTTGCCGAGGACCTCGGCGTAGCGCTGCAGCTCACGAACATCCTCCGCGACGTGCGAGAAGACGCTCTGCGAGGGCGGATCTACTTGCCGCAGGACGAGCTCGCGCGGTTCGGCATCGCGGAGAGCGACCTGCTCGAAGGGAGGCGTGGTCCTGCGTGGCCACAGCTCGTGCGCTTCCAAGCGGATCGCGCCGCGCGCCTCTATGCTTCCGGGCTGCGCTTGCTTGAATACATCCCGCGGCGTTCGGCGGTGTGCGTCAAGACCATGGCGGGGATCTACGCGCGAATCCTGGCGAAGATCGAGGCCGATCCTTGGCTGCCGCTGAGCACTCGGGCCTCGCTCAATCACATGGAAAAACTGCATGTGGTGGTGGAGTCGTGGCTGCAAGCAGGGTAGCGGTCGTCGGCGCGGGGCTGGCGGGGCTCGCCGCGGGCTTCGATCTCGCGAAGGCAGGTTTCGAGGTCGAGCTCTTCGAGCGCAGCCGCTTGCTCGGCGGGCGCGCGACGTCATTCGTCATCGATGGCATCGAGGTGGACAACGGCCAGCACGTCTTCTTGGGCTGCTGCACGGAGTTCTTGCGCTTCGTGGATCGGATCGGCATGTCGAGCTTGGTGCGCATGCAGGAGCGCTTCGACGCGCTGGTCTTTTCGCGCGACGGGGTCGCGAGCAGGTTGCGCGCCGTCGGGTTGCCCGCGCCGTGGCACCTCGTCGGATCGTTCCTCGGCTATCGCCACCTCGCATGGCGCGACAAACTGCGCCTGGCTCGGACGCTCAAAGCCGCGGAAACGCCGCCATGTGAAGGAAGCTTCGCGCAGTGGCTCGCGCTTCATGGTGAGAGAGAAGAAGCGCTGCGCTCTTTTTGGCGTCCATTTTTTATCCCGGCGCTCAATGCGCCGCTCGAAGACGTGAGCGCCGCCGACGCCATCTTCGTCTTGTCGACCGCGTTTCTCAACGGGGCAGAAGCGGCGCGCTTCGGATACGCGACCGTGCCGCTTGCCCGCTTCGCCGCCAAGGCCGCCGAGAGCGTTGCCCGCGTCCATCTGAGCGCTCCGGTGACCGGGTTGTCGTATTCGCGCACGCATGGGGAAGTGGACGGGATCATCCTCGACGACGGCCAGCGTCGCGCATTCGATGCGGTCGTCTTGGCGCTCGCGCCGCCGCAGCTTTCGCGGGTGGCGGGCGATGCGACGCAGATCGGGTTGCCGGCGCTAGACGGATACAAGCCGTATCCCATCGTCGACGTGCACCTGTGGCACGATCGCGGTCGCCTCGGATTTGATTTCGCTGCCGTGCTCGATTCGCCGCTGCAGTGGATCTTTGAGAAGGGCAGCGGATATCTGTGCTGCAGCCTCAGCGACGCCCGGAGCTACGTCAGCATGCCTGCGGTGGAAGTCAGCCAGCGGTGTTGGGAGGAGATCAAGCGGGCGATTCCCGCGCTCCACGGCGCAACGCTCGTGCGCAGCGCGGTCACTCGCAACGCGGAAGCGACCTATCTGCCGGCGCCCACGCAAAGGCGGCCGGGCCCGCAAACGTCGTTTCCCAATCTCGCCATCGCGGGTTCGTGGACGGACACCGGCTGGCCCGACACCATGGAGTCCGCGGTGCGCAGCGGCGTGGCGGCCGCGCGGCTGCTTGCGGGCGCGCTCGGGAGTGTCGCCATTGTCGCATGATGCGCTGAACGCAGCGACCGAGTGGCTTTTGGAACATCAGCACGCCGACGGCTGGTGGACGGATGAGCTTGAGACGAATGTGACCATGACGGCCGAGCACGTCCTGCTCTTGTGCTTTCTCGGGGTAAGTCTTGACCCAATCCGTGCCGGCGCGCGAGAGCATCTCCTCCAAGCGCAGCGCGATGACGGTTCCTGGGCGCTGTACCACAATGGCCCCGCCGACGTGAGCACCACCATCGAAGCGTATACCGCGCTCAAAGTGTTGGGCGTCGATCCGGCAAACGCTGCGATGGGCCGCGCGCGCGCGGTCATCTCCCGGCTCGGCGGCGTCGCGCAGGCCCGGGTATTCACGAAGATCTGGCTCGCGCTCTTCGGTCAATATCCGTGGCTAGGCATCCCGACGATGCCACCCGAGCTCGTCTACCTGCCGCCCGTCTTGCCGCTCAACCTCTACGATTTCGCCTGTTGGGCGCGCGGCACGATCGCGCCGCTCACGATCGTGATCTCGCACAGGCCCGTGCGTCCGCTCGGCGTCGACCTGTCCGAAATCGTCGTCCCAGGCACGCACGAGCGGCTCGCGCAGATACCAGGCTCTGGGGTCTTCTGGTGGCTCGACAAGCTGCTCAAGCTGTACGAACGCTCGCCGGTCAAGCCCGGGCGCAACCATGCGCGCCGCCGCGTCGCCCGCTGGATCGTCGAGCATCAAGAAGCCGACGGCAGCTGGGGCGGGATTCAACCGCCGTGGGTGTACTCGCTCATCGCGCTCAACCTTGAAGGCATGGACCTGGATCACCCCGTCATGCGCGCCGGCCTTGCAGGCATGGAGCGATTTTCGATCTGCGACGATCGCGGCTGGCGCTTTTCCGCCTGCATGTCGCCCGTTTGGGATACCGCCTGGGCCGTGCGAGCGCTGCACGCCGCGGGTTTTGACGCGCGCCATCCCGCGCTTGAGTCGGCCGTCGACTGGATGCTCGCCGAGCAGATCGAGTGCGACGGCGACTGGACCGTGCGCTGCAAGGACGTCCCGTGCGGCGGCTGGGCGTTCGAATTTGACAACGACCTGTACCCCGATATCGACGATACCGCCGTCGTCGTCTGCGCCTTGCTTGAAGGTGGACGAAGGGAGCGCGTTGCCATCGCCGTCGAACGCGCGACGCGTTGGGTCCTCGCCATGCGATCGACGAACAACGCCTGGGCTGCGTTCGACCGCGACAACACCCGCCGCATCGCCTACAGCATCCCGTTCGCCGACTTCGGCGCGATGATCGACCCGCCGTCCGAAGACGTGACCGCACACGTGTTGGAGATGCTGGCCGCACTCGGGTACCCGGCAAGCGAGTCCCATGTGGCGGGCGGTCTCGCCTACCTTCGAGAGACGCAGACGCCGGCCGGCTCGTGGTTCGGTCGCTGGGGCGTCAACCACGTGTACGGGACCTGGTGCGTGCTCGACGCGCTCGAGGCATTGAACGTCGACGGGGACCGGATGCTTGCTGCGGCGCGCTGGCTTGTCTCAGCGCAAAATCCTGACGGCGGTTGGGGCGAGACCTGCTACTCCTACGAGGACGCGTCGTTCGCGGGGGTCGGCACGAGCACGCCCTCGCAGACCGCATGGGCCGTGCTTGCGCTGCAATCCGCCGGGTTCGGCGCGCACGCCGCCTGCCGGTCGGGGCTCGCATTTCTTCGCGAGCGCCAGGTGGATGGGACCTGGGACGAACCCGAGCATACGGGAACCGGGTTTCCCGGCGATTTCTACATCAACTACCATATGTACCGACATCTGTTCCCGATGATGGCGCTTGCAGGTGATCGCGCCGTGGTCGCGCAGGCTCCGGGTGGCGGGCACAGTCATGCCGAAAGGGTGAGCACGTGAGCATTCCATTAGCCCAGAAAATGGCCGTCGCCAAGTACATCGCCGGCAAGCGGATGCGGGGCATCGAGCGCTACGCCCTCGTCCTGCAGCTCGAGCCGCTGTATCTATGCAACTTGGCTTGCGCGGGCTGCGGCAAGATCCAACAGCCCGACGACATCTTGGCGCGCCGCCTCACCGTCGAGCAATGCGTTGCTGCGGTCGAGGAGTGCGAAGCGCCGATCGTGTCCATCGCCGGCGGCGAGCCGCTCATCCATCGGGAGATCCACGAGATCGCGCGCGCGCTGATCGACCGGCACCGCTACGTCTACCTGTGCACGAACGCCATCCTCATGCGCAAGAAACTCGATCTCTTCGAACCCTCGCCCTTCTTCGCATGGTCGGTCCACATCGATGGTTTGCGCGAGCGCCACGACGAGTCGGTATGCCGCACCGGCATCTTCGATCAAGCGGTCGAGGCCGTACGCGAGGCGAAACGCCGCGGCTTCCGCGTGACGACGAACTCGACGTTTTTCGGACAAGACGACGCGCGCTCCATCCGCGACGTGCTCGATTTTCTCAACGATGAGCTCGAAGTCGACGAGATGCAGATCGCCCCGGGGTTCGCCTACGAACGAGCGCCGGACCAAGAGCACTTCTTAGGCGTCGAGCGCACCCGCGCCATTTTCCGGGAAGCCTTCGCGGATGGGAACCGCAAGAAGTGGCGTCTTAATCACAGCCCCTTGTATTTGGATTTTCTCGAAGGCAAGGTCGACTTCGCATGCACTGCGTGGGGCATACCCTCATACTCGGTCTTGGGGTGGCAGCGTCCGTGCTACCTCATGTCCTCCGAGCCGTACGCGAAGAGCTACCGCGAGCTCGTCGGTGAGACCGATTGGGCGAAGTACGGGCGCGGGCGTCACCCCAAGTGCGAGAACTGCATGGCGCATTGCGGCTACGAGCCCACGGCCGTGAACATGACGATGAAGTCACCGAAAGAAATGCTGCGGGCCGCGCTTGCCAGGTGACCTCGTCTTCGTAACAGGAGCCACCGGCTTCATCGGCAGCCACGTGGCCCGCGCACTCGGCGCCGAAGGTTACCGCATCCGGGCCCTCGTGCGCCGCCCCGGCGCGCACGTGCCGGATGCCGAAGTCGTGACGGGCGACCTGGAAAGTGCGGGCGCACTCGCAGCCGCCATGCGAGGATGCCGCTTTCTCGTCCATTGCGCCGCGCTGTACTCATTCGCTCCGCGCGAGCGCAGGCTTATGGCGCGCGTGAATGTCTCCGGAACGGCCGGGCTCTTAGAGGCGGCCCGCGTCGCAGGCGTCGAGCGCGCCGTCGTCACCTCGAGCGGTTCCACGGTCGGACCCGCGAGACGCGGCGTCGCCGCGACGGAAAACGACTACGCCGCTGCGTCGGGCACTTCCGCATATCACCATTCCAAACTCGAACAGGAGCGCGCCGCGGTGGCCGCGCGGGTCCCGGTGGTGCTCGTCTTACCGACCACCCCTGTCGGCCCCGGCGACTGGAAGCCGACGCCGACCGGCCGTGTCGTGCTCGATTTCGCGCGCGGACGAATACCTGCCCGGCCGAGCGGCGGCGGTTTGAATCTCGTGGACGTCGAGGACGTCGCCTGGGCCCACGTCGCGGCGCTGCAGCGCGGCACGCCTCGCGAGCGCTACCTCGTCGGCGGCGAAAACGTGTCGTTCGATCGGTTCTGGGAGCTGTTGTCGGAGGTGACCGGCCGCCCTGCACCAGCGCTACGCCTCCCGCATGCCGTGGCGCTTACCGCGGGCACGCTCGACGAACTACGCTGCCTCGTCATCCCCGCATCGCGGCCTGTGGTGCCGCTCGAGGGCGTGCGCATGTCGCGCGAGCAGATGTATGTCGACTGCACCAAGGCGCAGCGCGAGCTTGCGTATCGTCCCCGCCCGGTGCGCGATGCGCTCGCCGGCGCCGTCGCGTGGTATCGCACGAATGGTTACCTCAACTAACGCAGCCCTGACGGTCATCGCGGCGACTCCCCTCGAGGCGGGTTCTGTTCGGCGCGCGGTCCCGGGCGTGCGCGTCGTCGAGACGGGCATCGGCCTGACGAAGGCGGGCACCGAACGGTACGACATGGTTGTGAGCTGCGGTCTGGCAGGTGGTCTGCGAAACGATGTGCCGACCGGAACGATCGTGATACCGCGCGAGGTCGGCACGACCGATGGGCAAACCATCACCTGCGATCCACGATTGAGCGCTGCGCTTGTCGCTGCGGCGCTGCAGCTCGGTCACTCGCCGTCGCAGGAGCGTTTGCTCACGAGCTCCACCCTCGTCACTGGCGATGCTCGGCGCGAGATGGCGGAGCGTGGCTTCGTCGCCGCCGATATGGAAACAGGTTTGCTGCGCGCGCTCTCCCTCGCCGCGGTGCGCGTCGTGCTCGACACGCCGCATCAAGAGCTCTCGGCTGCGTGGCTGCGACCCGCGACTGCGGTTGCCGATCCGCGCCTGTGGCCGCAGGCCTTGTGGTTGTGGCGGGAAGCGCCGCGCTGCGCGCGCTTGGCTGCGGCCGTGCTTGCCCTTGCGCTCAAACAGCTCAGCGCTGCGTGAACTCGTTGCTCTCGTGATGTTGCCGATAACTATAGCGAGCGAGCCCACGCGCGCAGGCGGCCTGCAACTGCCTCGCGCTTTCGTCATGCAGAAGCGGACGTAAGCTTTGGCAAAGACTCAAAAATCGAAGCGGGAGTTGGCGGAGCCGAAGCCGGCGCCGGCTCGCGCAGCTGACGAGCCCGGACAGCAACCCGAGCGCGGTCCCTTGAGCGCCCGCGAAGCACAGGCCGTCGCGATCATCCTGTTCGTGGGCCTGCTCGTGCGCGCGGTCTTCATGCCCATGCACGGCCATGAGACCGACATCGGTACCTTCGAGTCGTGGATGCTCAGCGTCGTGAAGTACGGGATCCGCGACTTCTATGCTCGCGCCGGTTTTGTCGACTATCCGCCGGGCTACATGCTCGTGCTCGCCATCTTCGGGGCGGTCTACCACTTCCTGTCGCAATTCAACTTGCCGGTCGACTTGCTGCGGCTCGCCGTGAAAGCGCCTGCCGTGCTTGCCGATCTCGGCATCGCCTATCTCTCGTTCTTGATCGTGCGGCGCACGTGGTCGCTTAAAGCCGGGCTGTGGGCGATGGCGATCGTCGTCTTCAACCCTGCCGTCTGGTTCGTCTCCGCGTTTTGGGGTCAGGCGGATTCTGTCGCGGCCGTCTTCCTCGTGTGGTCCGTCTACATGATGCTGACCGGGCGCTACGAGTTCGGGTGGCTGGCCTTCGGTTTGGCCGTGCTTATCAAGCCGCAGCCGCTCGTCGCCGCGCCGGCACTGCTCGTGTGGCAGATGCGCAGCTCGGCGCAGCTGTGGCGGCTCGCGCTCGTGCCGCTGCTCGGTTTCGTCGTCGCCTACGGGGGCAGCGTGCCCTTCGCGCCCGATGCCAACCCGGTGCACGTGCTCTCCTGGTTGTACGACCGCTACCATACGGGCACGGCGCTCTATCCATATAATTCGTGCAACGCCTTCAACTTGTACTCGACGCGCTTGGACTTCTGGCAGCCCGACAGCAAGCTCATCCCGAACCTTCCGAATTTTCCCGGCTGGCCGCAATGGGCATGGGGCGTCACGATTGTCTGCGCCTTTGTCTTCGCCGTGGCCATGCGCGAGTGGCGCACGCTCGGGTCCGAGTACTCTGCGCAAGAGCGTGAGAGCTCGTTCTACATGGCGATCTTCCTCTCGCTTCTCGGCTTGTTCATGTTCGCGACGCGCATGCACGAGCGCTACCTCTTCAGCGCGCTCGCCTTCGGGCCGCTCATCTGGAACATCAATATCATCAACCGCGCGATCTACGTCATCTTGTCCGGCACATTCCTCATCAACTTGGTCTATGCGCTCGAGTATCTCTACAATCCGAGCGCCGACCTCGCTCCCTGGCTCGTGCACCCGATCTCGATCCTCAACGTCGCTTGTCTGTTCGTCGTCGCAGCAGCCTATCTGATCCCGGAGATCGGCGAATCGTTCGACGCCGCAGCCACGCGCATGCGAGCGCTCGTGCTGGGCGAGGGGCGTCCGCGTCGTCTCGCGCCGCTCGCGTGGGAAGGCCTCGTCGGGCTCACGCGCGTCGACTACGGCATCGTGGCGGGGCTGATGGCGGTGACGGCCGTGTTACTGTACGCGAATATCGGGCGCCCGGCGGAGCGAATCTTCGATGAGATCTACTACGCGCGCTCCGCGCAGGAATACATCCATCACTTGCCCCAGTTCGAATGGACGCATCCGCCGCTTTCGAAACTGCTTCTCACGATCGGCGCGCTCGTCTACCGCGTGGATCCGATCGGCGCGCGCTTGGCAAGCGCCTTCTTCGGCGTGCTCACCGTGCCGCTGCTCTACGCCTTCGCCAAGCGGCTGTTCTCGTCGACCCTCGCCGCCGTCTTCGCAGTGGTCTTGCTGCTCTCGAGCGGCTACTTCTACGTGCAGGCGCGCATCGCGACGCCGGAGATCTTCGTCGCGTTCTTCGCGCTCGCCGCGATCTATTGCACGTATCGCTTTTGGATCGCGGGGCAGATCGTGCGGCGCGGCAACGATCTCATCTTCCCAGACGGCAGCTCGCTCGAGGACAACGAGGTCGTCTTCGAAGATGGAGAACGGCTGCCGCTGCGCGCGGCGAAGCTCCAAGACGCCGCTGCGAAAACGGCCTGGACGACGGACGGAGCCCGGGTGGAAGAGGATGGAAACGTCATCGCTTGGCGCCGCGACGGCACGATCGAGGGGACCGTGGATGGCAAGCCCGCCCGCGACACCCAGTCCTGGGTGTTCTGGCTCGTCATGACGAGCCTCGGCGTCGCCTGCGTCATCTCGAGCAAATGGAACGGCTTTTTCGATCTCGCGGGGATTTGGGCGGTCGCGTTTTTGGTCAGCCTCCAACGCCGCCTTCCCTGGGTTCCGGCAAAGCGCTCGGGTACCAAGCCGCCTCGGCGTTTTGTGTGGGGCAACGCGTACGGCTTCCGCTTGCCGTTGTTCGTCTTGGTATCGGCCCTCGTCACGGCCGCCGTGTATCTGCTGACCTACATCCCGTTCTTTCACATCGGCGATACGGACGCGGGCGTGACCGGCAGCAACCTCGCGGGGTGGTGGGATCTGCAAAAAGCGATGTACTGGTACCATCACAATCTCAAAGCGACCCACCCCTACAGCTCCACGTGGTGGACGTGGCCGCTCGAGCTACGCCCCGTCTCGTACTACTACCACGTCTTTTCGGGGGTGCAGCCGCCGAATCAGATCGTCGCCGAAGTCCTCGCCCTTCCCAATCCCTTCATGTGGCTCGCGCAGATCATCACCGTGCCGGCGGCCGGCGTCATCGCGTGGCGCACTCGCCACAAGGGGATGATGCTGTGCGTCGCGGCTTACTTCTTCCAGTGGCTGCCCTGGATCGGTTCGCCGCGCATCGATTTCCAGTACAACTTCTATCCGGATACCGCGATCATCTGTCTCTGCGGAGCGTACGTGCTCCATCTGCTATGGCGTTCGGCGTCGACTGCCGCGTCGCCGCAAGGGCGTCGAGCGCTCGTCGTCGGGTATCTCGCGGCCTGCGTGCTCGGTTTCGCGTTCTTCTTGCCCGTGCTCAACGGCGCGCACATCTCGTGGAAGCAATGGGATGCGCGGATTTGGTACAAAGATGGCGCGCCGCATCACGTCGGGTGGATCTGAGGCATTGGCTTCGGAGCGTGCCGCCTCGCTGTCGGTGTTCTTCCCCGCCTACAACGAACAGGATATAATCGCGAAGACGGTCGAGAACGCCTCGAAAATACTGCCCCGCTTCGCGGACGACTACGAGATCATCGTCGTCGACGACGGCAGTGCCGATGCGACGGCCGTGATGGTCGAAGAGATGGCCAAGCACGATCCGCACGTGCGGCTCGTTCGGCACGCGCGCAACCGGGGCTATGGCGCGGCGTTGCGCACGGGGTTCGAGAGCGCGCGGAAAGAGCTCGTGTTCTTCTCCGACGCCGACGGTCAATTCGATCTCGCGGAGTTGCCCGGACTGCTGGGCCTGCTGGACCGCGCGCCGGTCGTCTTAGGATATCGCATCCGGCGCAACGATCCGGCCCATCGGCTCTTCATCGCAAAGGTGTACAACCTCGTCATCCGCACCGTTTTCGGCCTGAAGGTGCGTGACATCGATTGCGCTTTCAAGCTCTTCCGCAAAGAGGCTCTCGCCGGCGTGCTGCCGCTCGAGTCGAATGGCGCCTTCATCAGCTCGGAGCTCTTGATCAAGCTGCGCCGCCGCGACGTGCCCATGGTGGAGCGCGGCGTGCACCACTATCCGCGCACGACCGGCGTCTCCAAAGGCGCGACGCCGAAGGTGATTCTCAAAACCATTCGAGACGTCATCCGGCTGCGCATGGGCAAACCCCTCACCTAGCCAATTAGCGCTCTATGTCCGGACATTCAAAGTGGCACAACATCAAGCTGCGCAAAGGCAAGGCGGATGCCCAGCGGGGCCAGCTCTTCACGAAGCTGTCGAAGGAGATCATCATCGCGGCTCGCGCCGGGCTTCCAGATCCCGAGGCCAACTTCAAGCTCAAGATCGCCGTCGCGCGTGCCCGCGACGCCAACATGCCCATGGATACGATCCGCCGGGCGATCGCGCGGGCCTCTGGTGAGGGGCGCAGCGACGACTTCGCCGAGATCCGCTACGAGGGCTACGGGCCGCACGGCGTCGCCGTGATCGTCGAAGCGGTCACGGACAACCGCAACCGCACCGCGTCCGAGATGCGCTACCTGTTCTCGCGCAACGGCGGCAATCTCGGCGAGACAGGAACCGTCAGCTGGCTCTTCGACGAGCGCGGCGTGCTCACGCTGCCGATGGCCGGTGTGACGGAAGAGGAGCTGCTCGAAGCCGCCGTCACCGACGGCGTGATCGACGTGCAGATCCAAGGAGAAGCAGCGGAGGTGCTCACCGAGCCGAGAGCACTTTCCGCGGTGCGCGAGCACCTCGAGCGCACGCTTCTCGGTCCCAAGGGGCTCAAGGTAAGTGAAGCGCTCGTGGATCTGCGGCCGAAAACGCCGCTCGACGTTTCCGCGGCGGATGCGCCAGAGGTGTTGCGACTGCTCGATGCCCTGGAAGAGCACGCTGACGTGACCCGTGTCTATTCCAATGCCGATATCCCGGACGCCGTGCTCGAGGCGTTGGCGTGAGCGAAGGCTCGGGGCGGCAACGCCGGCGCCGACCAAGACCTTCCGAGAGCGGTCGCAGAAACCGTCGCAGCTTCCTCGACTATCTGCCGCTCGCGTCCCTGCTCGCGCTCGTGGTCGTCGTCATCGTCGTCGCCATCGCGGCGTACGACTGGCTCGTCCCCAGCGGACGGCTCATCTCCGTGCCGCCGTTCATCGGCATGTCGTTCGCGAAAGCTCAAGATCTCGCGGCCTCATCGCACGTCGGCCTTCGGGTCGTCGCGCACAGGGTCGACCTGCACGCGCCCAAGCAGACCATCATCGGCCAGCTCCCTTCCGCCGGCGAAAAAGTCCGCGAGGGACGCGTCATCGATGTGATCCTCTCGGATGGCGTGCCCATGGTGACGACGCCGAATCTGAGCAACCTGTCGATACGCGACGCGCAAGTCGCTTTGGGTAACGCGCACCTCAGGCTCGGCAAGGTCGCGCAGTCCCAAAATCTTCACGTCGTGGCGGGCATCGTGCTCGAGCAGCATCCCGACCCTTTCAGCTCCGTCCCAGCGGGCACCGCCGTGGATGTCACCGTCGCGTCGGGCCACCCGCAGATGTACGCGCCGAGCTTCATCGGGATGTCGCTCGACTTCGCGAAGAAAGCTGCTAAGGATGCGCAGATCGCGCTCGGAGGCATCACCGACATGCCGATCTCTCCGGGCGCCAAACCCAAAGGGACGATCGTCGCGCAAGATCCAGTCGCAGGCCAAGCGCTGACACCCGGGCAGAAGATCTCGCTGCAAGTCTCGGGCGGCGCGCCTCCGACCCCGACGCCGAGTCCCACCGCTTCGCCGCAGCTGCTCTCGCCTTCGCCGTCCGCGTCGCCCACTCCGACACCGACGCCGACACCGGTGCTGCCGTCCCCCGGCGGCTCGCGGGTGATGCGCATCTCGGTCGCGCTGCCTCAGTCGGCTGTCGCGCAGCCCGTGCGGGTCGTGCTCGAGGACGCAACCGGATCGAAGACGATCTTCGACCAGACGACGACGGGCGGCGTGACGCTCTCCTTCGACGTAACCGTGGTGGGCCAAGGCACGATCGAGACCTACGTGAACGACAAGCTCGTGAGCTCGACGCCCTTGTGAGAGGGCGCCCCTAAAGGTCTGGCGCCACATGGTGAGGGAAAGCGGGGTTTCGATGCCACACAAGAACGGTCCGCGGCGCAAAGTCAAGATCGCACCGTCGCTGCTGTCTGCAGATTTCTCGCGCATCGCCGAGCAGATCGCACTGGTGGAAGGGGCGGGCGCCGACCTGCTTCACCTCGATGTCATGGACGGTCGCTTCGTCCCTAACATCACCTGGGGGCCGAAGATCATCCGCGATATCCGCCCGCTCACGCAGCTGCCCTTCGACACGCATCTCATGATCGTGGAGCCGGAACGGTACGTCGCCGATTTCGCTGCTGCCGGGTCGGACAGCATCACCGTGCACTGGGAAGCAGCCACGCACGCCCACCTGCTCATCCAACAGATCAAGAAGCTTGGGGTGCGAGCGGGACTTTCGCTCAACCCCGCGACGCCGCTCAACGTGCTCGATGAGATCCTTCCATACCTCGATCTGCTGCTCATCATGAGCGTCGACCCCGGATTCGGAGGGCAATCTTACATCCCGAGTTCGACGCAAAAACTTGCTGCGGCGCGCGAGCTCATCGACCGGCGGGGCTGCAACGTTCAGCTTGAGGTGGATGGAGGCGTGCATCTCGACAACGTCGTCGAAGTAGCGCGAGCCGGCCCCGACACGATCGTCATGGGCGCGGGCTTGTTCGGTACGGCAAAGCCGGCGCTCACCCTCGAACGCATCCGCGCGCTGTGCGAGGCCTGACGACGGAGCTTAGCGAGGACGAGCTCGTCGCCGCCATCGTGCGCGTGCTCGGCGAGCAGCCGCGAACGCTGCGCGTGGGCATCGGCGACGATGCCGCCGCCTGGAAACCGGCCCGCGCGCACCTCTCGCTTGCCACCGTTGACGCGCTCGTCGATCAGGTTCATTTTCGCCTGCACGAGACCACTCCTGAGATGCTCGGGCGCAAGGCGCTCGCGGTGAGTCTGTCGGACATCGCGGCGATGGGCGGGCGCGCGGCCTTGGCGATCGTGGCGCTGGGGGTCACCGCGGAGATCGACGCGGAGTGGTCGCGGCGCTTCTATCAGGGCATGCGCGACCTCGCGCACCGCGCTCGCTGCAGCATCGCCGGCGGGGATATCGTGCGAGCACCCGCGCTGACGATCTCCGTGACCGCGATCGGCGACGTGCGACCGAGCAACATGCGGCTGCGATCGGGCGCGAAGCAGGGAGACCTTCTGTGCGTCAGCGGTCCGCTTGGCCTGGCCGCGGCGTATCTGCGAAGCGCCGCGCCCGGTCAAGCGCTGCGCTCGGCATACGAAAGTCCCGAACCACGCTTAGCCGAGGGGAAGTTCCTGGGCGCTTCGCGAGCCGTTCACGCGATGATGGATATTTCCGACGGCTTGTCCCTCGACGCGTCGCGGATGGCGAAAGCGTCTGCGCTCGACGTCTGCCTCGATCTCGATGCGCTGCGCACGCATCGTCCGCTCGCGCTTTCGGAGTTCGCCGATGCGCTCGATCTCATGCTCTATGGGGGGGACGACTACGAATTGCTCGTCGCCGTGAATGCACGCTCCCATACGCACCTGGCACGCCGATTCAAAGCGCGTTTCGGACGCGAGCTTTGGGTGGCGGGCCGGTTCCAACCAGGCGCTGGAAACGTATGGGAGTTGGCGGACGGGGATCGGCGCAAACACGAGCCGCGCGGCTACGATCACCTCAAGAACACGCGCAAATAAATTTGCGCGCACTACATAACACGCGCAAATAAATTTGCGCGCGCTACATTAGAACGTCTGTAGGGGGCGCGAATTTATTCGCGCCTATTTCGCGCCTAGACGGCGCGGACGACTTTTCTCGAGCGTAAGCAAGCCGCGCAGACGCGCGCGGTCTTCACCGTGCCCGATTCGCGGACGCGGACCGATTGCAGGTTGGGAAGCCAGCGCCGGCGCGTCTTGCGCATGGAATGGCTCACATTGTTGCCGGATGCCGGGCCCTTGCCGCAGACATCGCATCTCTTCGCCACGAATTTCTCCTGTAAGGAAAGCCCAACAGCCTGTTATAATATCACGCTCGGAGACCGGCT
>JAJPHJ010000074.1 GCA_021325335.1 Pseudomonadota bacterium | reverse complement strand
GCTTCGCCGTCCCCGTTGGCCACCTTGGTCATGAGCTCGACGTCGAGATTATTCGACACCGGCTCTAGGTGATATGACCTAACCGCGCCGAGGATTGTTACAGCAAATGGGAGTCCGAACATGAACCTTGTCTCACCAATAGCGGCATAAAAGCGCTGTGTGTGACACGTCCCACGGGACCCGCAAGCTTGGTCCCGTCAGCTTGTCGATGTGATGAATATCGGGTCTGGAGCCGCCGGACCTTATCGGTACAGAAGAATATGAGCTAGGCCACGCAGCTCGCTTGGCCGGTGAGGTGCCGATTGGCCAAAAGACGGGTCGGGCCCCTTGCTCGCAGAACGACCATCCCGTCCAAATCGTGCGCAACCTCATACTTGAAGAGCTCATCGACGCCCTAGACGATCGAAGCGGGCAGTTCCGCTATTTTTTTATGGTCGCTCGGGCCAAGGTCGAGCCGTACGCGGCCGACGATCCCGGCATCGCGACCGTGTCTGCGCGCACAGATGCGCTCGCGGTCAGGCCTCTCTCGCACGCGCAAGCGCACGAGATCGTGAGCGACTTCATCGCGAGCATGACCGATGGCGCGCTCGCGGACAGGCTGGCGCAGGCGGCAGCAGGTCCAAGCGCCGGCGCTCGATTCTTGCAAGTGCTCGGCGCGTACCCGAGAGCTCGCCGCTCGTGGCTTGCTTTTCGCCAGCGTCGTTTGGAAGCGATCGCGCTTGAGTGGTTGCGCGAGAACGAGGTCGATCTTTCGCGTCTTGGTCTCGACCGCAAGGAACGCGAGGCCGAAGAAGCGACCGGGCTTCGGTTCGACGCCAGCCTCGAGGAACGCCTCGAGCGGCTCTTGCGCCGAGTCACCGCTTTCTCCGCGCGCCCGAACGCCGCCCAGGTCCGCGCCGCATGCCGTTCCGCGCTGCGTCTCGACGAGATCTATCATTCGAACGCCGTGCGCGGCAATCGCCTCGATCGAGCGCAGACCGAAGAGTTGCTCGTGCGCGGGACGACGGTCGGCGGTCTGACTTTGCGCGAGCACCTCGAAGCTGCGAACCTCAATCGTGCGCTCGACCGGGCGGAAGTGCTGGCGCTTTCCCAGGCCCCGTTGACGGAGCACGGGATCCGCGAGCTCCATGGACTTCTCTTCGCTTCGATCGACGATGAGAACGCGGGGATCTATCGCCGCATCGACACGCGCCTCGTCGGCCGCGATTACCTGCCGCCGGAAAGCGTGCTCGTGCCGGGCCTGCTCCGCGAATTCACCGAGTGGCTGGAGGAATCGCCGGCCGACCCGGTGGCCAAGGCGACCGCGGCTCAGGCCAAGATCCTCAGCATCTCGCCGTTCCTGGACGGCAACGGACGCGTGGGGCGGTTGCTGCAAAACTTGATCTTGCACGGGTCTGGGTATCCGCCCGCGATCGTGCGCGTCGAAGACCGCGAGCGATATTATGACGGCTTGCGGCAGGCCGATGCGGGTGACATGTCAAGCCTGCTCGCGCTGACGGTCGAACGGATCGAAGCGAGTCTCGACCGGCTCGAGGCACAGGCGAAAAGCTCCCCGTAGGCTGCGGCCCGTCCAAGGCGAAGAAGACACCCTGTGAAGGTCTCGGATAGTTCGGCTCTGCGCGTGGCGGCTGTGGCCCGGCGCATCGCCGTCGGCGCGGCGTTGCGGCACATCGAAGCGGAGGAGTTCGGCGCTCCCGCTCTTTCCGACAGCACGCGGATCGCGCTTGGTGACGATCTGTGCGGCGTGAGCTTTGCCGCGGACGCCTCGAACGTTCCAGACATGTCGCTTGCGTGTGCCGCCGCCGATCTCGACCGTGGGATCAGCCTGGCCGCGAGAGTCGCGTATGCAGCGCGTCTGCATCTGCGTGGCGCCGCCCTCGCGGTACCTTCCTTTGAAGGACTGCAACCGCAGCCCGCATCCTCTATGCGCTATCAGGATCTGCGCTCGGCCTTGAAAGCTTTGCGAGACCGTGGGACCGATTGCGTCCTCGGTCCACGCCCGTTGGTGGGATCTCTCGCAAAAGATCCCGAAACGCGCGATGCCTCCCTCTTGAGCCTTGTCGCGTGTGGACAGACCGTGGGCGCGGGCGACCTTGCGAGGGTGCTGAGCCACGAGCCGTTTGGCGTTGAACCCGCCGAGCTTGCCGCGGCGCTTGACGGTCATCCCGGATCGCCGCGAGACGCGCTGGCCGCCGCAATCTCGAATCTGGCCGGCGTCAAGGCGCGCGATCGTGCCATCAATGCGCTGGACGTGCTCGATGCGGTCCTCGAGAGCGCGGCATCGTCGAACTCGCTTGCTCGCGCGGTGGATGCAGCGCGCATCGCGATCGGATCGTTCGCCCCCGCGTGGCTCGCGGACGGTGCCCTGTTTGAAGCGTGCGTCACCGCGACGGACTGGATCCTTGAAACGGCGTCACCGGCCACGAAAGCCGGCGAGCGCGCGCTCATGCTCCGCGATGCGCTGGCGTGCACCGAGTCGTGCGGCGTGCGGATCCTGCCGTACGTGGGTTCGGCGGAAGCACGAGGCACGATCGGTTTCGAGCATGCTCGCAGCTCCCCGGTGGATATCGCTCGGTTCGCGCGCGCGACCGGCTGTGAAGCGCTCGCTCTCGAGGCGTTGTGCGCACCGAGCCCGCGTGCCCTCGTTGCCGGGTCGCTTCAAAACGCCATCGCGGACGAGCTTGTCGAAAGCCTCGCCCAGAGTGCGGGCAGATCCGTGCCCCGACCGGATGCGGACAGCGCCGTCATCTCGCCGGGCATGACCTTTTCGGCGTCACGCCTGAACGGTTTTGCGAAGTGCCCGCGACGGTTTTTCTTCCAATATCTGTGCGAGGCTGTCGAAGACCCGGGCTCCATCCATGCGACGTACGGGCGGGTCGTGCACGACGCCCTCGAAATGCTGCACCGCGAGATTCGCGTGCCGGCCCGTCACGAACCCGCTTTCATCCTCGAGCGCATGCTGCGCTCGCTCGATGCCGCATTCGGAGCGGCGCGTGCGGACTTCGCGTCGCAGCTGGAATACGAGTCATCCCGCTGGCGGGCACGGCGCATGGCCGAGCAATACGTGCGCTGGCTCGTGGCTGAAGCGAAGCGTGCGCCGATGGAGATCGCCGCGGTCGAGGTATTCGAACGGCGCCAGCTCGGGAACCACGATTTCGTCGGTTACATCGATCGACTGGACCGCCCCGAGGGCGGCGGGCCCGTCACGATCTACGACTATAAGACGGGGCGCATCGAGGCGGACGCCGGTTCCTACCTCGACAAAGTACGCGCGGGCGAAGAAGCGCAGCTCGCTTTGTACTATGCGATGCGCCGAGCGGCGGGCGACGACATCAAGAGAATAGCGCTTGTCTCCATTCGCGATCCGAAGGACGATGTGTGGATACTCGCGCTCGATCTCGTCGCGGATGGCGCCGCTCCGCCGAAGGTGCAGCGCGAAGATGGGGTGGTGCGCGCCACCTGTTCGCCGGCCGATCTCGACGCATCCCTCGCGGCGCTCCTGAAGCGCTGCGATCTCTTGGCGCGCGACGGCGTCCTGCGCTTTGCGACGGGCGACGACCCGCCGTGCGGTTTTTGCGAGTATGCGCTGGCATGCCGCGAACGGCCGCTTGAAGGGGAGCGGGCCTTTGCGCGCTAGCCAAGCGTCTCGGTCATCGGTCCGACTGACACAGGCGCAGGCAGAGATTCTCGGCACGAAAGAGGTCGCGATTCTTGTCGGCCCGCCGGGCTCCGGTAAGACCACCGCGCTCGCCGCGTTCGCCGCCGGATGTGTCGAGCGCGGCGAGCGCCCCGTCGTCGTGGTTTCGCACGATTCCAGCAAAGCGGCGTTCTTGCAGGCGTGCGAGAGCATCGGCTGCGACGCAGCATCGATGTCCGTCGGCACGCTGTGCGATCACGTCGTGTCATGGATGCGCGCGGAGTACGTGTGCGCGCAAGCGAACCCGTTGGTGTCTGTGGGCGGGGCGGGCGCGACGAGAGCCATTGTCGCCCGCGCCGCTGCCGGCCTTTTGGACATGTCCTGGCCGCTGTTCGCTCGCAGCGACGTCAACTTGGATCTGCCATATCTCGCGCGGCCAGTAACGTTCCTGGATGAAGCTGCTTCGCTCTTCCGGCTGCTGCGGCGTTCGCGCGTGACCGTGCTCGAGTTCGAGGAAGGCTGCGCGCGCGGACTCGGCGCTTTTTACGGCGAGCAGACAGAGCGCGCGAGCGCGCTGCTGGCGGATCGAGCGCTGTATTCGACCGCAAGCCGCAGGGCCAAAGACGCAATGCGGGCAAGCCCAAACGCGCTCGCGCGGCAGCGCCGCGCGGAGCGCGACGTCGCCGCGATTTTGGTGCAGCTCTACGGCGAGTACGTGCGCCAGGCGCGGGGCAGCGCGTGGCGCTCGCCGGAGGATCTGATCGACGGCGCCATCGAGTGGTTTGACGCAGATCCGGCCGCTTGCGAACGCGTGGCGCGCTCGATCGGGGCGCTCATCGTGGACGATGCCGAGGATGCCGAACCGTCCCTTGCCGCACTCATCACGCGCGTGCGCGCGGCTCGTCCGATGCCCTTGCTCCTCGCCGGTTGGGAAGGGGCTCGCATCGACGGGCTTGCGGGCCGCCGATCCGCGCTTGCGGCTTTTCCCGACGGGCGCCGGGTCACGCTCGCACCCCAAAGCGTTCCTCCGCCCGCGCAGTCGCACCGGTTTGAGAATGAAGCCGCCGAGATCGCGTGGCTGGATGAGGCGATCCGCAGTCTCCTCGGTCAAGGGCTCCCGGCGGAAACGATCGCGGTTTTGACTCGCGACGCGGACGCGGCCGCTCACTATGCCCGAGCGCTCGGCGCCGCGGGCGTGCCGGCGCTCATGCCCTCGTCGCGCATCGAACGGCCTATCGAGATGTCGGATCTGTTCGCGCTCGCCGCCGTCGTCGAGGATCCGCTGGATCAGGCCCACCTCTTGCGCGTGCTCGGCTCGCCGCTCTGCTCGCTCTCGGATGCCAGCATTCGCGCTATGTGCCGCGAGCCTGCCGAACGCCAGCAGTTGCGCCTCGAGATCGGTGAAGAACTCGCGCTGCGCTCGGGTGGAACCAGACCGGCGCCAGGAACGCTCGCGCGGAACATGCTCGACGGATCGGTGGACGCGAGTTTGTCAGAAGCCGCACGCGCTTCCGTGCGGACGTTGCGTGAGGATCTCAAGCGCTGGCGCGCCGCTTGCGTCGACAAGACGCAAGCCGAGCGGCTCGTGTTCCTAGCACGCGCGGGCGGTTTTATCGAGCGCTGGCACGGCGCTGCGTCGTTCGAGCGTCCGCGCTTGATTACGGACTTCTCGCGCACGGTCGCGGCGGTGGTGCAAATCGAGGCGGCGCAGCGCGCTTCGCCTTTCGCCGAAATCGAAACGCTCCTCGATGAGGAAGTCGTGCGGCTCGAAGCCGCGCGGCCCACCGCGGGCGCCGTCTGCGTGGAGAGCATCGTCGGGTGCAAGGGGCAACGTTTCGATCACGTCTTCGTCAGCGGGGTCGCTCACGAACGCTTCCCTCGGATCTACACGTCGCATTCGCTCGCGTTTTCGCGCACGTACGGACTGATCGTCAGAGAGAACGTCGCCGCGGGCTCGTCGCAGACGGCGAAGTTCGCCTGGTACTATGCGCGTTTCGGCGCAAAATCGCTGTATCTAGATGAAGAACGGCGTGCGCTTGCATACGGCTTGACGCGGGGCACGCGCAGCGCGACCGTGACCGGCTTTGGACAGCCTCCCAGGTGGGCCCGCGACCAGGACCTGCTTGCCGCGTTCGAGACAGCGTCCCAACCTGAGGCGACACCCGCATGAACCTGCGTATTCTCGCGCTGCTCCCCATGGTTGTGGCCACCGTCGTCTTCGCTGCCGCAGATCCCCGCGTAACTCTCGGCGGCGTGACGCTCGGCGAATCGATTGGTTCCGTCGTGGGCGCTTTCGGCGCGCCTGGGCTTGTGGAGACGACGGACCAAGGTCACGAGTGGCGTTGGTTCGACCAAAGCGGCCTAGACGTCGATCTGCTGACAGACGACGATCTTGCCGTGCGCCAGATCCTCGTCGCCCGGCCGGAAGCGGTCGGAGGAAAGACATCGCCGCTCGTGCAGCCGGAAGCATTTCCGTTCTTGGAGCAGAGCAGTTCGGCAGCGGCGGCCGGCATGCGCAGGCGTGGAGCGACGGCGATCGCCGAGCCGAACGCGGCGGTCAGCGCGTGGCGTGTCGGGGACGACTACGTCGTTTTGGAGCTCTCGAACGGAGCGGTGCGCAAGCTGCTGGCTCTCGACCAGGGATCGGCCCAAAGCGTCGGCTACATGGGTTCGCCGCAGACGCTCGGAGCGTTTCACGCGCCGCGGCTCGTGCAGCAGTATCCGGTCGATTATCCTCGGCCGGCCGTGCAGGCGCACGCTTCGGGCGTCGTGGTCGTGCGCGCGGATATCTCGGCCTCTGGATCGGTCACGTCCGCCCAGGTCGTCGTCAGCTCGCACAACGCCGACATCGACGCAGCGGAGCTGCTCAGCATTCGAAGGTCGAAATTCCGGCCGGCCTTGTGCCAAGGCCAACCGTGCGCGGGCGTGTACCTGGACCGCGAAGAATACTCATTAGATACGTGAATCGCGGCGGTCTTTGACTGCGCGCCAGACCCTCTCGGGAGTCATGGGCACGGTGTACGGCACTGCACCGGCTGCATTGCGTATGGCGTTGCCGATCGCAGCCGCCGGCGTCGTGACGGGTGGTTCTCCGACTCCCTTCATCCCGAACGGGCCCGCGCCCGAAGGCGACTCGACCATGATCGCCTCCACCTTCGGCGCGTCGATTATGGTGGGGAGCAGGTAGTCGTGAAAACCGGTGTTGATGATCCCGGCGGGTCCGAACTGCAGCTCCTCGCAGAGCCCGTAGCCGAGCGCCTGGACGGCGCCGCCTTCGATCTGGCCCACGACGCCCGCGGGATTGACGGCAAAGCCGACGTCCTGTGCGGTCGCGATCTTGTGCACGACGACGCGGCCCGTGCTCGCGTCCACCTCCACCTCCGCTGCGCTCGTCACGAACGACGGGGCGAGCCAACTCGCAAAATCGTGCGATTGGACGAGCGAGGCGTCGAATTCGGGATCGCTGATCTCCTCGGTCACGCCGCGTCCTGCGATGGGTGTTCCCGCCTGCGCGGCCAGCTCGCCGATCGGTATGCCGTGGTCCGCTGCGCCGCGCACCTGCGCGCGCCCTTCGCGCAGTTCGATGTCGTCGCGGCGTGCTTCCAAAGCCTCCTCGGCACGCTCGAGCAGTTGCCTTCGCACGTCCTCCGCCGCGGCTTTGACGGCTTGACCGGCTGAAAAAGTCGAGGCGCTTCCGCCCACGCCGCCGTCATACGTTTGGGTCGCCGTATCGCCGAGGGTGAGCACGATCGCCGTCGGGTCGATGCCCAAGCGATCCGCGACGATCAACGGCAAGGCACCGGCCGCGGAACCGGTGCCGACTTCTGGGTTGCCGCTGTGCACATGCACGGAACCGTCGTCGCGCACCTCGACTCGCGCCTCCGACCGGCCGCAGGCGGAGAACCACCACGAGCATGCGATGCCGACGCCGCGGCCGGGCGCCCGGCGCGCCTCCCAGCCGATCGCGCGGGCGGCCTCCTCCAGCGTTTCCTTGACGCGGACGCCCTCGAGAAGCTGGCCTGTCGGACTCCGATCGCCGTCTTGCCACGCGTTGCGCAAACGGAATTCGAGCGGATCCATGCCGAGCGCGAGCGCGAGCTCGTCGATATGGAGCTCCTTGGCGAAGGTCGCCTGCGGACCGCCGGGCGCCCGCACGGATCCCGCGACTTGCTTGTTCGTGTAGACGAGGGTCGCGGACAAGTCGACGGCCGGGATGCGGTAGGGCGCGGAAGCAAGCATCGTCGCGATGAGCGCCGTGCCGGCACCATACCCCACGTATGCGCCGGTATCGAAGAAGAACGCCGCCTCCATCCCGAGGAGCCGGCCTTCCTTGGATGCTCCGCTGCGAAACGTCGCTTTGCCGCCGTGACGGGGGAAGAGATTGAGGCCGTCTTCATGGCGCGAGAAAACGAGTCGCACCGGCCGATCGCATTGCAGGGCGAGCGCAGCCGCATACCATTCCGCGGCCATCAGGATCTTACCGCCGAACCCGCCGCCGACGAACTGATTGATGAAACGCACGCGCTGGGGGTCCAGCCCGAAGAAATCCGCCAGGTCGTCGCGGTTGCCGTACGGAGACTGCGAGCCGCACCACACGGTCAAGCCGCCATCGGGCTCCCGCAGCGCGATCGCGGCACGTGGTTCGAGATAGCCGGGCGCGCCCGCGGAAAAAATGAAGGACGACTCGACCACCGCGTCTGCGCGGGCGAGCGCGGCCGTGACATCCCCTCGCCGGATCCGGTTGAGTCCGCAGATGTTGCGGTCAGTGACACGGTTCGCACCTTTTTCGTACGACTGCCAATCCGGATGGACGAGCGGCGCGCCCGGCGCCAGCGCCTCTTCGATCGAAAGGACGGGCGCGAGCGGCTCGTACGCGACCTTGACGGCGGTGGCTGCTGCTCGCGCTTGGTCCTCGGTCTCCGCTGCGATGGCGGCGACCGGTTCGCCCGCATATCTCACGAGATCGCGCGGGAACAGGAGCTGGTCTTTGATGCCGAAGTCCAGGGATTTCGCAGGCGTATTGCCTGAGTATGCGATGGCACGCACACCCGGCATCTGCTTCGCATCCCCGATGTCGATCGATACGATGCGCGCGAATGGATGGGGCGAGCGCAAAAGGGCTGCGGCCAGCGCGTCCTGCGGCTGCAGGTCGGCCACGTAGACGGCTTGGCCCTGGGCTTTTGCCGGAGAGTCCAAGCGCGGCAGCTTCGATCCGATAGTTGCGGAACCGCTTCGCTCAGGCACGCGACCGCGCTCGCTTCCGGGCAGGCGCCGCGTCTGCGCCGCGGACCTTTGGCGCGGCCTCCAAGACGCCCGCGACGATCGATTGATACCCCGTGCAGCGGCAGAGATTTCCGGCGAGCGCTTCGCGTACGGCCGCTTCATCCGGCGCCGGGTGTGCGAGCAAGAGCCCAAGCGCAGACATGATCATGCCTGGGGTGCAAAAACCGCACTGCAGACCTCCGCTTTCGATGAACGCGGACTGCAGCGGGTGCAGCTCGCCGCGCTCCGGCGACAGACCTTCGATCGTTGTGACGCTGCGGTGATCCGCGTCGACCGCGAAGAACAGGCACGCATTGACCGGCTCTCCATCGACGAGCACGGTGCACGCTCCACAATAACCCGTGCTGCATCCTTCTTTGGTGCCGGTCAGCTTGAGATGATCGCGCAGTACCGAAAGCAGAGAGCTTTGCGGCTCGACCATCGCCTCTCGCTCGGATCCGTTGACCTGCAGACGAACGCGTTGCACGCTACGAAGCTATGCCCGCGATATCGCCGCAGGCATTGCGAATCGCGCGCTCCACGAGCGTGGTCACGAGGTGGCGGCGATATTCGGCGCTCGCCCGCGCATCGTCTCTCGGACGCGCGTCGCGCTCCGCCGCCGTTCGCGCCGCTTCACGTGCCGATGCGGCGGAAAGGGGAGCGCCGCTGAGCACGGCTTCCGCGCCGCGAGCGCGCAGCACCGCCGGGCCTACGCCGCCAAGCGCGATGCGCACGTCACGCAACGCGGCTCCTTCGCGCTGCGCACGGAAAGCGACGGCGACGAGCGCCATCTCGAATGCTCGCCGCTGCGTCATCTTCTCGTAGGCCGCGACGTGTTGCGTCACGGGGACGTGTACCCAGCCGATGAGTTCTTTCGCTTGCACGCCGGTTGCGCGTTCGTCCAGCCAGCGCTCGAGCGGAAGAACGCGGCTCGGTTCCTCGACGCCTGCGATCTCGCATCTGGCCCCGCATGCGACCAGCGCGACGACGAGGTCCGAAGCGGGATCTCCTGAGCAGATATTGCCGCCAACGGTCGCGATGGAGCGCAATTGACGGGCGCCCATCGAGCCTGCCGCACGAGCAAGCAGGGGCGCATGCTCCCGGATCACCGGGGTTGTGGCGATGCGCTGCGCCGTGACCAGCGCGCCGATGCGCAGAGTCCCGTCGCGCTCCTCGACGCGCTCCAGCTCGCGGATGCGCTTGAGGTTGATAAGCGCAGCCACGTCGCGCGGATCGCTGCGCAGCGCGAAGCCAAGACGCGTTCCACCTGCGAGCAGCCGCGCTCCGGAACCAAAGCGATCGAGTAAGACGAGTGCCTCGTCCACGAAGTTCGGCTCGAAGTACTGCATGGGAGCGGCGCTGCTTCCTGCGCGCGTTTGTCAGTTCCTATCCGGGCTGCAGGGCAGCCCCGCGACCGGTTCGAACAGCGATTTCGTAACGGCCAGGGCGACAGGGAAGCCGGTGGAAATCCGGCGCGGTCGCGCCACTGTGATCGGGGAGCCGCCGCACGCCACTTTCCGGGTTCCGGGAGGGAAGGCGCCGGCACACGGCATCGATCCGAGAGCCAGGAGACCTGCCCAGCCGGCCCGCGCAGCCACCTCTTCGCGCTACAAGAGGTTCATGCAATGATCCGATCCGCCGGCGCAAGCGGACCCGCACCCTCGCGCAAGGTCGCAGGTGCGCATCCGGCCCATGCCGCGCCCGGTCCCTACGTCGGCCATCGGTCGAGGACGACGCGCGTGTTTGCGCTCGCGCTCGCCGTGCCATGCGTCGGCTTGATCGCGGTCTCGATCGGCAGCGTCGAGCTGGCGCCGAGCGTCGTGTGGTCTGCGCTCGTCCACCCCGCTAGCGCGACGATGGCGCATGCGATCGTCTGGGACTTGCGCGTTCCGCGCGTCTTGCTCGCGATGGTCGTCGGCGCCGGACTCGGCATGGCCGGCGCGATGCTGCAAGCCATGTTCCGCAACCCGCTCGTCGATCCGTACATCACGGGCGTCTCTGCGGGCGCAGCGCTCGCGGCCGCCATCGGCTTCACCTTCGGCGCTGCCTTCGCAGCCATCCCGGCACTCGCATTCGCTGGCGGACTGCTCTGCGCGGCGCTCGTCGCGTGGATCGGGGCGGGTGACGGGCCTGCGGGCAACTTGCGCCTGGTTCTCGCCGGCGTGGCGGTCTCCGCGTTTGCGAGCGCGCTCGTCACGCTCATCCTCTTGCAGCGCGAGCAGACGAGCGGTTTG
>JAJPHJ010000065.1 GCA_021325335.1 Pseudomonadota bacterium | reverse complement strand
TCCGTGAATAAAGAGGGCGGGCTCGATTCGCCCGTCCGAGTGGCGAATCCGGTTAGGCGCAAATCTTTTCGATTCCTACCGAGAGATGCGTTAGGCCAAACCTCCTAGCCACCACCGTTTTGATAGCCTCCGCCTTGATTTGGTTGATTGGTCTTCTCGTTGACGCCTTGCCCCGTCATCAGGCTGTTATTGGCGCCGTTGAGCGAGGTCCATTGCTTGTCGACGGCTTGCATAGCCGTCATGTCGCCTTTGGCCTTGAAGAGGTTGAAGGCTTGTCGCAGGGCGGAATTCGCTTGGGTATTCTTGTGCTGGTCGGCATACGCGATGCCGAGCGAGTACCAGCCCCAACCGTAGTTCGGGTCGGCTTTGGTGGCGGCATCGGCATAACGCAGCGCGTCGGCGCTGTGGTCGGCTTTGTCCGGTGTCGGCTGGAGCAAGAGCTGGGCGATCGACGAATTGTACACGGCGGCGCTGCTGGGTGAGAGGGAGATGGCCTTTTGCAGCGGTGCGTCTACGTTCTTCACGTCCCCTTGCGCTGCAGGGATCTCAGCAAGCCCAAAGGCGGCATCGCCGCTCTTGGGGCTCATCTGCAGGGCTTTTTCGTAGGCCGCTTGGGCAGCGGTGAAGTTGTGCTGGCGAACGTAGATGTCGCCGATGTTGATCTGCGCTTGGACGTTGTTCGGTTGGATCTGAGCGAGCTGAAGCAGCGGGTTTAAGGCAGCGTTAAGGTTGCCCTGATTGATGTAGAACGAGGCGAGGTACTGATACGCGTATGGAGCTTTGGGGTCGACCGATTCCGCCTGGTTGAGTGCCTGCAGGCCGCCGGCGGTGTTCCCCTGGTAGAGCATCACGTTGCCCATCGAGGCCAGCAGCCGCGACGTGAGGGAGGTGCTCTTCTTGTCGTCAAGCTTTTGCGCTTCTTGATAGTCGGCCAGGGCGGTCGACGATTTTGGATCGAGCCCAGACTCGCAGTCGCCTTTGAGCATGCGGTATTGCATGGCGCTTGGCGACAGCGCAACGGCTTTCTGGGCATAGGCAAGGCATTGGTTGAATTGCTGGGCTGCCATCAGGTTGAACGCATAATCCGCATAGGCGGCCGCGACTGCGCTCGCGGGCGCGACACCGCTCTTCATCTGATTGGCGCGATCGTATGAGTCGACCGCTGTCTTCAGCTTCGCGGAATCATGGTTCGCCGAGCCGTCGTCGTAGTAGGCCTGCGCGCGTTTAGCCCACATCCGCGGGTCGGTCGGGAGCAGCTGCACACCTTGGTCTGCGAGACTTTCCGCCTTCGCGTAATCGTTGGCTCCTAAAGCGCTGTCGATGAGCGAGATGCGAGCGACAACGTTTTTCGGATCGGCTTGCAGCTGCTTGGCGAGGCTGCCTTCCTGAGCGGTGTTCTCGGCAAGTCCGGTCAGCGTGAACTGATAGCTGAAATCGTAGAAGGCGATTTGTGGCTGCCCGTTGCGCGTCGCCGGCGCATAGGTGGAGATCTTTGCCACCCGCAGGACTTCGTCGTCAAGGTCTTTGTGCCCGGATGATTTCGCGATCGTGAACGACTTCGCCGAGCCGTCCGCGCCGACGAGGACCTTCACGAAAACGATGCCGGTCTCGTGCTTGGCCCTGGCGGACTCGGGGTAGTTGGGCTTGACCTGTACCTTGAAGTGCGGAGGCTGGTAATACGACGGTGCGTCGGCCGAGGCTTTGGGAGTCAAAGCCGCCACGAGAACGAGTGCACCGAACAGCGCCACCACTGCGCGCCCGATCTTGTCCATGGTACTCCTCATCTAGAACGTGCTGCTGGGAATTGAGCGGTATTCCGGCTGGCACAGGAATACCTGTTCGCGTCGCCTGGCGCTCATCTGTTCGACGCAGCTCGCCTATATCTTACCCAGAATGCGAACGGGCTTGCTCGAGCGCTTTGCTCTCTTGCGCGCTCATCGGGCGCCAGCTCCCGGAGGCCAACGTCCCCAGGCTGACCGGTCCGAAGTGCGTCCGGCACAATCCGGTCACGCGGAGACCACGACGCGCGCACATCCTGCGTACCTGGCGGTTTCGCCCTTCTCGCAGCGTCATGCTAAAGGCGGTCAAGCCGCCCGGCAGCTTGCTGATTTGGCGAGCACCGAGCGAATCGATCGATTGCTCGGACAGATCGCCTCGCACCGTGATCCGATATGTGCGCGCGAGCGCATTTCTCGGCGACGACAAGAAGTTGGCGAGCTCACCATCGTTCGTGCAGATCAAAAGCCCGGTGGTCGCGGCATCAAGCCGGCCAACCGGGAAGAGCCGCCGGCCGGGAGGCAAAAGCGCCGCGACGGTCTTGCGAGCGCGATCGTCGTGCAAGGTCGTGATCACGCCGGCGGGTTTGTTGAGCACGATCGTCAGGTGGTCGCGCGCAGGCTGTACTTTTCGTCCGTCCACGGTGACGGCGCAGCCTGATGAGATCTCCTCGCCGAGTTTCGCCCGCCGGCCGTCGACGCGTACCCGCCCCGCGCTGATGAGGAGGTCGGCGCCGCGTCGTGACACGACGCCGCAACCGGCAAGATACCGGTTCAGCCGGATCTTGTCGGTCGGGTGAGAGTCCGTTCGAGGCTTAGCGGTCAGCGATCTTGATCGGCGTTGGCGAGCGACATCGCTTCCTTGGTGACCGATTTTAGGAACTCTTCATTGCTATCGGTCCGGCGGAAGCGTTCTAAGATCAGCTCGGTCATCTCTTGCGTGCCCAGCACCGCCGTGGCGCGGCGCAGCATGACGACCTTGCGCAGCTCGATCTCGGAGAGGAGCAGCTCCTCGTGACGCGTGCCCGAGCGCTTGATGTCGACGGCGGGGAAGATTCGGCTGTCGGCGAGCTTGCGCACGAGATTGATTTCCATGTTGCCCGTGCCTTTGAACTCTTCGAAGATCACATCGTCCATCTTCGAGCCGGTCTCGATGAGCGCTGTGGCGACGATGGTCAGGCTGCCGCCGCCTTCGATGTTGCGGGCAGCACCGAAGAACCGCTTCGGCCGGTGCAGCGCGCTCGTATCCAAGCCGCCCGAGAGCGTACGACCGGTGGAAGGCATCACTTGGTTCCACGCGCGAGCCAGACGCGTAATGGAGTCGAGCAAGATGACGACGTCGTGTCCAAGCTCTACCAGGCGCTTGCAGCGCTCGAGCGTCAGTTCGGCGACGGCCGTGTGGTTTTCGGGGTGCTCGTCGAAGGTCGAGGAGATGACCTCTCCCTCGATGGAGCGCCGCATATCCGTGACCTCTTCGGGGCGCTCGTCGACGAGCAGCGCGAAAAGGTCGCACTCCGGATGATTGGCTGCGATCGCGTTCGCGATCTTCTTCAGGAGTGTCGTCTTGCCGGCTTTGGGCGGCGAAACGATGAGCGAGCGTTGGCCTTTGCCGATGGGGCAGAACAGGTCGAAGACCCGTCCGCACATTTCGAGCGTCGAGGTCTCCATCTTGAGGCGCTGGTCCGGATAGACCGGTACAAGCTTGTCGAAGTGCGCCCGTCCGCGCAGCTGTTCTGGGTCCTGGCCATTGACCGCCTCGACTTTGAGGATGCCGTGGTATTTCTCGTTGTCTTTTGGATCGCGGATCTGCCCTGCGATGAGGTCGCCCGTCCGCAGCTCGAAGCGGCGGATCTGCGATTGCGAGATGTACACGTCGTGCGGTCCGGGGCGCATGTTCTCGCGCCGCAAGAACCCGTATCCTTCGGGGAGTATCTCGAGCACGCCGGTCGCAAAGTTGAGACCCGCGGCTTTGGCTTGGGCTTCGAGGATGGGGAAGATGAGGTCTTGTTTCTTGATGCGCTGGAGCTCTTTGATGCCTAGCGTCTTGGCGAGCTCGACAAGCTCGCCGCGGGTCTTGTCTTCGAGCTCTTTGACGGAGAGAATGGGAACGGTCTCTCCATCTTTGTTCTGATAGCTCTTGGGCTGGGGTTGCTCGCGTTCTTGGTAGCCGCGCGCGGGATAGACCCGCTGCACCCGGTCACCGCGGTTGCCGCGGTCGTACCGTCCGCCGCGATCGTAGCGGCCGCCACGGTCCTCGCGGCCGCCGCGATCGTCGCGATCCCCGCGCTCGTAGCGCTCGGGGCGTTCCGGACGTTCGCCGTAGTCCCCGCCACGTGGGGCGTACGAGGCCCCCGGGCCGTTGCGGTCTCGCGGGCGGTTGCGCGGAGGCGGGGAAACAGGAGTTGATTCGGTTTCATCTACCGATGAGGATTGATATTCGTTTTCTTCTTGCACGCTTTTTATCGGTCTACCATCGCATAACAATGCATATTGATAAACGACGACGTGGTCGTGATTGCTACTCGATGGTGAAAGAGGGGTGAGTGTTCGGAAGCGGACTCGCCGTATGCGTTTGGCAGCGAGCGCGCTGCCGTTACTATAGCACAGCAGACCGAACGTCGTCAACGGACCTGTCTGTGCGCTTACACTCAATTATCGGCTGGCGCGACGAATTGTTGAGCGCGAGTTTGAGCTTTTCCGATATGGCGAGATGCTAGGGCTGCATCGGTCGTAAAACCGCAGCGGCCAGCTTTCCGCCACGCCCAAGCCAATGCGTGGGGTGACGGCGAGGCGATCGCGGGGCAGTTGTTTCTGCTCTTCAATGGAGAGATCGCCCGAGCGCAGATCCAAACCGTCGCAGGCTAAGTCGATGGAAAGCGCCCGGCAAAGGTTGCCCGGCCCGCTCGCGAGAGCGTCGGTCGGAACGTCCGCTCCTCTACGCCGCCGCATGGTCTCGACGCCGCGAAGAGGCTCGAGCGCGCGGATGAGCACGGCCGCTCCGATGCCTGGGGGTTCAGTGGTCACGTTGAGGCAGAAATAGATGCCATATATAAGGTAGACATAGGCGAAACCAGGGCGGCCGAACAGGGCCCGGTTGCGATTTGTCGGGCCACGGTAGCCGTGGCACGAAGGGTCCACCAAGGGAAGATAGGCCTCGGTCTCCACGATCCGTCCGGCGAGCCATTGGCCTTCGCCGACCTCGCCTCGCGGAATCCGCCGGTGCAATGTCGCGCCGACGAGCTTGCGTGCGACCTCGACCGTGGGACCTTCGAACACGGCGTCGCTGCCGCCGGCCATTGGACGAATATTCGTTCGGACTTGACGGTTGCTCATGCTTGCGTGATGATGTGGCCAGCCACGATGAAGCTGCGCGGATACACGCTCGTCGAGCTTTTGGTCAGCACGGCGATCATACTCATCCTTACGATAGCGGTCGGCAACACTATTGTCGCATCGCTCCACGTGCAAGCCATGCATGCCGATCGCGTGGCCATGAGCCGATCCGCTTCTGAGCTCGCCGCCCGCTTGAGCGAAGAGGCGCGCAGCTCGACTGCAGTCTTCATTCCAAGTACCGACATCACCGGCAATCCGAATACCGGTCCGAACGGGCCGCACGAGGTTGATTTCTTCCGCAGGCTTTCCGCGGGCGGCAATGCCTTCGTCGCTTACGGGTTCGACGCCTCAAGCGGAGAGGTCACGCGCTACGAATACTCAAGCACCAGCGGAGCGAAGACGGTCTCCGCGCAGGACCTGGCGGCGAGTGCCATCGGTTCGTTCTCGGTGCGGCGCGAGCATGTCGCTGATGCCGGGCCGATCGTGGGTCAAAAGGACCCACCGTCGGTGACGATCTTGTACGGCAGTCCGGAGCTTGCCGGCGGCAACGATGTTGTCGTCGCCGACATCGCCGCCCAAACGAGCTCGGGGGTGCCGAGTCATCTATATGTCATTCATCTGGCATCTCGCGTTGCCCCCACCTCGCTGGCGATACTGGCTCCGAAGTCACCGCCGCTGACACCACCCACGACGCACGTCTTTCCGTTTGTCATCCTCCGCCCCGGCTTTCCAATTCATCCGCCTCACGGTCCGATTCATGGAGGCAGCCCTGGCGGACCGCCGTCGCTAATCCACTGGGTTGCGGCTCCAGGTAGCATTGAATTCCTTCAGCCAGGACCTGTAAATTGGTTCGATTTTACGCAAGCCTTTGGGAGCGTTCAGAACGGCACGTATTCTTTCAGACAACCCGATGGCACACTTGCCACAGTTTCGATCTCTTGCGCTTCGGGCCCATGCCCCGCTTTTCGCCCGGCTCCCCTCAATGCACCGGCGCTTACGCCGCCAGGCGGCGTCGCTTTTCAGCTTTCCTCTCCCTGAAAACTACAAGCGCAGGATGCCAACTTCGTTAACCCAAACTTAAACTGCGGAATCGTTGCGCCGCCGGTGCGGCAGAACATCCGCGGTACAGGGCAACAACCCCGTACCGCTCTTATGTTCGCAAAACAGGGTGCAAGGAGAAGAACCCATGGAAAAGTTCATCCAACGGCTCGTCGCTTTGGTGATGCTGGGGTTCGCGCTTTCGGTCTGCCAGGGAACTTTGGGTCTGGCGGGCACCGTCGGCACGATCAACGGCAGAGTGAGCGACGAGCTCGGCAAGCCCATCGCCGACGTCCACGTCAGCGCGGTGGCACCGTCCTATGCAACCAAGACGACGACAGGCTCGAACGGCTTTTACGCGTTCACGGGCCTGCCCCCGGATACGTACGCTCTGACCTTCACCGAGGAAGGATTCATCACGCAAAGCGTTCCGGGAGTCACGATCAACCAGGATCAAACGTACGTGCAGAATGTGACGCTACGCCGCGACGTCAAGACAATTGGGCGCATTCCGGTCCGCGGGTCCACGTCACTTGTCCAGCCGACGCAAACAGTCAACCAGTACCAGGTCAACGAGAGCACCATTCAAAGCATCGAAGGCACGCCACAGGATATCTCGGAGACGAGCCTGCTCAACGCCCTCCCCGGAGTTACGACCGACAGTGGCGGGTACCCCATCATCCGCGGCGGCGCCGAGAACGATGAGGGCTTCGAGTTGGAAGGCATCGACGCGACGGAACCGGTAACGGGCCAGTTCATCAACAGCCTCGTCCTTAACGGCGTGTCGCGACTTCAGCTCTCCACTGGGGGCTACGACGCGAGTGAAGGCAATACCAATTCCGGTGTTGTGAACGTCGTCGCAAAGCGCGGAACGTACCCGGGCGAAGGTGAGATCACCTCGCGAGTCGGATGGCCGGCTTTCGATCACCGCCTCGCCTTTGACTACGGAAACTCAAGCCCCGACAATCGCTTCAGCTACTACTATTCGTACAACGGCGACCGCTCGGGAGCCATCTATGGCGATGGCAAGACGTGGTATCCGTTTTTGAACAACGCCACCAATTTTGAGTCAGGAGACGACAACGTCCTCAACCTTTTCTACCATTGGGGGGCAACGAATCAAAACGAACTTCAGTATTACGCTGATTTCGGCGCAAATCTATTCCAAGACGGTTACAATATCAACTCGGCGATCACACCATACGCGACGAACAATAAGATTGTACAGCTCTTCGGTGGCATAGGAGACTTTGTCAATCCGAATACCTCGCTCATCGATTTTGCTCCGCGTTTCCCGACGCAAGTGGCCAATGCGCAGAACATCAACTACCCCGACCATGAGGATGAAAACCACCAGGTCCAAAAGATCAACCTGAAACACCAATTCAGCTCTAATAGCTTCGGCGAGATCCGGGTGTTCAGGACGCAGTCAAATGTCAACTTCTTGTTCCCTTGGGACGGCGGTGCGTTCGGTGACGAATACGAATTTGCCGGCTCCGACAACCGTGGCTTCGCCGCCGACTACAGTAATCAGATCAGCTCGCAGCACGAAATCAGCTTTGGCGGCGAGACGATCTTTACAAAACCGAACTTCGCGATCGCCATTCCGAGCACGACGCTTTTCACGGACCCGCTCGAATGCGGTTTCGCGTGTAACGCGCTGGGACTCACGGGGACCTTCAATCCGAATATGCCAGGCGGCGGAGCTGCCTCATATGTGGGTGGCCTCAACGCCGCGCTTGGGTTCCCTCCAGGTGGCCCGGGCGTGCTCTCGCAATTTCCCGACAACGCCAGTCATATCAACGATGACTATCATCGAAGCAATGCGTGGCTCAAGGACCGCTGGCAGCCGAACAACGATTGGACGGTTGAATTCGGCGTGCGCTGGGATGAAGCCGATCTCTCCCTTCCGAGCAATGCGGACCAGCAGAATCTATTCTACTTCACCCAGGGGAACTGCAACGTCAACGGCGGATCCACGGCGAGTTGCCTTTTCTTCGATCAGCCCGGGCAAGAGGTCGGAGCGGACGTCACGCGGCCGAGCTTTGTCAGTCCCCGGATTGCCGTGAGCTACCAGGCCAATGTGCGCGACGTCTTCCGTGCGTCATACGGGCGGTTCATGGAGTTCACGCCGATCTCGAACATCGAGAACACCTATAACATAAGCCCGGCGGCTGACAGTTGCACGATCGGCAACGGTTGCTTCACCCCACTGCCTGGCTACGATCCGACCTGCGTGAACGGCATCGCGACGGGCGGCATCAACAAAGGCCAGCGCTGCAACGGCATCAACAATCTCCATCAGCAGATCGTCGAGGACCTGAATACAAACAACTTCGCACAATACACGCCGGTGAGACCGCAGCTCGCGACGAGCATCGACTTCTCATGGGAGCATGATTTCGGCAAGGGCATCGAGCTCAAGATCTCGCCGTACTACCGCAAGGGTACTGACTACGTGGTCTCCAGTTCACCCTTGCTCTTCATCTTGCCGAACGGAAACTCGGTCTTCGGATCGCCGCGGGAATCCAACGCGGGTACGAACGAAAATACGGGCATCGAGTTCGCACTCGACCGCAGCGTGACGTACGGGTTGTCCGGATTTATCCATGCCACCTACGACAACACTCTGGCCAACTACGACAGCGACTTCTTCCCGTCGGTCAATCCGGCGGCAGTAGCCGCGAACCACTTCTTCCATGTCTCGTACGTTTCGCCGGTAACGGCGACGGGCAACTTGAGTCTGAACACCCGTGGAGGTTTTCACGTCTATGTCAACGTGCCGTATATCTCTGGTTATCGCTACGGTGTGGGCACGACGACCTTCGTGTTCATCAACGGCGTGCCGACCCAAGTTCCCAACACGGACATGGCGCAATCTGCTTTAGGACACAACCCGACAACAGACGCTTATTATTTCACTGACCCGACCAATCCGGGTACGCTCCAGCATCCGAACATCACGGCTTCCCGCGGCACCCCCGAGGGCACGGATCCGGGATCGCTGTTCGGCCCTGCGATCGCCTACTTCAACATCACCGTCGCCCATGACATCGGTACGGGGGCACACCACCTCTCCGTCGGTCTGCGCGCCGATAATCTGTTCGGCAACTACAGCCTCAACACGCCGGGTGTCAACGGGCTTTGGAACCCCAACGGAATCGGTGCCTACACAAACGGGTCAGGGTTGCAAAACCCGATCTTCTTCCTCGAGCCGTATCAGACGAACCTCGGACCCTTCGCGTACGAGAACGAGCCGGTTGGAACTGCTCGCACCTATATCGTCTACCTAAACGGAAAGTTCTAGCATGAGCGACAGAAAGGAACATCTTACGATGCACAAGGTACGAGCCGCGCTGCTCGCTGTGGTGGTTGGGCTCTCGATCGCCGCCTGCAACACGAACGCGAGCCCAGGGAACATCGTGGCCGGACCGGTCGCCATACAGCTTGCCGTCGGCAGTTTAAACGATAGTGCCGGCACCATATCATCCCTCATCGGAGGGGCCGGTGCCGGCACTTTCCTTAACGCGGTTGCGACATTCAGGGGACAATTCGGCGCATCGGCCTTCAGCAGCCCAGGCGATGCAACGCTCACTGGGCCTGCCGCGCTGGCGTTCGATGCCGGCGGAATTTTCTCGTATGGTCAAGACCCATTCTCGCCGCCGGGCTGCGCTTTCGACAATCCGCCGGACTGCACTCCCACCGATGGGGCTCTGGGAATGCCGCCGGCGTACTCACCCGCCAGTACCGACTGCCCCCCGCCCAACTTCGTTTGCGGTTACGCTCTTGGTTTTATATACTCAGGCGCACCGTTAACTCCGGGCCAGTATAAGATCGCTACCTCGGTTCCAACAAATGGCCAGAACCAAAAGTATGGTGCAACGGCGACTCTTCCAGCTGGTCCAACGGTTCTTCCGAATGAACCCGCTCCGACGACGTATGCGTCGGGAGGTGCGACGGGCGGAGGCACGTTCACCGTTACCGTTCCCGCGGGAGTCACAGAGACGGTGGTGATGATCTTCCAAGGAGGTTTACAGGTCGCCGCCGTTGAGACGAAGACCACGAGTGCAGTCGTGCCGGATGGTACCTTGGCGGCGGGCGCGTTTTCGGCATTTGCGATTGGGGCCGACTATCCGTTTGTCGAAGCAGGTCCGCCGGCAAACTCTTCTATGAAGCCCACGCTGACAGGCGCGAACGGCACGAGCGATCTTACTGTCTCTGCCTCTAAGGGCTTCATACAATAGAGGAAAACTTCGGTTGGACGATGCGATTAGGGTGGCCAGAGATGGCCACCCTCCTTCTTTGTCGGCGAACACGGTGACGGTGACGAACGAGCGCTTGGACCGGTGGTTGCGGATCCTCGCGACTCTTGTGCTCGCACTACTGCTTGCGATGGGAATCGTCGCGCTGCTGCACCGCATCATCGCCGTCCTCATCGTGCTCGTTGGAGCGGTGTTTTTTGCATATCTCGTCTATCCGCTCGTGCGCCGCGCCAACCGGCGGCTCCCGCGCTGGCTGGCCATCATCTCGGTGTACGCGATCTTCGCCGCGGTATTCGCGCTCCTCGTCACTTTTATCGGACCAAAAATCGCTTTTGAGGCGCGGGCCTTCGCGACCGATTTCCCTCACCTCATGCAGAACATCCAAGACGACATTTTGAACGCGAACATCGCATTATTGGGATACGTACCGCTTGAAGCTCGAGAAGGAGCGCTCCAGCTCTTGGACAACGCAGGCGCCGCGCTCCAGCATGGTGCGGTCACATACGTGGGTCAGGCGTTGGGCATCTTGCTTAGCATGGCGTCGATCGTGACCGCATTTGTGATCATCCCGATCTTGACTTTTTACATCCTCATGGATTTGGATCGCCTGCATGCAGGGCTATTGCGGATCGTGCCGTCACGCTACCACGCGCAGACCGATGGAATTCTCAAAGACGTCGACAACGTGCTCGGCGGGTTTGTGCGTGGCCAGATCATTGTCGGCGCCATCGTCGCGGTGCTCATCACCGTGATGCTCTTGATCTTGCGGGTCAAATACGCGTTTCTCATCGGGCTGTTCGCCGGCATTGTCGACATCATCCCGTACCTCGGGGCTGTGGCGGGCGCGATTCCGGCGGTGCTCATAGCCGGATTCACGCACGGTTTTGGCTGGGCACTGCTTGTGACCGCGGCCTTTATAGGGATCTACCAGCTTGAAGGGCACATCATCGCGCCGAACGTCGTCGGTCAGCGGGTCGGGCTCACGCCGCTCATGGTCATCGCCGCGATTTTGGTCGGGGCCGAACTTGGCGGGATCGTGGGGATGTTCTTCGCCGTACCCGTCGCAGGCATCATCCGAGCGGTCGCAACGCGTTTTTTGGTGCCGCGAGAATAAAGGGCGCGAATAAATTCGCGCCGCTACACTTTTTAGTGGCGAAAAAATTCGCGCCGGCTACATGGCGTGGGCGAGGAGCGGGGTCGCGTTATACACGCTGGCGGCAAGCGCTTCGGCGCGGGTGCGCAACTGTTCGAGCCGGGTCGACTGGGCCGCCACCACTTTGGCGCGACGGAATTCGTTGAGCTTGCATCCGAGGATGATGTATTGCAGGAAGAGCTCCTTGGGCGGATCGGCGCGCCGCTCCAGCTCTTCGACGAGCAACTCATCCTCCACGAGCACAAGGACGCGATCGATCTCGAGCGAGCGCAGCTTGTCGATGGCAGCCGTCAAGCCGGCATAGATTATCGCACGAGGCGATGCATCCTCGGTTTCAATGCTCACCGAAAGGAAATACTCACCATTGGGCGCTCCCGAATTGGCGGCGATCTTGAGCGCCGCGAGCGCGCGGCCGGGCCCACAGGGAACCACGCACGCCAAGGCCTGGACTTCCGCCCTTCGCGCCGGGGCCGTCGCCTTTACCGGGCTTTCAATCATGGCCTGATTGTATCGAACGTATGTTCGATTGTCAAGCCGCTAGAGGTCGGCCGCTACCCCCAAAAGGGCGTGCCTGCTGGTCTTGTGGCCGCCCTGGGTAGTGGCGATGACCGCTTCGTAGATGGCAAGCACTCGGCCGGCCGTCGCTCGCACATCGAATGCGGCCGCCGCCGTTAGCGCGTGAGTCACGGCAACTGCTCGCGCTCCCTTGTCATTCAAAAGGCGCAACGACGCGCGGGCCATTGACCCCGCATCGGTCACGATCTCTCCCGCCAGATGTTCGCCAAACACATCGCGCGTTTGCGGATTGTCGAGGGCGACGACCGGCAGCCCGGCGGCGAACGCCTCGGCCAGGACGAGGCCCTGCGTTTCACTCACCGAGGGGAACACGAACAGATCCGCAGCCGCATAGAACGCCGGGATTTCAGCATGCTCGATCGAGCCGACGAAATGGACCGCCTGATCCACTTTGAGCTGCTTCGCGAGGCGCTTGAGGCGCTGGCGCTGCGGCCCGGTTCCGACGAGCACGAGCTGGGCGCTCGGCAGCCGGTGTCGAAGGCGCGCGAGAGCGTCCAATGCCAGCGGCACGTTCTTTTCTTGTGCTAGCCTGGACACCAAAAGCAGCAACGGAGCGTTGCGCCGGATGCCCAGCTTGTCCCGAATGGCGTACCCAACTGAGGGCTCGAGACGCCGGAAAGACTCGATTTCAACGCCGGTGGGCACGACGCATAGTGGCGCCGTCACTCCCTGACGCCGCAACTCCGAAGCCACTGCTTTCGTGGGCACAATGACCGCATCGGCTGCGTTCGCATACGTCTTCGTCAACTCACGCGTGAGCTGCGACGTGATGCGCTGCCCCAGCGGTGAATAATGAGCGTAGCTATCGAGCAGCGTGTGATACGTGTATACGAGCGGGAGCCTGAAACGACGGCGCGCGTAGTACGACGCCATCCAACCGGTGATGAACAGTGAATGACTATGGATGACATCGCACTGGCTCAAAAAGCGCGCTTTGTTTCTGCGCGCGACGAGCGGAAGCGTCAGTCGATATTCCGTGCGTGCCGGCAGCGGCAGAGATGGCATGCGAAAAACGCGACCCGCGCTTTCGACGCCTTTGGGAATATGCGGCGCGAACGTGAACACTTCGTGTCCGAGCGTGCGTAGTTGCTCTGCAAGTGAATCGACAGATCGAACCACGCCGTTGACGATCGGGCGATACACTTCTGTGAAAATGGCGATCTTCAT
>JAJPHJ010000070.1 GCA_021325335.1 Pseudomonadota bacterium | reverse complement strand
TAGGAGGTTTGGCCTAACGCATCTCTCGGTAGGAATCGAAAAGATTTGCGCCTAACCGGATTCGCCACTCGGACGGGCGAATCGAGCCCGCCCTCTTTATTCACGGATGAGGCGTCAGCGCACAGCGTCGTTCGCACACCAATCTCATTAAGGGGATAGAACCAATGGGTTTCTTCCAACAGTTCATCGACTTTCTCAATCGCGGCGGCCCCGCGATGTACGCCCTGCTGCTCCTGTCGATCGTCTCTGTAGGCATCGTCCTCGAGCGGCTCTATTTCTTCTCCAAGCAGCATTCAGACCCGAACCAGCTGCTCCGAGAGATCGGCGATCGCGTGTCCAAGGATGACATGAACGGCGCCATCGCGGTCTGCGACCGGCACAAGGGCATGCTGCCCAAGATCCTTCAATTCGGCCTCTACCGGCATGAGAAGAGCCGCGCCGATATCTCCGACGCGCTTTCGATCTCATTGCTCGAGCAGCTCAACTCGCTCGAGGCCAACCTTTCGATCATCGGCACCGTCGCGGTTATCGCCCCGTTCGTCGGTCTGTTCGGAACGGTGCTCGGCATCATCCGCGCGTTCAACGACATCGCGCTCAAGGGCAACTCGACGCCTGCGGTCGTGGCGGCCGGTGTCGCCGAGGCCTTGGTCACCACTGCCGCCGGCCTCGCGGTCGCAGTCATCGCCGTGGTGTTCTTCAACTACTTCAAGTCGCGCATCAAAGCGTACAACCAAGAGATGATCGTGGCGGCGAACAAGCTAGCGGAGATGCTGGCGTTCCACAACGCCGGCGCACCGATCCCGACCGAGCTCTATACGCCCCGCAAAGCCCCCTTCTCGGGCGGCGGCGCCCCGGCTCCGCGGCCCAGCGGTCCTGCCGGCAAGTAAAGGGTAAGAGAGCGTCGTGGTCGAGCCGCTCGGGCGATGACCCGTTAGCGCTCCCCATGCGTATCTGAAAGTAGAGGCGGACGAACAGCCATGGGAATGACCTCATCCAAGCAAGACACGGACGTGATGGCCGAGATCAACATCACGCCCTTCACGGACGTGCTGTTGGTCCTGCTCATCATCTTCATGATCTTGGCCGCGCTCGCTGCGCCTCCCGGCTTCCAAAAGCAGCTCCCCAAGAAGAACACCGCTCCGCAGAACATCACGAAGCAGCAATTGCAGCATCAAATCGAGGTCGAGGTGACTGCGAAGAACACCATCTATATCGATAGCAAGCCGGTTGCCATGGCCGACCTTTACAACACGATGGCGAACACGATCTCGTTTCACGAGCGCCACGCGAACCAAGGGTACACCACCCACGTGTCGCTGCTGGCGGACCAAGACGCGAGCTACAACACGATCATCAAGATTTTGGACGCAGCGCGCGCGGCCGGCGACGATGACGTCGGCTTCGTGACCGAGTAGAGGGGGCGCACGCATGTCGGTCATAGGCTCGAGCCCCGAAGAGGACGTCATGTCCACCATCAACATCACTCCATTCACGGACGTGCTGTTGGTGTTGCTCATCATCTTCATGATCCTCACCTCGCTGTTGAAGCCTCCGCCGGTCCCTGAAGCGAAGAACAAGATCAAAGTCACGAATTCGCCGCTGGTCATGATCATCGGGCACGATCCCAAGAGCAATCAAGACACGATACAAGTGGGCGCGGAGATCATCCCGAAGACGGAGATCTACGACCATATGGTCGCGTACCACGAGCAGTTCGGCGCTGCCGACGACATCATCATCAAAGCGGCGCCGACCGTGAAGTACGGCACCGTGCTCACCGTCATGGATGCGGCGAAACGCGCCGGCTTCTCCCAATTCGGTTTGGCGAACAAGATCCAAGGCGCCGCACCGAACGCGTCGGGCCAGTAGGACAATGGCAACAAACCAACCGCCGAAGAAACCACAGACCGTTCCAGCGCTTTTCACCAAGCGCGATCGCTACGCCGTGGTGGCCTTGTCGCTCTTGTTCATCGCCATTTCGTTCGGCGTGCACTTCGTGCTGGGCGCATGGGGCGAGAACATCGTACCGCACTTCAAAGAATTGGCCACGCCCCCGCCGCACATGGTGACGGTGATGCACTTCAAGCCGCCGCCGAAGCCGACCCCGACACCAAAACCGACGCCGACCCCGCCGCCCACTCCGACGCCACCGCCGGAGAAGAACACTCCGCCACCGTTGAAGCTGCATGTCACGCACACGCAGAGCCAAGGTGGCGAGGGAACGCCGGAAGCAGCGTATCATGCCCCGCCAACCGGCGCACCGGAAGGCGTGCCGACCGCAGTGCCCACCGTCGCCGCGACCGCTCCTCCGACTCCCTCGGGCCCGGAGGTCGTTCAGGATTCCGACTTCATCAGCCGGGTGACCCCCGAGTACCCCGAGGTCGCCAAGGAGCAAAACATCCAGGGCACGGTCATCGTCCTCGTGACGATCGGGCCGTCCGGGAATCTCGTCTCTGCATCGGTCGCGCAATCTTCGGGGAACGCGCTCCTCGACAAGGCGGCGCTCGCCGCGGCTGAGGCGAGCAAGTATCGGCCGCCCACGGTCAACGGCGTGGGAACAACGCGCGAATACAAGATCGAATACGACTTCAATCTCGATTGAGAGATCGAGAAAGAACGAGGAAGAGGCCGCACGCCGCGGCCTTTTTTTCTTGCATCCGATATGAGAGCCATGACGTAGTGCAGAATAGGGCAGCACGCGTTTGCGAACGGGTGGGTCGAAGTGAAGCGCCGCTCGGTCATCTTGATAACCTTGATGTTCATCGGCATCTCCGCGGCGCTGCACGTGCTTCTGGGAGGCTCGCTGCGGGCGCCGTGGCAGCCAGCGGCGAGCAAAACCCGCATCAGCGTCGTCAACTTCGACAAGTTCCCCACACCCGAACCGAAGCCAAGCCCGACGCGCACGCCGCCGCCGAAGGTGACAGCGCCGCGGGCGACCGTGGCTCCAGCCCGGCAGAAGTCGACAAGCTATCGGCGCAACGTGACGCTACCGGTGCGCAAAGAAGCGCGCCCGATCGCTACGACGCAGCCGCAAACGATGCCGTCACCGCCGGCGCCTGCGCAGAGCGCAGTGCCGTTGCCGCAGGCCCCAGCGACCCCTGTCGACGCGCGCGACATCATCGTGTCCGCGCGGTTCATCCATCGCGCCGAACCCGTCTATCCGCCGTTCGACATCGATCGGCGAGTGGAAGGAACGGTGATCGTCCTCGTGACGATCGGGCCTGATGGGTCGGCGAGCGACGTACGCGTGTGGCAATCGTCGGGCGATATGTCGCTCGATCGTGCAGCGCTGCAAGCGGCACAGGCGAGCACGTTTGCACCACCGGAAGTCAACGGCCAACCAGCGACGCAGACATACCGCATCATCTACACGTTTTATCTCGACTGACGAGCGCACAACGCAGGCGATGCCGAGCGGTGCGGCCAAGCGTCGCACATGGAATTCGTGCACGCAGTCGTGCTGGGCATCATCCAAGGCGTTGCCGAGCTTTTTCCAATCAGCAGCGCTGCGCACACCTTGCTCCTGTCGTATCTCTTGGGCTGGAGTCTGCCGAGTCTGCCGTTCGTCGTCATGCTGCACTTGGGCACGTTCCTCGCCGTGCTCGTCTACTTCGCCAAGGACTATGGGAGGCTGATCGCGGGATTTTTCTCGGGGTTTGCACACGGGTTCCGGCAGCCGTTCGAGCGGCTAAGCTTGCTCGTGATCGCCGGAACGATACCGCTCGCCATCATCGGCAAGCTCTTCGAAACACAGTTCGACCGGCTTTTTGCTCAGCCGCTCTTCGCCGCGGCGTTCCTCCTCGTCACGGGTCTCGTGCTCTTCGCAGTCGAGCGTTTGGGAGAAAAAAACGGAACCATCGAAGACATCGGCTTCGGCAGGGCGCTCTGGATCGGGTTGACGCAAATTGGAGGCTTGGTTCCGGGCGGTTCGCGGTCGGGCTTTTCAATCGCCGGCGGGATGCTCGCCGGGCTGAAGCGCGAGGAGGCCGCCCGCTTTTCGTTCTTGCTCGCCGGCCCTGCCATTGTCGGGGCGAGCCTGCTCGAGATGCGCCGGGTCATCCATCCTAAGCCTAGCGATCTTGCGACCGGCCAGCACAACATCGCGGCGCTTGGCGTCGCGCCCGAGCCTGCCGCGGTCATCCTTGTCGGGACGATCGTGGCGTTCGTAGCCGGCTTTTTTGCGATCCGCTTTTTCATGCGTTTTGTCGACCGGCACAAGCTCACGCCATTCGCGATCTATTGCTGGGTCTTCGGGGTGCTCATGATCGCGCTCATCGAACTGCGGCAGCGCGCGGGCATCCAATGAAGAGCGCCCGGACGCGGCGCGCGAAGCGACCCGCGCTGAAATTATCGCACGTCAAGCGCGACGGTTCGATCAGCATGGTGGCGGTCGGCAGTAAGCCCGCGACCCAGCGCAGGGCCGTAGCGCAAGCAGAAGTGCGGATGAAGCCGAGCGCTCTTGCGCTGCTCAAACGCGGAGCCACGAAGAAAGGCGACGTCTTCGTCACCGCGCAAATCGCCGGCGTGCTCGCGGCGAAGCGTACTGCGCTGATCATCCCCCTTTGCCACACCCTCGCTTTGACGCACATCGACATCACCTGCGACATCGTCGCCGACGACAGAGTCCGCATCCTTTGCTCGGCCGCGTGCAACGGCCAAACCGGCGTGGAGATGGAGGCCTTGACCGGCGCTGCGGTCGCGGCGCTCACGATCTATGACATGTGCAAATCGGCGGACCGCGCCATGAGCATCGAACGGGTCATGCTGCTGGAGAAAGAAGGCGGCAAGAGCGGTCGCTTCGCAAGAGATGGGCGTGTCTAGCCAAGCGCGCGACTACCGCGTCGCGCTCATCGTGCTCTCTGACAAAGCCGCCTCGGGTCTGCGCTCGGACGAGTGCTTACCGGCGATGCGCGCGAGCTTGCCCGCCTGCTGCACGGTGGTCTCCGAGACGGTGCTCGCGGACGATGCGAAGGCACTGGAGTCCATGCTGACGCGTCTCGCCGACGGCGACGCGGTGGACGGGATCTTCACGAGCGGCGGTACGGGACTCGGGTCGCGCGACCTCACCCCGCAAGCCACTCGCGCAGTCGCGGACTATGAAGTGCCCGGTATCGGAGAAGCCATGCGCGCGCGCACTGCGAACGCGGTTCCTCAAGCGATCCTCTCGCGGGCGATCGCGGCGGTGCGCAAGCGCACGCTCATCGTCAATCTGCCCGGCAGCCCGAAGGCGGTGCGCGAGACCCTCGCCGTCATTTCGCCTATCTTGGGGCACGCCTTTGACGTTTTGCGCGGTAACGTCGGCGAACATGCCGCATCGGGGTGAAGTGGATGGACTTTGAAACCGCCGTCAAGGTTTTGGATCGCTCCGTCGGCGAGTCGCTGTCGGCCCGCTTCCCGGGCAGGCTCGACCGTATGCGCACGCTGCTCGCGCAATTGGACCATCCCGAGCGCGCGTTCCGATCCATCCACGTCGGAGGCACGGCCGGCAAAGGCTCGACCGCCACGATGTGCGCCTCCATATTGCGCGCTGCCGGTTTACGCGTCGGTCTGCATACGAAGCCCCATCTCCACTCAGTCGTCGAGCGGGCCAAGATCAACGGGTTGCCGATCGGCGAGGAGCGCTTTGCCGCCGTCTTCGAACAGCTGGCGCCGATCATCGACGAGATGCGTTCCGGCGAGTGGGGTCCGCCTTCGTATTTCGAACTCCTCGTCGCGCTTTCGTTCGTCTACTTCGCGCAGGAGAAAGTCGACGTCGCCGTTATCGAGGTCGGCGTGGGCGGAACGCTCGATGGGACAAACCTCATCGTTCCGCTGATCAGCGTCATTACGAACGTCGGAACCGACCATCGCGACGTCTTGGGAGATACGATCGAGCAGATCGCAAGAGACAAGGCCGGCATCATCAAAGATACGGTTCCGGTCGTCACGGCCGCCGAAGATCCGGCCGTGCTCGAGATCATCAGCGCAGCGGCATCCGCGCACGCTGCCCCGCTGACGGTCCTCGCTCGTGACGCGACGCTGCGCTCCACCGTCGGCGACGTGCCCTACGCTCAACACGTCGACCTGACCACGGCTCACGGCCACTATGCTTTCATGCTGCCTTTGATCGGAGAGTTCCAAGCGACCAATGCCGCCACCGCGATCCTCGCGTGCGAACAGGTTCGCTCCGTCCTGCCGACCAACGCCGAAGAAGTCGCGGCCGGGTTGCGCGACATCGCTCTGCCGGGAAGGGCGGAGTTCTATCCGGGCCATCCGTCGCTTTTGTTCGACGTCGCGCACAACGTGGAAAAGGCCGCAGCGCTGCGAGATGCCATCCTACGGCACTTTCCTGGACGACGGTGCGTCTTCGTCGTCGCGATCGCCCAAGAGAAGGACGCAGCCGGCATGTTCGCCGCCTGGCGTGACTTGCCGGCGCAATTCATCTTCACGACCTTCGACGTCTCCCATCGCCGTTCTCGCCATTCCCGCACGCTCGTGAACGCCGCAGAACAGGCAGGTCTGTCGTCGCGGGCGGTGGACGACCCGCTTGAGGCGTTGGCGATCGGGCGGCGCATCGCGGGAGCCGCGGACTTGGTCGTCGTGACCGGTTCCACGTTCCTCGTCGGAACGTTGCGGAAATGGTATGTGGAGAACTCGACCGTGACCGGTGCATTGCATGTTTGAACGTCCTTCGCTTCCCGCACTCAAAGTGCGCGATCAGCTCTTCGAGTGGGGAACGCGCACGTATGTCATGGGGATCATCAACGCGACGCCTGACTCTTTCTCTGGGGATGGGCTCGGCGATCGGGTTGAATCGTGCGTCGCGCGCGCGGCCGGATTCGCCGAATCGGGTGCAGATATCATCGATATCGGCGGCGAGTCGACGCGGCCTGGCCACGAACCGGTCTCTGAGTCCGAGGAGCTCAAGCGGGTCATCCCGGTCGTCGACGCCATCCGCCGCAGGCTCGATGTGCCCATCTCTATCGACACCTTCAAACCTGCGGTCGCCGTCGAAGCGCTCAGCGCAGGCGCGGACATCATCAATTGTGTGTGGGGCGCGATTCCCGGCATCGTGGAGCTTGCCGGACGTGCCGGCGTGCCGCTCGTGGTCATGCATAACCGCGTCAATGCGGAATACGACGGCGACTGTGTCCAAGAGGTCATCGGTTCGCTCGAGCTCGCCACACGCTATGCGCGCGAGAGCGGCATAGTGCAAGATCGAATCATCGTCGACCCAGGTATTGGTTTTGGCAAGACGCCCGACCACAACGTGGAGATTCTCGGGCGCTTGGATGAGTTTGCGCTCCGGCTTCCGTTTCCGCTGCTCGTGGGGGTGTCGCGAAAGTCGTTCATCGGAAAGATCACGGATTCGCCGGTGGACCAGCGCGCCTACGGCACGGCGGCAGCAGTCGCGCTTGCAATCGCGGGAGGGGCCGACATCGTGCGCGTGCACGACGTGCTCGAGATGCGCCAGGTCGTGGACGTCGCGGACGCGATTTGCCGCGTTGGCGCGGCCCACGCGCCGGCGCGGACTCCAACACCCCGTCTGCGATGACCGAGCACCGGCGTCACGGCGTCATCCGCGTCAACGGGATGCGTTTTTGGGGCAAGCATGGAGCGCTCGCTCACGAGCGTGAACGAAGCCAGCCGATCGACATCGATCTCGAAGTGATTGCAGACCTGAACGTTCCAGCGGCCAGCGATCGCCTCGAGGATGCGATCGATTACGCCGCACTCTTCGCGCAGTGCGAGCGCGTGGTCACGACCACATCCTTCACGCTGCTTGAAGCGCTCGCCGAACAGATCCTCACGTCGGTCTGCGCCGACGAGCGCGTGCTCGAGGCCGTCGTCCGCGTGAGCAAGCCGCGCCTGCTCGACGGCGCGACCCCACAGGTGCAGCTCGCGCGAGCAAAGGCGCCTCGGGGCGACGCGCCGAACTGATCGAAGATGGCGGAGCACAAGAAATCGCGAGCGCCTGAGGAGTCTTCGCCGCTCTTGCGGTTCATTCGAGCCCAAGTGGACCCGCTCTCGCGCGCGTTTGTCGCCACACCGCTCGCGCGCTTGACGGTGCGCACGTCGCAAGGCAGCGTCACCCTGGCGAAAACGCCGCCGGCCGCATCGGCACCCGGCGTTCCAGCGGATGCGCATCCGGCCGGGCGGATTGCCTCCGAGGGCACGAAGCCGGCCCGCCACATTCCGCTCGTCCCCAACCAAAACGGCGAGGCCGGCCGGACGTACGTCACGATCAATGCCGAAGTGGTGGGCGTCTTTCGAGACGCAGCCCAACCGCCGGCGACGGGTGAGCAGCTGCAGGCTGACCAGGTGCTGGGCTACATCGAAGCGCTGCGCCTGCGGAACGAGGTGCGCTGTCCTTTGGACTCGACGCTCGTGGCGCAGGTCGTGGTGGACGGCCAACCGGTGGATTTCGGCGAGTCGCTGTTCGTCGTGGACAGCACGGAGGCCGCGCTCGCCGAGACGGCTCCGCAAGACATCCCAGTTTCCCCGGTCATCGTGGAAGTCGCCGAACCGCCACGCATGTAACCAAGCACCCCTTTAACCGATGGTGGAGATTTCAGGTTGTTTGCTAAGGTCCTCATAGCGAATCGGGGCGAGATCGCTATCCGCGTCATCCGCGCGTGCCGCGAGCTCGGCGTGAAGACGGTCGCGGTTTTCTCCGAGGCAGACCGCCAGGCGCTGCATCCGCGGTTTGCGGACGAAGCATATTGCATCGGGCCGCCGCAAACGGCCCGTTCGTATCTCAACGTGCCCAACATCATCAGTGCCGCAGAGATCGCCGGCGTGGACGCCATCCACCCGGGCTACGGTTTTCTCTCCGAGAACGCGCAATTCGCGGAGATCTGTGCCTCGCACGGCTTCAAATTTATCGGACCATCTTCAGCGGCGATCTCGCTCATGGGGGATAAATCATCGGCGAAACAGCGCATGGCGGATGCCGGCGTGCCGGTGATCCCTGGGTCGAGCATCATCGAATCGGAAGACCAAGCGCGAAAATTCGCCCGAGAAGTGGGATATCCGGTGCTCATCAAGGCGACCGCAGGAGGTGGCGGCAAGGGCATGCGCATTGTCGGCCGCGAGGCCGATCTGGCGACGGGCGTCGCCGCTGCAAGCGGCGAGGCGCAGGCCGCCTTCGCCGACGGCCGCGTGTACGTCGAAAAGCTGCTCATCCAGCCGCGCCACATCGAAGTGCAGGTCTTAGCGGACGAATACGGCCACGTCATCCACGTCGGCGAACGTGATTGCTCGATCCAAAAACCCGGACACCAAAAGCTGCTCGAAGAAGCTCCGGCGCCGAATCTCGACCCCGGCATCAGGGCCGATCTCTTGGCCAGCGCGGTACGCGCGGCGCGGGCCGTGGATTATTCCAACGCCGGCACGCTCGAGTTCCTGGTGAGTGATGACGGCCGCTACTACTTCATGGAGATGAACACGCGCATCCAGGTCGAGCATCCGATCACCGAGGTCGTCTACGGCATCGACCTCGTGAAGTGGCAGATCCGCATCGCCGCGGGCGAGCGGCTCACGCGCCGCCAGGAAGAGATCAAGCCCAGCGGCCACGCCATCGAATGCCGCATCAACGCTGAGGACGCGGCGCACGCGTTTCGTCCCACCGCAGGTCGCCTGGGCACCGTGCTCCTGCCCGGTGGCCCCGGCGTACGAGTCGACACGCATATCTTCTCCGGGACCGAAGTGCCGCCGTACTATGACTCGATGCTGGCGAAGATCATCGTCTCGGATCGAACCCGGAACAACACGATCGTCCGCATGCGCAGAGCTCTCGCCGAAACGGAGATCCAAGGCGTCGAGACGACCGTGCCCATCCACGAGCGCATCCTCGCGATGAATTCATTCCTCGACGGCCACACCTACGTGACATGGTTGCGCGAACACGTCTTGCAGCCGCTCAACGCCGTCGGAGCCGCGCATGGCCGCTGAACGGCGCGAGCACCGGCTCGCGCTCGAGATCCTCTATGCGGTGGACATCGGCAAAGCGACGCTCGAAGACGCGTTGCGACAAGCACGCGAACAGGTCGGCGTGTTCAGCCGCGGCGATCAAGCACGTCTCGAAGACCCCTACGAGCCCGAGTATCCGGCGGTGGAGCGGAGAGCCGATGCGCCGCAGCCGACGGACTGGACCCTTGTCGAGGGACTCGCCCGCGGCACCATCGATCATCGCGACGAGCTCGAAGGCGAACTCGCCACGCTCTTGCGGCATTGGAAGATCGAGCGCCTCGCCGGGGTGGACCGGCTCATCTTGGAGATGGGGGCATGGGAGCTGCGCTATCGGCCCGAGGCCGATACGCTGGATGTGATCAACCACGCGGTCGAGCTCGCGCGCCGGCTGTCAACCGGGCAGTCGGCCGGCTTCGTCAACGCGCTGCTCGATGCGTTCGCCAAGACGCCGGCACGCCCGGCACCCCGCCCGTCGGCATGAACGCAACGGGACGCCGGCGGGTGCGCATCGCGGTGAGCATCCTGCTCTTGTGCCTCGCGTGCTTGGTCCTTGTCGCCGCCGGCGCGGTGTTCTACGTCGTGGGTTCCTACGGGCAAGGACTCCCCGATGTGAGCACGCTTGCGATCATCGAACCTACATCGCCGACGCTCATCGTGGCTCGCGACGGCACGAAACTCGCGCGGCTATACAACAAATTCGACGTGTACGTGCCCATCACGGATATCCCAGTCGTGATGCGCGAGGCGGTGATCGCGACCGAAGATGAACGCTTTTATTCGCACCACGGAATCGATCTGCGCGGCATCGCCCGTGCTGCTCTCGCCAATTACCAGCACGAGCAGATCACACAGGGGGCCAGCACCATCACCCAGCAGCTGGCTCGCCGGCTGTTCTTGAGCGATCGGCGGACGATGACGCGGAAGATCCAGGAGGCGCTCCTCGCCATCGAGATCGAGCGCGACTACAGCAAAGACGAGATCCTCGAGCGCTATCTGAACCTGGTCTACTTCGGCGCCGGCGCATACGGCGTGCAGGCCGCCTCGCATGCCTACTTCGGCACGGACGTGAGCAAGCTGACGCTGCCGCAAGCGAGCCTGCTGGCGGGACTCATCGCCGCGCCCTCGTTGTACTCTCCCTACAATGATATGAGCGCCGCGAAGGAACGGCAGCGGCACGTGCTCGACCGCATGGTCGAAGGCGGCTACATCACAGCGTCGCAGGCGGACGCCGCGGCGGCAGCGACCGTGAAGCTCAGCGGAGCGCCGGACAACGGCATCGCTTCGTACCGCTACCCGTATTTCACCACCTACGTCATCGCGCAGCTTGTGAAGCAGTTCGGGTACGAGCGCATCTTCCGTGGCGGACTGACCGTGTACACCACGTTGTCTCCCACGCTGCAAGACATCGCGCAAAAAGCGGTCACCGCGGGTGTCGCCGCCGGGAGGGCGGAGGGCTACGGGATGCACCAAGGCGCGCTCGTGGCGGAAGATCCGCGTTCGGGTGAGATCCTCGCGATGGTCGGCGGCATCGGTTTCTCGCGGAAAAGCCAATTCAACCGCGCCTGGCAGGCGCGCCGCCAGCCCGGCTCCTCGTTCAAGGGCTTCGTGTATTCCGCCGCGGTGGACAAAGGCATCCCCGTCTCCACCATCTATCAAGATGCGCCGGTGACGTACCCCGCGGGTGACGGCTCGGACTACAAGCCGCTCGACGACGATCACCGCTATCTCGGTGCTATCACGTTGCGGCGCGCGTTCGAGCTCTCGCGGAACATCGTCGCGGTGCGGCTCGCGAACGACATCGGGATCGGCACGGTCATCGACTACGCACACAACATGGGCATCACGGAAGACCTGGAACCCGATCTGTCTCTCGCGCTCGGCACGGCGGTCGTGTCGCCTCTGGACATGGTGTCGGGCTACTCGACGATCGCGGACGGAGGCATCTACACGCCGCCTCAAGCAATACGTGACATCACAGACCCTTACGGACAGGTCATCGTGGACAATCGTTATCCGCTGCGAAAACCCGTGCTCTCGCCGGGCACAGCCTTTATCATGACGACGATGATGGAGGGCGTCATCGCTGAGGGCACCGGGTACCCGAACGCCATCATCGGCAGGCCCGCCGCCGGTAAGACCGGCACCACGTCGGATTTTCGCGATGCGTGGTTCGTCGGCTTCGTGCCGCAGCTCGCAGCTGCCGTCTGGGTGGGTAACGATGACTACTCGCGCATGTACGAGTCCTATGGCGGCAACGTGCCTGCGCGCACCTGGGCTGCGTTCATGAAATCAGCCTTGGCCAAAACGCCTGCGCAGGGCTTCGGTTCCATGCCCCCTGATGTCGTCGCAGTGCGGATCTGCGGAGACAACCGGCGCGCTCCGCCCGGCGTGCGCGGAGTCTCGGAATATTTCCTCAACGGCACCGCTCCGCTGGCCTACTGCGTGCCGCATCGTCCGGCGCCGAAACCGAGCATCGGAGTGCCGGGCGGCGTGGCGTTGCCCTTCGGTCCGCTTGCGACTCCGGCTGCGGGAGACGATGCGAACGCGGCGGCTCAACCAAGTCCCACCCAAAGCCCGGTGCCGGACGCGACTGCCGCGCCCGACGCGGCGCAACCGACGCCCGCTTCCACCTGATGCGCAGCCTTTTCGACGCTCCCGCGATCTCGGTCGGGGAGCTCTGCCGCCGCATCCGCCGAGCGCTCGCGACGCAGTTCTCCGGACCCGTGCGGGTGGTCGGGGAAGTCTCGAGGTGCGTGAGAGCGGCAGGCGGCCATGTCTATTTCTCGTTGAAAGACCGAGAAGGTTTCATCGATTGCGTCTGCTTCGATGGCACGGCGAGACAGCTCCAGACCCGCTTGCCGCTTGCAGACGGCTTGGCAGTGGAAGCGACGGGCTTCGTGCGCATCTACGAGCCCAAGAGCGCGTACCAACTGCAGATCACGGATATCGTGCCCGTCGGCAAGGGCGCCCTGCACGTCGCGTTCGAACAGCTCAAGCAGCGTCTTGCCGAGCAAGGGTTGTTCGCGCAAGAACGCAAGCGACCGATCCCATCCTTCATCAGCGCGGTCGCCATTGTCACCAGCCGCGACGCTGCCGTGCTGTCGGACTTCAGGACGACGTGCCTGCGCCGAGGCGCTCACGTGAAGATCCGCCTCGTCGATGCGCCGGTGCAAGGAGCCGTCGCCGCTCCGGCGTTGGCGCGGGCTATCCGCTCGGCGGGCAGGCTGGCGGTGGACGTCATCGTCGTCGCGCGCGGCGGCGGGTCCATCGAGGATCTGTGGGCTTTCAACACCGAGGAAGTGGCGCGCGCGATCGCCGAGTCGCCGCTTCCGGTCATCAGCGCGGTGGGCCATGATATCGACAACACGATCGCCGACCTCGTGGCCGATCTGCGCGCTCCGACCGCGACGGCTGCGGCCGAATTCGTCGCCGCCGAAAGAGCAGCACTGCTCGAACGGATTGCACTGGCTGAGGCGCGCATACGCCGCTCGTTGATTCGGGCAGTGAAGATTCCGCGCGCTGCTCTCGCAAGCGCCCACCTCGCGCTCACCCGTGGAGCCTTCGCAGCTATCGTCGTGCGAGCGCAACGCTTTGACGGCGCCTACGCGAGGCTCGCCCGTCAAGACCCTCGGACGCGCATCGCAGCGCGGCGCGAACGGATTGCGCGCGCAGCTCGGCGTCTCGAGGCGGCCGGTGTTCGGGTGATTGGGGTGAAAAGAACCCTGCGGGCGGTTGCCGTCAGGGAGTTGCAAACCGGGCTTTCACGTCTGCTTGCCACTCGCCGCGCAGCGTTGGACGTGGCGGGCGCGCGACTTCAAGCGCTCGGTCCGCGACGCACGCTCGCCCGCGGGTATGCGATCGTCTACGATGCGCAAGGCCGCGTGCTCACAAGTGCCGCCGGCGCGCGCGTGGGCGAGGCGATCGGTGTCGAACTGAAGGCCGGGGCGTTGACCGCGCAAGTGACGAAGAGAGATCTCCATGGCAAGAACACCGACGAGACCGACTGATCCGAGCGTGCCGGCGAAGAGAAAGCCGAGTTTCGAAGAGGCGCTGACGAGGCTCGAAGCCATCGTCGAGCAACTTGACGATGGTGAACTGCCGCTCGAACGATCGCTTGCGCTTTTCAAGGAAGGCAGAGCGCTCGCGGCACGCTGTCGCGAAATGCTAGAGCAGGCCGAGCGCGACGTGAAAGCGGCTTTGGACGAGCGGCAGGCAGAGTCCGGCGACCTGAGTGTCGAGGGCTTAGCCTTGGACGAAGAAGACGGCGCCTAAACGCAGAGACGGCGCGCTCCAGACAAAGCGCTTGGACCTCGCAGTCGCGGCCGTCGCCGGCGTCTCGCGAGAGCGTGCCCAGGCGCTGATCCTCGCGGGCCACGTTCGGGTCGCCGGCGAGACCACGCGCAAGCCGAGTGCAAGCGTGCCGGCAGACGCAGCGGTCGAAGTCACCGCCGATCAACGTTTCGTGAGCCGCGGCGCGCTCAAGTTGCAGCACGCGCTCGACACCTTTGATTGGCCAGTCGCGAGCTTACGCTGCCTCGATGTCGGTGCCTCCACCGGCGGGTTCACCGACTGCCTGTTGCAGCGTGGCGCGGCGAGCGTCACTGCGGTGGATGTCGGCTACGGCCACCTGGCCTGGCGGTTGCGCAACGACCCGCGAGTCACCGCGTTCGAACGCACGAATTTCCGGCACGCCGATCTCGGCAAACTCGGTGGCCCATTCGCCTTCGTGAGCGCAGACGTGTCGTTCATCTCACTCGCTAAACTCACGCCGCAGTTCGCACAAGCCCTGGAACCGGGCGGACACATCGTCGCGTTGATCAAGCCGCAATTCGAGGCGGGCCGAGCGGCCGTCGGACGCGGCGGGGTCGTCCGCGAGCCCGCTGCACAGGCGCAAGCCATCAAGAACGTCGTTGCCGCATTTGAAGCGGTGGGCATCCGCTGTCGCCGGTTGGCGTATTCTCCCATCAAAGGCCCTGCGGGCAACATCGAGTTCCTGCTCGGGGGTGTGAAGGCCGCTGACGCGGCGGCGGTCGACTTACAGATTGAGGGGGTCGTCCGAACAGCCCACGAAGCGCTCGACCGATGACCGTCCGACCCATCGCAAATCTCGCGTTATATGTCGATCTGCGGCGTAAAGCCGCGGTGCAAGCCGCCAGAACCGTAGCAGACCTCGCCCAGCGGCACAACGTCGCCCTCCAAGTCGGGCCGCAGCAGGCTCGCGAGCTCGACCTCAACGGCGTTTCGCTCGCGGAGCATTTTCCGCAGTCTGCGGATCTCGTGGTGTCGCTCGGCGGCGACGGCACGCTCTTGCGCGCGGCGCATCTGGCAGGACCGCTCGGCATCCCGGTGGTCGGGGTGGATTTTGGACGGGTCGGCTTTCTCACGGAAGTGGGCCGTTCCGGCTACGAAGAGGCGCTCGAGAAAATCCTGCGAGCCGGCGCCGCGACCGAATCGCGGCTCGCACTTCAAGCCCGCGTGCTCGGACGCGAAGAGACCTTCTACGCGGTGAACGACGTGCACCTCGACCGCAAGCATCTCGGCCACATCGTCAACTTCGGGATAGAACTTTCCGGCGAGCGCGTCGCCACGATTCCAGCGGACGGAATCGTCGTGGCAAGCCCCACCGGGTCGACCGCGTATTTCCTGTCGGCCGGCGGTCCGATCATGGCGCCGAAGCTGCAAGCCATCGGCATCGCCCCCATCTGCCCGCACACGCTGTTCTCCCGTCCATTGATCGTGAGCGCAGACGAGACCATTCACGTGGCCTTGCCTGACGACATCGAAGGGACGCAACTGTTCGTCGACGGCGAGCCCGTCCTCCAGCTTCCAGCCGGCGCGACGGTCGAGGTCGTGCGTTCGCCGACGCCGGTCCGGTTCGTCCGGCTCGATAGCGAATATTTCTTCCAGACGCTCGAGCGCAAGCTCCACTGGGGCATGTCCATCAAACGCGTCATCGATGAAGAATCCTGAAAGGCTGACCGATTACGCGAGGTCCCTTGGGAGTTTCTCCGCTCAGCTGCCTCGCGCGGTGTCCTATCCGGCAGTAGCGCTGCTGGGCGTGCGCGACAACAGCACGGGTACGCCGCGCGGCATCGAAGCGCACTTCGTGCAGTTCGTGGCAACGGCGCGAGAGCGCAGGCCTGAAGGCGGATGGCCCCAGCCACCGGTCGCGGCGCAGAGCTTGCGCTACGACGGAAACAGGCTGATCGTGGTTACCACCGACGCCGAATACGGGCTTGTGGTCGATCGCAATTGCCCGGTCAGCCTGACCTCATGCACTGTCTTGCCCGCTGATTTCGAAGGCATTGCGGATGCCGATCTGTTGGCGGCATATCTTGCAACGCATCCACATACCGAGGCCAGGTTATCGCTCGAAATGCACGTGCCGCAAATGAACATCGACCGGCCACGCGCGAGCACGACGGTGACCACAGGTCGACAACGACCGCTCTACGAGCGTCCGAGCACGGCGAAGAGCGTTGCCTGGTTCGCCGTGGGGGTCTTGCTGATCTACCTCGGTGCGAGGTGGCTCGGGATGGGGATGGCGCATGGCGTCGTCGTGAACTTCTACGGCTGGGGGATCATCGTGTTGGGCGCGGTGCTCGTCGTGCGCCGAGGTCTCGACCTCATCTTTCCGCCGAGCCGGCTGTGACGAAGGGGCGTCGTCAGGTTTCGCTTTCCACCTTCTTGCCGGCGACGAGATCTTCGATAGCCTTGATCAGTTTCTGCGCGTCGGCGGTTTTCGCGACGTAGAGGTCCGCACCGGCGTGCTGGCGCCAGTATTGATCGTGGGTCTCGCCGAGCGCGCTCATCAAGATGACCGGCAGCTTTCCGTGTTTGGGGCTGTCTTTGATCTGACGGCAGAGCTCGTATCCATCCATCATCGGCATGATGACGTCGGCCAGCACGACATCGACTTTTTCGCTGTCCAGATGCTTGAGCGCGCTGCGCCCATCGGCGGCTGTGACTACTTTGAAGCCCGCTCGGACAAGCGCTAGCTTCAGATGAAACGACTGGGTGACGCTATCGTCGACGAGCAGAACGGTCTTGCTCATTCGATTGTCCTTTCAGGTTGTCCGATGAGCTTGTGAAGGTAACCACCGATGCCGCGAGGTTCGGCGAATGCATCCACCGCACCCATGCGCCCGGCGGCATCCGGCATGCCGAACACCGTGCAGCTGCGTCGATCTTGGGCGAACGTCTTGCCGCCCTTATCGCGCACTTTGAGAAGGCCCGCTGCGCCGTCCTTGCCCATTCCCGAGAGCAGCACCGCCGCGCACCGCGATCCATAGACCGCGGCCGCCGATTCGAACAGCGCATCAGCCGAGGGCGCGATGTGCGTGCGATTGGATTGCACCGGCGTGACTGAAAGCAGGCCACCGGGCTTCACCACCAGATCGCATGAAGCGGGAGCCATATAGCCGCGGCCGGCTTCGAGCACGTCGCCATCGGACGCGAGTTTCACGGGCAAAGGCGTCTCCTGGTTGAGCCACTTGATGAGTCCCTCGACGAACGGCGCAGCGATGTGTTGGACGATGACGACCGGCGCTGCGAAGTTCCCGCCGAGGGCGCCGAGAAATTCCACAAGCGCCGTCGGACCTCCGGTCGACGCTCCGACCACCACGCACCCCAAGCTCGTGCCGTTGGAAGAGGCCTTGCGGCGGTTCGGGCGAGGCGCTGACGGACGATGTGCGGGGACGTCGGCGGAGGCGAGCGAGGCGATGCGCTCGTTCAGGTCCGAGAAGAACTCGCCGAGCTGCTCCTGCGCGCCGAGCGGCTTGAGGATGATGTCCGCCGCTCCGGCGAGCAGCGACCGGAAGGCAAGGCTGGATCCGTTTTGGGGAAGCCCCGTGACCACGATGATCGGTACGTATGCCTTGCGCAAGACGCGCAGCACGACGTCGAGACCCGTTTCGTCGGGCAGCATGAGGTCGACCGTGATCACGTCGGGCTTGAGCTGTTCGGCAAGCGTGACCGCCTCATTGGCGGTGAGCGCGACGCCGGCAACCGCCAGGCGCGGGTCGCGGCTGATGCCATCCACCAAGATGCGCGCCGCGGTCGGCGAGTCTTCGACGATCAAGACCCTTGCCCAGCGGGCTTTGTTCATGTCGCCAGCCGCTCGACCGTGTCGAGCAGCTCTTGCTCGTTGAAGAGCCCTTTGACGAGGTAGGCATCCGCGCCAAGCTCGAGGCCGCGCCGGCGTTCCTCGTCCTTGGAGAGCGAAGTGATGAGCACGAACGGCGTATCGGCGAGTGCCGGATCGCGCTTGACTCGGCTGCACAGGTCCCAACCGTTCATGTTCGGCATCTCGATGTCGCTGATGATGCAGTTGAAACGGTGCTGCTGGATCTTGCTCCATGCGTCTGCACCATCCACGGAGGTCTCCACGTCGTAGCCCGCGCTGATCATGATGTTGCGCAAGAGAGTGCGGGTGGTCATCGAGTCCTCGACGACGAGGACGGCGCACTTGACCGCCGGCTGGACGTGGCGCACGCGGCCCGCCGAGGCGTACTCGTGGGCCGCCTGCACCAAGAACTCGCCGTCGAGCACGCAGACCGATTTGCCCGACGAGAGGATCGTGCAACCGGCGATTCCGGGCAGCGAGCCCAGCGGTTTGGGCAACGCCTTGATGATCACGTCGGAAACGCCGCTCAGTTCGTCAACGATGAAAGCGGCGCGGCGGCCGCCATATTCGACGATGAGCGCCGTGACTTGGCTGTCCAATCCGAAGGTGATCTCGGGATCGCCGCCGCCGACGAACGCCAACGGCAAGAGCGGCACGGCTTCGCCCCGGACGGTGGCGCACAGCCGGTTGTCGATATGCACGACGTCGCTCGGCTGCAAGATCACCGCTTCGCGGATGTCGCCCAAACGCAGGCACGCCTCATACTCACCGGCCCGCACCCCAAGCACCGAGGACCACAAAAGATTTACGGGCACCGTGAGTGAGAAGAGGCAGCCGCGGCCGGACCGCGAGCCCAGATGATACGTGCCTCGCAACTGGTTGACGCGCTCGGCCACGATGTCTAGGCCTACGCCTCGACCGGCGATATTGTCTGCGGCATCGCTCGTGGAGAAGCCCGGTCGGAACAAGAACGAAAGCAGCTTGGCTTCGTTCATCGCCGCCACGTCGGTTTCGCTTGCGAGGCCATCGGCGATGATGGCGGCCCGGATGCGCGCTAGGTCGACTCCCTCGCCGTCATCTTCGACCGCAATCGTCGCGCGAGCGGTGCCGGTGGTGACGGTGATGGTGATCGTGCCCACCGGATTTTTCCCGCGCGCCATCCGGCGCTCGGGGGTTTCGATGCCGTGGGCGATAGAGTTCTTGACGAGCTGAATGAGCGGCTCCATGAGCTTCTCGAGCACGCCTTTGCCGATCTCCACCTCCGCGCCCAGCACGCGGAGCTCCACGCGTTTGCCTTGTTCCAACGCGGTGTCGCGCACGAGACGCGGCATGCCGGTCAAAATCGTCTGGAAAGGCAGCATGCTCAACCCGGCCAGACCATGACGCAGATCTTCGAGCGTGCGCGACCGGCGCAGGCTGCGCTCGGCGATTTGGCTCATGAGCGAGCGGACATGCTCGCGCCGCTTCACGACGAGCGAGAGCATCCGTTCCAGGGCGGCTTGTCGCCGTTGCGCGTCGGCATTGGACCGCACGCTCTCGGCCGCATCGAAGAAGTCTTCGACCAAGCTAGAGAGTTCGCGTAACTCGCGCTCTTCGCCCAAGAGCTCGCGCACGAGCTCCCCCGGAAACGCGAGCAAACTGTCGACTTTTTGCGCGCTGATGCGCACGACGTCCTGGCCATAGTGTGCAGACTCGCCGGCAGGTGCGTGCCGCATCCGTTCCGGCGGGCCACTCACGTCAGTCGCGTCGCCGCTGAGCAGCAGGATTCGCTCGAGGACGTTCTGCACGCGCGGCTCGGCTTCGCTGCGCCCCGTGTCCGTTTGCACCAGATCGCCCATCGCATCGGTGCCTTCGAAGAGCGCGCTGATGATTGCCGGGGTGAGATGCTGGCGGCCATCGCGCGCGCCCGCGAGCATCGACTCCATGGAGTGGGCGACGGTCTCGAGGCCGCCATATCCGACCATCCGGGCAGCGCCTTTGATGCTATGGACTCGTCGAAACGTCTCCTGGAGGACAAGGGCGTTCTCCGGAGCTTGCTCGAGCTTGAGCAGCAAGCTATCGAGTGCGGTCAGATGTTCTTCACACTCGGCTTTGAAGACGCTCTTGAGTTCGGCCAGCTCCGCGGGAGTCGCGTCCATCGGCCTTAGATCCGGTAGGCCGCAACCATGTGTTTGAGTCCGAGCGCGAGGTCGTTCAACCGCTGCGTCGCCTCCTGCGTCTGGCTCGTCGCCGCGACCGTGTCGCGCATCGCCGCATTGACCCCCGTGATGCTTTGGGTCACCTGCTCGATGCTGTGCGATTGCTGTTTCGCGGCGAGCGCGATCTCTTGCATGGACTCGACCGTGTGCTGAAGCGTTTCGATGATCTCGGCGATAGCTTGGCCGGTTTGCGCTGCGTGGCTCGCGTTGTCATCGACGTTGCGACCCCCCTCGATCATCGCCATGACGGACTCGTCGGAGGCGCGTTGGACCTCCCGCGTGAGGGCATCGATGCGCTCCGTCGCAGTCTTGCTCTGGTCCGCGAGCTTGCGGATCTCAGCCGCTACCACAGCGAAGCCTCGGCCTTGTTCGCCCGCACGCGCCGCCTCGACGGCCGCGTTGAGCGCCAAGAGGTTTGTCTGCGCGGCGAAATCTGCGACCGTGCGCGTGATGGTGCCGATCTGGGTGATCTGCTCGGATAGATGTGCGATGCGGTCGCTCGTCTGCCGGAAGCGGTCGCGCAAAGCGAGCATCATGGAGACATTCGTCTCGACGTCGGCGCGCCCACGCCGCGCGATATCCGCGCTCTCTTGGGATTTGAAGGAGATCGCCTCGGCTTGCGACGAGGTGTTTTGCGAGTACGAGTTGAGCTCTTGGATTGTCTGCGAGATCTCGCTCATCGCAACCGATTGCTGGGTCGTCATGCGCTCTTGTTCTTGCGCGGTCGTGGCGATCTGCATGACTGCGACCGTCGATTCATTGACCGTGCTTTGCACCTGTTGCAGCGAGGAACCGAGCTTCTCGACCATGTTGTTGAGTGCGGCGCCGAGGAGCTCGAGCTCGTCGTCCGTGCGCAGTTCCACGCGGCCCGTGAAGTCGCCGGCGGCGATCGCGTTTGAGACTTCCGACAGGGCGCGCGCGGCGTGCGTCACGGCTTCCACGTTGCGCTTGGCCACGTAGAAGGCGATGCCGGCCACCATCAGCGAGGTAGCCACGAGGATGAGGACGAGGAGGGTCATCAGGGTTGCTGCCTGGTGTTCGCGGATCTGGCGTTCGCGCTCGACCGCGCCACGCAGGTCGCGTTCGGTGGTCATGAATCTGGCCAGCTGATTGCGCTCGGCATCGAAGCCTGCGGCCACTTGACGGTTGATGTGTTGCGGGTTGACGTCGGCTCCTGAGACGATTGCTTGAACCGTCGAAAACGCGTCTTGCGCCGCGGATGCCAAGGCGTCGATCTTGTCGTCGAGGTCGCGGCTGCCGTTGGACTCACCAACCATCTTCAGCGTGGTGATGTCGGTGGGCAAGGATGCCAGGCCTTCCCGGTAGAGCGCGAGATCGGAGGCTTTTCCCGTGAGCCCCCATTGCGCCGCGCCGCTGATCATCGAGAGGACGTCGTGGCGAACGTCCGTTGACGTCGTGACGACGGGTTCGAGGCTGTCGATGATGCTGCGTTCCCGGTTGAAGATCACCCGTGGTAGCGTGATGACGAGCAGGATCTGCACCGCGACGATCACGCTCATCAAGAAGACCATGCTCCAGATGCGGCGGCTGATGGTTTTCTCTTTGAAGAACTTTTCGCGCAGGCTCATTAGCGTACCGTGCGTTTTCATGGAAACCTCTCTCAGGCGACCGCCGCGGCAGCCGGGGGCCGGTTGCCGAATGCGGATTGTGCGTTGTGTAAGAAGGCGGGGACGTCGAGGAGCAAGATCGCTCCAGCAGGGCTCGGGTGGACGGAAAGACAGAAGCGGCCGGGTTTCATGTTCCCCGTCGTGCGATCGAGCAGCTCGAGTCCCTCGAGCTTGTCGACGGGCACCGCCGCCGCGAAGCCCTCACCGGAGAGGACGAGCCCATCGACGAGCGGTTGCAGCTCAGCCGGCGTCAGTCCGAGGATCGGGCGTGGATCGAAGAGCATGACCGCCTCTCCCCTTCGGTTGAGGAGCGAGACCGCGACGCTCGTGCGGCTGGGCACCGGCGCGTGCTGGGCTTGAGTGAAGAACTCAACGACCGCGGGCAATGGCACGCCAAAGCGCTGGCCGGCGATCGAGAAGATCGCGGCCTCAATACCGGCCGCGGTGGGAGCCTTAGGGATTTCGGCGAGCGCGGCAGTTCGCGCAAGCAGCGGATGTGTCGGGTCGATAGGGCCGTCGTAGACGGCTTGCGCGGTCTGGGCATCCCACGCGTCGGGCACGAGGAAGCCCGCGGGATCGAGGATGGCGCACAAATCCGGGGCGCAGGCGATTCCGGTGACGATCTTCGCGTTGACGGGCGTGTCACCGAAAAGAGCATGCATGCCTTCATCGGTGACGCGCTCGATCGCTACGAATTCCAACACTTCATCGACGACGAGCGCCATGATGCGGCCGCCTGCATCGACGAGGACGAGGCGATCACCGGCCTCGATATTCTTGGGTTCCAGCCGCAGGCTGCGCCGCAGATCGAACACGGGAACGGCGATACCGGCAAACCGTATAGCCCCAGCGATGCCTGGCTGGGCGCAGGGTAGCGGGAAGACGAGCGGGGCTTCGTGGATCGAGATCACGGCGCCGATGGGAATCGCCAATGTGTAGCGGTCCACGCGCCCGAGGAGGTGCGTGTGCTGCAGGGTCGCGGCAGCCGCGCCGCCTGATTCGTGCACGGCGTCGTCAAACACCGGCGGGTTCTCCTAATGCGGCACGCAGCAACGTCGAGAGTTCCTGCACTGAAAGGTCGTCGAACGGCAAAGCTTCTTGGTCCGGCGGCAGCCCTTCAAGCCGCGCGAGCAGACGCGCGAAGGTGAGAGCCGCTTGGCGGTTGCGATCGGTGATGCGGTAGAGCGTTCCGAGCTGCCACAAAGCCGGGATGCAAGCGGGATCGAGGAAGAGCGCACGCCGCAATGCGGTTTCCGCCTGCTTGAATGCATCGCGAGCGGCATAGAGCGCCGCGAGCAGTACCTGCGGTTCCGGATCCAAGGGGTTCGCTGACATCGCAAGGGCGGCGTTGTGCTCCGCGGCGTCTACCTGGCCGGCACGCGCTTGGCGCGCAGCGACGGCGAGCAAGGCTCGGGCGCGCTCGGCCCGATCTTCAGGCTGCGCAGGACGCGTTTCCGCGGCCTTGGGATTGTGCTTGGGGCGGTGCACCGGCCGCGCGACGCGGCTTCCGTCTTTTGCCCGAGCGTTGGGTTTGCGCGCGGGCGCTTTCTGGATCGTTTTGGGCGCCGCGACTGCAAGCGGTTTGCGGTAGACGACACCCGCGTCGTGGCGTTCGACCACGAGCTCCCCAAGCGCGACGCCTGTCGCCTCGCCGTGACCGAGGATCAATACGCCGCCGGGCGACAAGCACGAGGCGAGGCCGGCGATGATCTTCGCTCGCGCAGGCAGCGTCATGTAGATGAGAACGTTGCGGCAGATGATGCATTCGAAACTCGTCAGGCCGTGCGGCGGATAGGCGCGCTCGTCCAGCAGGTTGTGCGTTTCGAATCGCGTTTCGCGTTTGACCTCATCGTGCACGCGCACGGTCTGCGTGCCGGAGATGAGCAGACCGTCGAGCTGTGTGGGCTCGACGCCGCGCAGCGACCACTGTGTGTACACGCCGACCCGAGCGGCGGCGATCGCCTTGGGATTGACGTCGGTGCCGAGCACGGAAAATCCGCGATGCGGCAGCGCGCGGCGCGCGGCAAGCGCAAGGGTGTACGCTTCCTCGCCTGTGGAGCACCCGGCGCTCCACAACCACAGCGGATGGGTGAGCTTGGCCAAGTCCGGAAGCAGCGTCTTTTCGATGAGCTTCCACAAGGCGGTATCGCGGAACAAGAAAGTCTCGCCGACGGTGAGCACGGGCGACAGCGCCATCCATTCAGTGCGCGCCGAAGCACCATCCGAGGCGAGGAGATCGTAGTAGGCCGCCTCCGAGATATCGAGACCGGCCGCCCGGTGCCGGCACTGTTCGGCGAAGGCGACGAGGTTGGTCGCGGTCGGAGCAAGGCCAAGCCCCATCTCAAGAAGCGCGCTGAGGCGGTCCTCCATGGACGCAAAGATGGCGCCTTCGAGCGCCTTCACGTTCGGGATCATACTCATCTAAAGGAAGATATCGGCATGGAAGAAATCAACGACCGAGGCAGTGATGCACGTCACAGGGAAAGAATCGCTCTGTAGCGGCAGACCCTCAGGTCCGCCTCTCTTCTCCGGAGGGATCTCCGATGTCCAAATTGGTTGTACTCGCCGCATTGTGTGCGACGTTCGTGCTGTTCACGAGCATCGCCAGCGCTGCCGTGCCGCGAAGCGGATCGCTCATCGGCGGCAAGGTCATCGATTCGCTCAACATGGGACCGCTTGCTGGGGTCCGAGTCGACGTCTTCGCCGACACCGGCTCCGCGAGCAAGATCGTCGGTTCTACGACGACTGCCAAAGACGGAAGCTTTTCCATCGGTGGCCTGCAGAGCGGGTCGTATCATCTGGAGCTCGAGAAGCGTGGTTATGCTCTTGAGATCCTCACCGGTGTGGGACTCAAAGCCGGCGAGCGTTTCGTGATTGCAAGACCCGTGGGCATGCGCACGGCCGTCGTCACCATGGGCGTGGGCACTGCGATGGAAACCCGTTTGTAGCAGCCGCGGTCAGGGAAAAACCTAGGGGCGGCCCCTTCCGGGGTCCGCCCCATCGCGTAGGAACGGCGCTCGACACGTTCCGGGAGGTTCCCGATGAAACAGCTGCTTGCAATTCTCACCCTTGTCATGGTCGCTGCGATCGCAAGCCCCGTGCTCGCTGCGCCCAAAGGGACGTCCACCATTCAAGGGGTGGTCACGGAGTCCGCTCACGGGCAACCGGTGACAAGCGTTTCGGTGATCGCGCTCGCAGCAAACGGTAATGCCTGGGCGGGATCCACGCAAACCGGCAAGGACGGTGTGTTTCGGCTTAACGGGCTGCGCGCGGGCGGCTATCGCCTGTTCGTCAGCAAACCCGGCTATCGAACGGTCGAAGTATCCGGTCTCGAGGTCGGTACGAGCGACCACCTCGTGGTCGGTTTTCCCATCGCGCTCGAGCGGGCCGCGCTCAACGAGTCCGATCTCATCCAGCTCGTGGCGCGCTGCAACAATCTCGTGAACCCGGGCGAAGTTGCGGACGTCTACGTCGTTTGCGGGGGCAAGTGACCAGGGTCTAGATCCGAAACACTTCCGCAAAACGATCGAGGAGCTTGCGGTTGCCCTTGATCCGAACGATCTTCTTAGCAAGCGCTTCCGCAGCGCTCACCTCACCGGCCATCAACGCTTTGATGGCCGGGCCCGTTTCTATCGTCAGATCCGCATTTGACAATGGACCGCTGCCGGTCTGGAGCGCCCCATTTTTGATATGTGCGTGGATGACGAGCGGCCCGAAGCGAAGTTCGTAGCTCGCGTGGATGCCGCGTGCGGCGTGGGGGTGGAAGGTCGTCTGCAATGCCATGATGAGCGAATCGGCCGTTGCGGTCTCTCCACGTTGCGGTTCGCCCAGCGACTTCGCACCCCAGCGGCCGAGAGCGACCACCGCGTCTTTGAGCTCCTGGCCATACTCCGTGAGCTCGTAGCTGACCGATCCAGGCCTGGGCGCAAGCTTGCGCCGGACGACGCCGGCCTGCTCGAGCTCCTTGAGACGCGCCGTCAGCACGTTGGTCGGTATCCCCGGCAAGCCATGGTGTAGATCGGTGAAGCGCTTCGGCCCGACCAAGAGGTCGCGTACGATAAGGAGGCCCCAACGTTCGCCCACGATTTCGAGGGCGCGGGCGAATCCGCAATATTGGCCGTAGGTTCGAAGCGACACTTTCCTCTAGTATAGCAGGCTTACTTGCTATTGTAAACAGTACTTGCTTTTTGCAAGTAGTAGTGCTATCATGCTTGCATGGACTTTATGAAGAGCGGAGACAGGCCCATGCGTTTCGACGTCATCGTGACACCCGTGGTCGAGCCCCTCACGGATCTGGCGCGGGCCCGCTTGCGCGGCACCATCCGTCGCGAGATCGCGAAGGGCAATGTGTCGCACGTCGTCGATCTGAGCGGCATCTCGAAGCTTGACGTGAAGACGCTGGCCGAGCTCATCCGCATGCGGCGCTGGCTGCGAGAAGTCGGCGGATTCTTGCATCTCATCGTCCGCCAACCCGACGTCTTGAAAATCCTCAACGTCGCCGGTTTGGATCGCATCTTCGGGCTGTATGCAACGGAGGAAGAAGCGCTGAGCGGCCTGGGAGCTCTCGCTCCGATACCAGCTTGAGCCTTCGCCAGCGGACAATCGCGAGGTGAGGGAACTTTCCGGAGGCTCGGCGCGTTTCTAATGATAGAAAGCGCGGTCAGAGCAGTCAGTCGGCGACCATTCGGGCAGGCCCAGCGGGACAGCTGTGGACGGTCCGATTTGCCTTGACTCCTCAAAAGCCCGATGCTACAATGTTCTGCGTGGCTAAAATCCAGGTGCCTACACTTGGAGGGACGAATTTGAGGCCGTTTGGCCGTCTTGAAACGTCAGCCTGTTCTTTGAAAACTAAACAGCGCAAACGCGAATAATTCGTGGGTCCCATCGATTGAAAGACGGGGCCGGCGTAAGCCGGTCTTATTCTTTTCTGTCGAGGGAAGTCAATAAACGTCGTGTAGGCGGCGGCTGGAAAGTCGCCGAGGATCACGACCCTCATCAGGCTTGGATTTAGCCCCCCTGATGTTGTACGCATCGCGCAACGATCGCCAGCCGATCGCGCGGTGCAAGCTAAAAGAGCCACAGACCGCTCGTTACGATTTGACCCCCATCTCCACAAGGCCGTCCAACCCACGGCTCCTGTGGGGGGCGACTGGAAAGTTGCCCTTTTGGGGATGCAAGATGTTAATGGAGAGTTTGATCCTGGCTCAGAACTAACGCTGGCGGCGTGCCTAACACATGCAAGTCGAGCGGTCACCATTCTGTAGCAATACAGGAGACGTGATAGCGGCAGACGGGTGAGTAACACGTAGGCAATCTATCTTTCCGACCGGGATAACTAGCCGAAAGGTTAGCTAATACCTGATGCGATCTCCGAGCGGCATCGTTTGGCGATGAAAGCAGCAATGCGCGGATTGAGGAGCCTGCGGCCCATTAGCTTGTTGGCGGGGTAATGGCCCACCAAGGCAACGATGGGTAGCTGGTCTGAGAGGACGACCAGCCACACTGGGACTGAGACACGGCCCAGACTCCTACGGGAGGCAGCAGTGAGGAAT
>JAJPHJ010000002.1 GCA_021325335.1 Pseudomonadota bacterium | reverse complement strand
GAGGGCGATACGACCGTGCGCGTGAGCCAGATGCGCAAGACGATCGCCGAGCACATGGTCCGTTCCAAGACGACCGTTCCGCACGCGTGGTCGATGGTCGAGGCGGACGTGACCGAGGTCGCGCGTTGGCGCGAACGAGAAAAAGAAGCCTTCAAAGCGCGCGAGGGCGTAAATCTCACCTTCCTGCCGATCGTGGTGAGCGCGGTCTGCGCGGCACTGCGGGAGTTTCCCATGGTGAACGCCACCTGGGCCGACGACAAGATCATCGTCCGCAAGCACGCGAACATCGGGATCGCGGTCGAGATCGAGGAAGGCCTGGTCGTCCCCGTCATCCGCGACGCCGACCAGATGAGCTTGTCGGGCATCGCGCGCCGGGTCTCCGAACTTGTGGCCAAGGCGCGCAGCCGCAAGCTCACGATGGAAGAGATGTCGGAAGGAACGTTCACGGTGGACAACACCGGCGCGTTGGGCAGCGTCGCCTCTTATCCCATCATCAACTCACCGCAGGCCGCCATCATCACGATGGAGGCCATCGTGAAACGACCCTGGGTGATCAACGACGCCATCGCGATCCGTTCCATCATGAACCTCTGCCTGAGTTTGGACCATCGCGTGCTCGACGGCTCCGTCGCCTCGCGCTTCCTCCAGTCCGTCAAGCGTCGTCTGGAGTCGTTCTCGCCCTAATTTCTTGCGTCAAGCGAGCTGCCGCGGGCCGGGCAGCCGGCTCACCCACAACCCGGCGAACGCGACGAGCACCCCTGCCACGCCCAGCGTGAGCGGGAGCCCGGCGAAGGTCGCGATGGTGCCGAGCAGCCACGACCCGAGCGGCATGAAACCCAAGAAGATCATGGTGTAAAGCGACATCACCCTTCCGCGCATCACGAGCGCGGTGTGGACCTGCAGCAACGTGTTGGTCATCCCCATGAAGAGATTGACGGATGCTCCGAGCGCGACGAGCACGAGCGCGCCGACGAGCGTCGTTCTCGTCAGCGAGAACGCGAAGAGCGCGCAACCGGCGAGCGTGGCGCAAACGGTCGCGATCCGGCCACGGTGATGCCGGGTTCCGACGAACGCGACGGCGATGGATCCGCCGAGCGCACCGGCTCCGGATGCGGCCATCATGGCGCCCAGCGCGTCGGGTCCGCCGTGGACCGTGGTGCGCACGAAAGCGGGGAGCAGTTGGATGTACGGCCGCGCAGCAATGGAGAAGAGCAATGCGAGAAAGAACAGCGAGAGGATCGCCGGTTGGTCGCGCACGTAGCGGAAGCCGTCGAGCAGTTCGTGCCAAACACCCGGACGCGCGGCGACGCGCAGGGGCGGCTTTGGCGTCATGAGCAAGAGCGCGATGATCACGGCAGCAAACGAGAGCGCGTTCAGATAGAACGTTGCGGCGACGCCGACCGTGCTGACGAGGACGCCTCCGATCGCGGGTCCGAGGATGCCGGGTCCGTTGAAAGCCGCCGAGTTGAGCCCGATCGCGTTCATCAGTTCGCGCGGGCCTACGAGCAATGGCACGAGCGACTGCCGGGTCGGCGCATCGAAGGTCTGCGCAGACGCGGAGATGCCGGCCATGACGACGACGTGCCAGATCTGGACCACGTGCGTCTGCGCGAGCGTCGCGAGGACGAGCGCCGAAAGCCCAAGCACGGCTTGGCTGACGATGAGCAGCCTGCGGCGGTCGACCCGGTCGGCGATCGTCCCGGCAAACCCGGAGAGGAGCAGCGCGGGAGCTGCCCGGACGAACCCGATGATGCCGAGGTACAAGGGCGCCAGCGCGGCGCGCGGAGACAGCTCCACCACGAGCCAGCCTTGCGCGAGCGTCGCCATCCAGCTGCCGGTGTTCGAGATGATGAGGCCGATCCACAGCAGCCGGTACTCCCGGTATGCAAGCGCCCCCCACCGCGCCGCGCCCGGTGGCGATGCCGCCTCTTCGGTTTTCTCAAGCCCCTCCCCGATGGCCACGCGCGACCCTTCTCGGATGCGCAGAGTAATCCGTGTTCGCTCGCGCCGCGTACCTTGGTACATGTCGCAATCCAAAGGACGGCGAGGCAACCCCCCGAACGGCCGCCACGTGAAGCGGATCGGTGTGCGCGTGTCCGCAGCGGTCTCAACCGCCGTGTTGTTGTCGTTGACCTGCGCCAGCGGCGTCGCCGGTGCGGCGGCGTCCGTCCATCACTCCAGCGCGGCGCAACGGCGGTCGTTGGCAGTGACCGTGTACAACGGATTCGCGCTCGTACGGGATGTGCGGCTGCTCAATCTGGACCGTGGGGAAAACCGGTTCATCTTCGACGATGTTTCACCGCAGATGTCGCCCGAGACCGCGTTCTTGACGGATCTGAGCGACGACGCGCCGATCTGGGTGCACGAGCAGAACTTCGAAACCGCAGTCCTCTCACCAGACGTGCTGTTCAAACAAGCGGTCGGGCACACCGTCACGGTGATTCGCGACGAGCCGCCCGGTCACGAAACGCGAGAACGCGCCATCCTCGTCAGTCAGAACGGTCCGATCCTCAAGTTCCGCGACCGTGTCGAGACGAGCCTGCCTCCGAACTCACGCATCGTCTACAGCTCGGTTCCTCCCATGCCGCTGACGCCGGGTTTCATGGTCGATTTCGACAGTCCCGCGGCTACGCCGCATCCGATCGCGCTCGACTATCTGACCGGTGGCCTCTCATGGTCGGCCGACTATGTGGCGCGGCTGAATGCTTCCGCAGACCTTCTCGACATCAATGCGTTCATCACGCTGCGTAACGACAGCGGCATGGGTTTCGACGACGCTTCGGTGCGGGTCGTGGCCGGAGACGTGCAACGGGTCCAACCCGGCGAGATGAGAACCACCGAAGGCGTTCCCGCCATGGCCTCGGCGGACGTCTACGCCGTCACGAAGAGCATAGCGACCCGCCAAGCGGTCTTCGACTTCTACGAGTACACCCTGCCGCAGCGGACGTCGTTGCGCGCCGGCGAGACGAAACAGAGCTTACTGCTCTATGCACGCGGCGTGCCCGTGCGCACGGTCTACTCGGCGATGAGCGGCGCGAACGACTACACGAGCCAAGGCTCAGGTCAACAGTCGATCCCGGTCGGCGTCACGCTTCAATTCCAAAATGACGGCCATGGGCTCGGCGTGCCGCTGCCCACGGGCATTTTTCACACCTATAAAACGGACCAATCCGGGCAGTCGGTCTTTCTCGGCGACGACAATATCGGCAACACACCGCGAAGCCAACCGGTCCAGCTGGATATGGGGACTTCATTCGACCTCAAAGTGCGGCGGGTCCAGACGAACCACCAGGAGATCCCGCATCCAAACGGTCGCACCGAGTACCTGAGCGACTACCGCGTCACGGTGAGCAATGCCAAGACGACAACGGCCGTCGTGGAGTACGCAGAGCAGCTCGGCGGCAACTGGCAGATCACAAAAGAGTCGCTGCCCCACGAGAAGACCACGAGTTCCACCGTCCAATGGAAGATCTCGGTTCCCGCGAACGGTCAGACGGTGTTGACATACCAAGTCCGCGTGATGTAGAAGGCCCCAAACAGTAACGACCGAGCGGAGCCCGGTCGTTGACTGTTAGGCCGATGACACTTTCGCCGTACCTTGCGAACCATTCTGTCTAGACAGTAGGTCCGGTTGTAGGGCTTAACTGGGACGCGATCCCCAGAGCCATCCCCCAGCGTGAGCCGGGTCCCCAACGGTAGGGGTACCATCTCCGAGGCCTT
>JAJPHJ010000135.1 GCA_021325335.1 Pseudomonadota bacterium | reverse complement strand
GCGCGAATGAATTCGCGCCCCCTACATGCCACGAGATAGGGCGCGAATGAATTCGCGCCCCCTACATGCCACGAGATAGGGCGCGAATGAATTCGCGCCCCCTACATTTCTAAGGAATGATCCCATACGTTTGTTCGAGTGTTTAGAAAGATATTTTTGGGTACATAGCTCGTGCAGTCGCCGCTCTGACTATGATCTCAGCGCGGCTGCGCCATGCTCAACTGCCTTGGATCGAGGTCGTCCCAAGCGACGTCGATCCGGTCGTGAAGTTCGACTGCAGACGCGTGGTGGCGAAGTTGTAGCCTTTGTAGCGCACCCGCACTTTCGACGGGCACGTGAGCGTTTGCAAGGGATTGTTCCACAGCACCGTCTCCGTCTTGAGGTCGGAGAGGTCGCTCTTGCGGACGCTCCACACGTGCACGGAGCCGCTCGCGGTGTAGTTCTCCGAACGCATGTCGAGCGTTACCTGATTCGCGGTGAGCTCGTACGCCGGCTTTCCATTGAGATAGTAGGTGCCTTTGCGGACGCCGTGATATGTCGTCAGCTGGCCATCCGTCGAGAGTTCCGAGCTGTCGGCCTCAAATCGCCACCCGAGCTGCGTTCCCCGCTCGCCCTGTCCGACGATCTGATGCATTTGGATCTGCGGCTGGCCCATCGTGGTCTTCATGTCGGGCGTCAAGAACGCCGTGAGCAGCAAGATCCCAGCGATCGCGAAGAGCGCGATGACGAAGCCCCCGACCCAGACCCCCGGGCGCTCGGAGAGAGAACGGCCGATCGCCTTCACGGCGCCCCTCTGCGGGAGCGCCAACCAGTCGCGATCGCGCGGGAGCGCGCGACTGCGGCGAGGATGGCAAGCGCCGCAAGCGCGAGCAGCCAGGCGCTCCCGAAGCGGTCGTAGGGCGTCACAAAACCGCGTCCGACATCCGACACGATGACGCCTTGCGCACCCACCGGAAGCAGCGCGACCACGCGACCTTTAGGGGTCACGATCATCGAGATCCCGGTGTCGGCGCCGCGCACGATCCAGCGGCCGGTCGAGACCGCTTCCAAGACGGCGAAGTCGGCGTGCTGCTGAGGTCCCGACGTGCCGCCGAACCACGCATCGTCGGTTGCGATGATGAACGCGTCGGCTCCGGCGTTCGCCGTCGCGCGCGCGTACGGCGCGAAGGCGGATTCGTAGCAGATGAGCATGCCCCACCAAAAACCAGCTGCGGGCAGCAGATGTGGACCCGGCCCGGGTCTGAAGCGCGACACTTCTCCCATGAGCGGAAAAGAATTCAAGAGGCTTTCGAAGGGCAGATACTCCGCGAACGGCACGAGCATGCGCTTGCGATAGACGCCGGCGGTCGAACCGATTGGGGTGAGGTCCAGCATCGCGTTGTAGTATTCCGTGGCGGACGGCCTATCGATCATGCCGGTGAGAATCCAGATCTTCGATTTTTTCGCCACCCCCTCGAGCGTCGCCAGCAGCATCGGGTTCTGCAGCGGCCACGAGGTGACGGCTGTTTCAGGCCAGATGACGACTTTGGCACCGCGGGCTGTGGCCTTGCGGGTGAGATCGCCATACACCGCGAGCGTGCGCGCGAACACCGCCGGCGACCATTTGTCGTTTTGCGCGACGTTGCCCTGAGCGATGCCGACGCGGAGCGTCGCCGCAGGTGGGGTCATCTTTGCGTAGCTGACGTCGGCGACCGCGATGAGCACCACGAGCGCCGCGAGGACGATCGCTCCCGCCCGGCGCGCGTTCGGCGTGCCGCCGATGATACCGGCCAAAGCGGCGTTGCCGAGCGCGAGTATCGCCGTGAGGAGCGAGATCCCGCCGAACGCGGCGAGCGGCAGCAACCAAGAGAGATGGACCGCGGTCGCGCCGAGCGCGCCGAAGGGCACGCCCAGCGCGCCGCGCGTCCGCCACGTCTCCGCCAACAGCCAGATCGCCGGCAGCGCAAAAATCGCCGAGGTCCGAAACTCGCCGCGGCAGCATAGCGAGCTCGCGACCGCCATGATCGCGACGTTGAGTCCTTCCACCGCGGACATGAGCACGAGACCGAGCAGCCACCAGCCGCCGATGAAGTCGCGTAGCGAATGCGTCATCCAACTGAAGAGCATCATGTAGAGCACGAAGCCGGCAAACCAGCCGTACCAAAAAGCTTGTTTCCAGGACGACTTCGACCACAACAAGAACAGAGGCACGAGCGCGATGAACGCTAAGACGCTCCAGCCGATCTTCGGAAAAGCCAGGTACAACGCGATGGGCCCAAGCAGCGAGATGCCGAACGCTCGCGGCCAGGCTGCGCTCGGACTTGCGACGGGTTCGGAGCGGAAGGCCGGTGCCGCGCTCGTGCTCATGAGTGGCGGCGACCTTCGACGCTTCGTGGTCTTTGGCATGGCGGCGATCGTCGCATCAGCGCTTTGCGCCTGCGGCAGAGGGCCGGTCGAGCCCCCTCCCCTGATCACAACGGTGGCATCGATCCAATTCCAGGTCTGGGTGGCGGGCCAGATCGACCAGACTCAGGGCGACTACATCGTCGCCATCAACGCCAACCTGAATCCCAGCACGAACGTGAACGCCGTCGCCGGCGAGACGCCCGGCGAGCCGACTGCCCAAGAGGCGCAAGGATCGCCGCCGAGCTACACCCACTGGGACCAAGAGCTGATCTACGGTTCGACGACGATCTCGCACCCGAACGGCTTTGACTACAAGTACAAAGTGCTGACCGGTTCGGTCGGCAGCACGCAGGCGAGCTTCTTTCCGATCGTGCTGACGACAAACCAGTTCCAGCTCATCACGAACGGCAGCGTGGGCACGGGTTCCGGCAACGTTCTCTCCATCCAGATTCCGCTCTCGGAGATCTCGGTGCGCGGCAACCCGAACGGTTCCAATCCGCCCACGATCTCGAAGCCCCCGGTGACGCAGATCTACGTCAATTACATCACGACGGATACCTTCGGGAATCCGCAAGACCAGTTGGGCGCGCTTGGGCTTGGCACCGTCGGGTTCACGCAGCTCGTCGTCACAAACGTCATGACGCCGACCACGACCCAGCTGCCCAACTTCTCGAGCGCGACCGGGCCCCCCAACCCCGCGCTGTTCTTGATCGGGGGCCAGATCACGGTCACCCCGTGATCGCGGCACGGTCACTCGCCGAACCCTTGGGCGATGATCGGGCCGTTGTTGTTGATGCCGAACGTGGCGAACTGATTCGGGAACGCGAGCAGCCCGAGCGAGACGTCCACCTCCTTGAGCGGCTGGTGGTACGCGACTTGCACCACGTAGCAATTGCCGACCGTATGGGAGAGAAACCAATTCTGCCCTTGCAGGCCGTGCACGCTGAAATCGTAATCTCCTGAGAACTGCAGGTAGTCCACTTTCGAGAGCGGCGTGGCGAGCTGGATGACGACGGGCGAGTACCCGCCGCCAGGATTGTACGAAGTGCCCAGGCTGACGTATGCGTAGGGATTCGGGCTGACGTTGAGCTGGTAGTTGATCGTGCTCAGCTGCTTCGCCTGAAAATTATAGCTCGTCGAAGCGGTGAAGCGATACCACGTCCCGTTGTAGATGTTGAGCACCTCGCCGATCTGGTCGGCGCTCGTCTGGCGGTCGAGCGACGGCATCGGCGTGAAGCCGCGGACGCTTTGCGCGGTGTAGATGAGCGTGTTGTCCGCGTGATGGGCGATGAAGTTCTGCAGCGTCGCTTGATAGTTGAGGCTCCCCTGGAGGTCGCCCGTGCCGTACGCGTCTTGGCGGACGTTCGCGGTCGCGTTGAACAGCGCGTCGTCGCCGATGCGCAAGATGCCGGGACCGATCTGGGCGTTGAATTCCACGCGCGACGTCTCGATGTTATCGTAGCCATCGTCGTAGGTGCCGTCGATGAGCGTGAGCGCGACGGGCAACCGCAGCGACGAGATCTGGAAGGGGTGGGCCCGCAGGGTCAGTTCGGGCACGCGCTGGATCCCGATCACCGGGGTTGTCGTCTGCACCAGGGTCGTCGGGTCCGTACTCGTGTCTTGACCGTGGTTGGTCGAAACGACAAGGTCGGCGTCGAAGGCGCGTGCGGTGACATGGGTGTCGGCATTGAAGCCGATCGCTCGCGAGTAGGCGCCTGGGTTCGTGTTCTCCTGGAGATTCAACCCGATCGCCTGGCTGAAGAACGGTGAGAAGGCGATGGTGTGCTGCAGGATGCCGCCAAAAGTGTGCGACGGCCCCGTTGCCGTGTTCGTGACGACGTAGCTCGTCGTGCTGCGCGCGCCGGTGTGCGTGATGGATAGGTTCGTGGAGGTCGTCGTCGGCAGCGCGGTGATGATCGCCGACTGGCCCGAGTAGCTAAACGCGAGCGATCCTTGCAGATGGGATGAGAACAGCCGTTGCACGTTGAGCGTCGCTTGCGTCGTGTTGCGCGTCCCTGTCAATTGCTGCTGCATGGCGTTGTTGTTGAGGTTGTAGATGCTCAGTTGCCCGCTGCCACGCCCGTCCGCGCGGTTGAAGTACAAATCCGCGCCCAGGCCGATGCCGACTTTCTGATAGAAGTCGACGTGGTACGTGCCATACCAGTTCGGCCCCCGATAGAAATTGATGAAATTGCGGATGAAGAACCCATAGGTCGAATTGTAGCCGATGCGCGGCGCGAACTGGTTGTTCTGGCGCGCGGCCGCTTCCGTCGAGGGCAACGCGAGCACGCCGAGCGCCGCCACGAGCAGGCCGCCGAGATAGAGCGCGGAGCCGTGGGCGATGAGCCGGTCGTGCGGGCGGATCTCGATCTCGCGTCCGCGGATGTGGTAGGCGGGATGACTGGGATCGCAGGTCGTCACCCATCCGTTCTTGATGATCGTGTGGCCGTTCGGATCGAGGATCGCTTCCTTTCCTTTATAGTAGAGGCGGCCTTGGATCTGCTCTCCTTGGAAGTAGATGGCGCCGGTCGAGCCTTGCACGTCGAACAGCTCGACTTGGTCCGAATCGGAATGGTATTCGAGGGCGCTCGCCGTGGCCGTGTCGCCGTCGGACTGCGCGAGCAACACATGACCCGTGGCGCGCAAGATCTTCGTCCGGGCATCGTACACGGCTTGATCGGCCGTCACCACCGCGTCGGCGTACTCGAGCTTCACGTGACCGTACGCGGTGAAGCCGCCGGTGGGCGAGTTATTGCCGTACAACTGGTCAGCGGTCACGCGCGCCAAACCGGAGGGCAGAGGCACGGGGGTCGCCTGTCCGCTTTCTTCCGGGGCGGGCGATGCCGCAGTCGGCGGAGCCTCACCGGTATGCGGGAAATCCTGCGCGGCAGGCGTCGGCGTGATGAAGATGGGTTCCGGTGTCGCGGGCGCGACGGTCGGAGAGGCGAGCGGCGTCGGCGATGCCGTCACAGACGGCGAGGGTGTTGGCGGCTGGGCAGCGGCCGGCTGATGCCAGACGGCGATAAGACCGAGCACGCCGGCCACGAAGCTCGCGGCGCGCGCCGTTCGCTTACCTCGTTGCAGCCGCAAGCGATCCGGAAACCGCAGTCGTCGGGGGAGTCAACGGCCCTCTTTCCACAGCAGCGCGGCGCCGATGCTGCCCATGAAGAGGTTCGGCAGCCAGGCCGCGAGCAGCGGCGGGATGGCGCCGTTCTTTCCGAGCGTGTTGAAGGCGGTGATCGCAAGCCAATAGACGAGGAGAACGATCAGCGCGAGCATGGCGCCCACTTCGCGGCCGCGCTTGCCGAAGCGCACCGCGAGCGGCAACGCGATGAGGATGCTGATGAGGCACGCGAGCGGCATCGCGTACTTCATCTGCAGCACCATCTCCATCTGGCTCGTGTCCTCGCCGCTGCCTTTGAGCGCTTTGATCTGATGGGATAGCTCGCTCGAACTCATCTCAAAAGGCCCGCGCGGTCCTTCGAACAGCAGCGAGGCGTCGGTGAGCGGGAATTCGAGCGAGTTGAAATGGGCCTGCTTGACGACGAGCCCGTTCGGACCGTTCGTCGTGTGGACGCCGTCGTAGAGCACGAGCTTGCCGTTGATCTGGCGGGCGGTGGACGCCGTCAGCGTCTCGGGGAAATTGCCCGACCCGAGCGAGTAGATGGCGACGTCGTGCATGATGCCCGATTGCGGGTCCATGGAGCCGACAAAGATCGTGTGCTGACCGTCCTCGGTGCGGACGAACTGATCGGGTTCGATGATCGGTTGGCTCGAATGATACGCGATCTCACGGAAGATCATCTGCGCCTTGTGCTGCGACTCCGGCGCGATATAGTCGTTTACCAAGAACGCCGCGACCGTGAGCACCACGCCGAGCGCGAAGATCGGACGGGCGATGCGCTCGAGCGGGATGCCGCTCGTGCGCATTGCGGTCAATTCGTTGTCGCCGGCCAACCGGCCGAAGCCCTGCAGGACACCGAACATGGTCGCGAAGGGGAAGATCATGTAGACGAACGACGGGATCTGCAAGACGAGGTATTGCGCGACGAGGACGAACGGGACGTGTTTGTTGATGACGAACTCGGCCGCCAAAAAGAACTGGTTGATGATGAGGAAAAAGGCGAAGGCGAGGACGGCGAAAGCGAACGGCGTCGCAAATTCCGAGACGAGGTAGCGGTCGAGGATGGAGACGGGGTGCGATTTGCGCTCGTGCGCAGCCGGCGCGCCGGGCCAGCTCTCGCGCGCGAGCCAATCCAGACGCTTGGCGGCGCGAGTCTCGCTGCCGGTCAACCCGCTGACGAAAGCGGCGCTGCGGTGGGGCGTCGATGCCTCGCTAGGAGTCGACATTGCGTCGGCACTTCCTTCGCTTTCTTCGGCTATCCTGGAACGGTCGATCGTGCGGCGATGCAGCGCGCCGGCCGCGCGTGCTTCCGATCGTGAATCGTTTTAGCGCTTCGCCGCGGCCGCGTGGTAGAGAGCGGTGACGTTTTGGACATAACCGCGGGTCTCGGCATACGGCGGTATGCCGCCGTACTTCGCGACGGCGCCGCTGCCCGCATTGTATGCCGCGAGCGCGAGAGCGACGTTGCCGTGGTAGCGTTGCAGCAGATCGTGCAGATACGCAACGCCTCCCGCAACGTTTTGATAGGGATCGAAGGGATTGGTCACGCCGTACGCGTTCGCGGTGCCCGGCATCAGTTGCATGAGCCCCATCGCACCGGCGCTGGAGACGGCCGACGGATCGCCGCCCGATTCTTGCGTGATGACGGCGCTGACGAGAGCGGGTGGAACTCGTTGCGACAGCGCCTGCGTCTGCACGAGGGAGTTGAGCTGGCCCTGCGCCATAGAATGCGGCCCATCACCGAAGAGCATGCCGCCGCCGCTGCAGCCGCCGCCGGCCGCCACGAGGATCAGTAAGACGTGAAGTCGCGCGAACGGGCTCACGCGCCGGCTCAAGACCACTCTTGCACCATCCCTATGGTACCCCGCGAAAAGATTCGAGGGGATCTCTCCTTATTATCGGTCTGAGCGAAAGTGGTTCTTCGCGTCGAGGCCGTTTCCATAGCCTCGAGATGAGCGCTCTATGAGAGAGCTAGCGGCCTCGCCGCCCTGCGACCGACCTGTAGCAGTCTTGGCAGTAGACCGGCTTATCGGGCCGCGGCGAGAACGGGACCTGCGTCGCTGCGCCGCATTGCGAGCACACCGTGTCGAACATCATACGCTCCCCGCCGACGCTCGTGCGATCGCGCTTGCGCGCCCGGCGGCACTGGGGGCAGCGGGTGGGCTCGTGCTCGAAGCCCTTCTGGGCATAGAACTCCTGTTCGCCGGCCGTGAAGGCGAATTCGGTGCCGCAATCGCGACAGGTGAGGTTCCGATCAACAAACGCCACGTCAGCCCCCAGTTTTCACTATTCGGAAAAAGACAGAACCTGCGCCAAAGTAGACTTTGCGCAGCGATTCCCCAAAAATCTAGCACGTTCGTTTTCAAAAAGCAACCTAAAGCGGGCGGTCGCACGCGTGCCTTCACCGAAATTGCGTGGTCATGAAGGCACGCATGTTGAGCTTTGGGGCTGTCATTGTGGTCTCGTTGGCGCTGACGGGCCGCGCTTGGGCGAGCGCGCCGGCGGTCGGCACGCAGGCGCCGGGTTTCGAGTTGCGCTCGCCCGAAGGCAACCGGCTCTCGCTTAGCGCCGAACGCGGCCACGTCGTCGTCGTCAACTTCTTCGCGACGTGGTGTCCGCCATGTCGCGCGGAGACGCCCGACCTCATCGCGGTCGAAGCTCGCTATCGGGCTCGCGGCGTCATCTTCATCGGTGTGGACGATCGCGAAGACGGTTCGCTCGTGACGGTCTTCGCGAAGAACAAAGGCATAAAGTATCCTCTCGTGCTCGATCGCTCGGGCAGCGTGGAAGAGCACTACGACGTGCGCGCCATCCCCACGACCTACGTCTTGGACCGCGACGGCACGATCCGCTACGCGCAGGTCGACGAATTGAACTCGTCCGTGCTGTCGGGTGCAATCGATGCGGTGCTCGCGGGCGCTCCCATTCCGCAAAGCGCCGCCGCGCAAAAGTTCCACCAGACCGCGGCGGATGCCGTGACGAAGATCCAGACCGACTTGCAGCAGGCCGCCGCGACGCAGGCAGGAGCAACAGCGCTGACGTCGGCCGTGACGACCGGCGTGAAAGCGAACAAGACGCTCGATGCCCTCCTTTCGCAACCGGATGCGACGTCGATCGGCTACGCGGACGCTAACGCAACGCGGGATACGCTCGACGCTGCGCTCGCGCAAGCGTACACGCAGCGCGCGGCGATTCCGGGCTCGACAACGCAGGTCTCCGATCAAGTCGAAGCTGCGTTGCTACGGGGCAGCATCGCCTCGGACGCCGAACAATTCGGAGAGGCGCTCGCGCAATATCAAACCGCGATCAAGTTCGCGCCCAAGGACACGCGCGGGTACGACGGCGCATCGCTTGCGGCATACGAGCTCAAGCGCTACGCGCTTGCCGCCTCGATCGCCGCCGCGGAAGCGCAGCTCGTGCCGAACGATCCTGAGAGCTGGCTGGCCGTCGCGTCATCGCAGAACAGCCTGAAGGCGTACGCAAAAGCGCTGGCGGCCGAGCGCACCGCGTTGACCCTTGCAGCCGCCGCCTACGCGAAGGATCCGACCTCGAAGGACGCTGCGTACGAGCTCGGCCGCGTCTGGTTGAAGACCGCGCGTACCGACCTCCTGGCTGGGCATCCGGGCGCAGCGCGTCCGCTTTTGGAACAGGCGCAAGCCGCAGCTCCTGGCACGATCGTCGCGCAGCAAGCCGACGAGCAGTACGTCGCGCTGATCCCTGCGCAAGTGGCGATCGATCGGACCGACGCGACGACGGCGCACGGCGCCGATGCCGCGCCCGCGAAGGTGTTCGTCCTCGTGCGCAACACCTCGAAGGAGCAACGCACGATCAATCTTGCGGCGACGGGCCTACCCCCGAAGTGGCTCGTGTCGTTCTGCTATAGCACCGTGTGCAACCCGTTCAAGGTGTCCTTCGCGCTGCCGGCCGGAGGGACCAAGCGCATCGAGCTGCTCGTCGCTCCTCTGGGCGCGACCAAAGGACCGTGGACGATGAGCGTCACCGCGTCAGGGGCCCCCACCGCGAGGGTCGACCTCGACGCCAACACGGCCAAGGCCGCGATCACGATCAGCGCCTCCTAGGGCGCCTTGTAGGGGGCGACTGGAAAGTCGCCCCATCCCTCCACGTAGGGGGCGACTGGAAAGTCGCCCCACCCGCAAAATCCAATCACCACAAGGGTTCGAGCGTACGTTCGAACTCATTTTTTCTTGCAAAGGCACCGATGGTTCGGTATAGTGGGGCAAAGTGGCTCAAAGTGGGGCTTGGTGTCTAGCGTATGTCGGGTTTTCCCAAGTTTACGGGACAGTACGAGCATTCCCTCGACGACAAGGGCAGGCTCACCATTCCCTCGCGCATTCGCGCGCGGTTGGGTGACCACTTCGTGCTGACGATCGCGCCTCCCGACCCCTGCCTTGCCATGTACCCCGAGGCCACGTGGTCTGAGTTCTGCGCGAAGCTGGAAACCGCGACGCGCAAGGACGCGCACTACCGCGCCTTCGTGCGCCATCTCTTCGCGAACACGGAAGAGATCTCGCTGGACAGCCAGGGCCGCGTGCTGTTGCCGCCGGCGTTGCGCGAGATGGCGTCGATCAAACGAGACGCCGTGCTCGTCGGAACGCTGACGAGAGTCGAGATCTGGGCTGCCGAGCAGTGGCGTCAGGCGAGCGCGGCGCCCGGCAAGATGGCGGAGCTCATGACCGAGCTTGGGCTCTACTAGCCATGAGCCGGTCATGCTCGAGGAGTGCTTGACCGTGCTGGAAGCGGCGGTGAGTGGTGGAGAGCGGGTCTTCGTGGACGCGACGTTTGGCGCTGGCGGCCATACGCGGGCGCTGCTCGATGCTGCGCCCGGCAATAAGGTGGTAGCGCTCGATGCGGATCCGGGCGCGGCAGAACGCGCCCGCCTGCTCGCACGTCGTTACCCCGGACGTCTCACGTTTGCGCACGCGAATTTCGGAGAGCTCGATGCAGCGCTCGAGCGAACGGGGATCTCGCGGGTGGACGGCATCCTCTTCGATCTCGGTCTGTCCTCCCTACAGCTTGGATCCTCGGGTCGCGGCTTCGCGTTTTCCGGCGACGAGCCGCTCGACATGCGCCTCGATCCCTCGTCGCACGACCCGACCGCCTCGAACCTTCTCGCACGATTGCCGCAAGCCGAACTGGAGCAGATGCTGCGCGAGTATGGCGACGAGCGCCACGCGCGTGCGATCGCGCGCGCGATCGTGCGCCGGCGCACGAAAGTCCGCGAGTGGCGCACCGGCGACCTGGTGGCCTCCGTGCTCAGCGCGCACCACGGCCGCCGGGAACACCAACGCATCCACCCCGCCACGCGCACCTTCATGGCTTTGCGGATCGCGGTCAATGCCGAGCACCGCAATCTCGAGCGCGGTTTGGAGAGCGCGGTGCGACGCCTCCGTCCAGGCGGACGCGTCGCCGTGATCAGCTATCACTCGGGTGAAGACCGCATCGTCAAGCACCGTTTCCGCGCATTTGCGCACAGCGGGATGGCGGAGGTCCTGACCCGCAAGCCGATGCGTCCGGGCGCGGCGGAAGTCAAGGCGAATCCGCGCAGCCGCAGCGCAAGGCTGCGCGCGATCGCAGCGCCGCGCGCCGCAAGGAGCGCGTAGCAATGGGCGCACCGGCATACGCACACAAGCCTCAACTCGAGCCCTCGATAGACCATAGGGACTCCGACACCCGGCGCAGGCGCCGGCGCATCGGCCGCGCAGCCGGCCTGGCGCGCATGCTCACCTGGTGCGCGATCCCGCTCTTCCTCGTGCTTGCGTACGTGGGCCTCACGGCGAGTCTGACCGCGCAGACTTACCGGCTCGCAGCAGCGCAGCGCGTGCATGTGGCGCTGCTCGACCGGCGCAGCGCGCTCGAGAGCCGCCAAGCCCAGCTCGAATCCATCGAAAACCTTGAAGCAGCAGCTCGCAAACTCCACATGAGCGAACCGAAGAAGGTCGCGGTCATCTGGACGCCCGCCGCGGCACCCTCCGCCCCGCAACGGCTGGCGCTCTTCGTGCAGATCCTTGGCGTCACGCGCTGGCTCGGCGTCCGGTAGGCGCTCGAGCGCTGTGCGCCGCAGCGCGAAGATCAAGGAAGGCGAACGCGGGCGCCTGCGCGGCCGATCGCTGCTCTTGTTTTGGGCTTTTTTCGCTGTCGGCGCTCTGCTGCTCGCGAGGTTGTACGTGGTGCAGCTCAAAGACGGCGCCGGCCTCGCCGCCAAAGCAAGCGAAGAGCAAGTGGCCACCTTCACCGTCAACGCGCGGCGCGGCGATATCGTCGACCGTTTCGGCACGGTCTTCGCCACAACGCTTCCTTCATATTCCATCGCCGTACGGCCCCACAGCGTGGTCCACGGGTCAGCTGAGGCGGCGCAGCTCGCGCCGCTGCTCGGAGAACCGGTGCGCGACGTCGTCGCGGCGATGCGCAGCACGCAACCCTTCCTTTATCTAGCGCGCAACCAGCCCAAGCAGGTGTACCAGGCGGTCTCGGCCCTCTCCCTGCCCGGCGTCGAGGCGGATGCCGAACCGATGGGACGCCGCGTAGCCCCTCAATCGGAGGTCGGGTCCACGGTCGTCGGCTTCACCGGCGTGGACGACCAAGGCCTCGCGGGCGTCGAGTATCAGTTCAACGAGGAGCTCGCAGGCCACGCTGGCAGCGTCACGGAGGAGACGGATGCAGCGGTGCGACCCATCCCCTTCGGCCGGCGCATCGTCGATCCGGCGCAGCCGGGCGACACGGTCGTCCTGACGATCGACCGGACTCTGCAGTTCGACGCGGATCAGATCCTCCACGCGACCGTGCAGCGCTATTCCGCGCAAGGCGGGTCGATCATCGTCATGCGCGCGCGCACGGGCGAGGTGCTCGCGCTCGCCAACGCCCCCGACTTCGATCCGAACCGCTACGACCGCTCGCCAGCCGCTGCATGGCGCAACCAAGCGATCACCGATCCGTACGAACCAGGCTCCACGTTCAAGCTGATCATGGCGACGGCAGCCCTCGACTCGGGCAAGGTCTCGATCGACGACACGTTCCCCGCAGTCGACGAGTTGCACGTCGGCGGTCGCATCATCCACAACGCCGATGATGGCTTGCTTGCGTCCGGCCACGCAGACGAGACGGTCGATGACATCGTAACGTTTTCGCACAACGTCGGAGCTGCGGAAGTCGCCATGCGCTTAGGCAAACAGACGATGTTCGATTACATCCGTCGCTTCGGTTTCGATGAGCCCACCGGCATCGATCTGCCCGGCGAGAGCGCGGGCATCGTGGGCACGCCGGACGACTGGTGGGGATCGCGGCTCGCGACCATTGGTTTTGGCCAAGGTGTTTCTGTGACGCCTCTCTCGCTCGCGCGTGCCTACGCCGCCGTCGCAAACGGCGGTGACCTCATGCGGCCGCTGTTGGTCCGCTACCTCGTGGCGCCCGACAGCCACATCGTCCGCTCGTACGAGCCGCAAACCGTGCGCCGGGTCATGGCGCCGCAGACGGCTGCGGCCGTGCTCGCCATCCTCCGCGACGTCGTGCGCCGTGGCACCGCCAAGGGGTTGTCGCTGCCGGGATACGCGCTCGCCGGAAAGACGGGTACCGCGCAGATGGTGATAGACGGGCAGTACGTGCCCGGAGCATACACGGCCTCGTTCGTGGGCATCGTGCCCGCCGACAACCCGCAGTACGTGATCTTGGTCAAGATCGATCGGCCGGAGGGCGCGTACTACGGAAGCGTCGTGGCGGCGCCCGCATTCTTGGCCTTGGCGCGCAAGGTGCTGTGGCGTGAAGGCGTGCTTCCCAAAACGCCGAGCGCCGCGCTTGACGGCGTGGGCGTGCGTGGCGGACGAACGGCGGCGGGAGAGACGACGGGCGAGACGAGAAACCAACTCTGATGGCGCCCGCGACTTTTGCGTCCCTCGAGCAGCTCTTCGAGGGCATTCACGCTTCGGTGCAGGGAGAACCCTTGCGTCCCATCAGCTCGATCGCGACGGATTCGCGCCTGGTGCAGCCGGGCGCGTTGTTCTTCTGCCTGCGTGGCGAGCGGGCTGACGGCCACGCCTACGTAGGCGAGGCGCTGGCCGCAGGCGCGGTGGCGATCGTCTCCGATCGTGCGGTCGACAGCGGGGCCGCCGCGCGGATCCTCGTCGCCGATCCGCTGGCGGCGCTGTCGAAAGTCGCGGCCAAATTCTACGGCGATCCAAGTAGCGACCTCATCCTCGTCGGCGTCACCGGCACGAACGGAAAGACGACGACGACCTTCTTCATCGAATCGATCGCGCGAGAAGCGGGCGTGCCGTTCGGCCTGGCGGGCACATTGGGCGCGCGGTTCGGCGAGATGACGGAACCGCTCGCGAACACGACGCCGCAGGCGCACGAGCTGCACCGGCTGCTGGCGCGTTTTCGAGATGCCGGCGCGCGCGGAGCGGTCATCGAAGTCTCCAGTCACGCGCTCGAGCTTCACCGCGTCGACGACGTGCGCTTCGACATCGCCGTCTTCACGAACCTCACCCACGATCATCTCGACTTCCACCGGACCTTCGACGAGTATCGCGCGGCGAAGCGAAAGTTGTTCGGCGCGGCCTTGGGGAAGGGCGGCGCTCCGCCCGTTGCGGTGCTCAACGTGGACGATGAAGAGGGTCGCGCGCTCGAGCGCGTCGTCCGAGCGGATCGTCACGCGCGCTGCTTGACCTATGGCGTGGAAAATGAGGCCGCGATGCTGCGGGCGACCGACCTGCAGATGGACGCTGCCGGCTCGAAGTTCTGGGTGCGCCAGCTCCGGCCAGCGCCGTTCTTCATCCGCATTGCCGGCGCGTTCAACGTCGCAAACGCGATGGCCGCACTTGCCGCGGGCGTAGCGCTCGACTTCGACAGCGAAGCGATCGCCGGTGGGCTCGAGTCCCTCGCCCAGGTCCCCGGCCGGATGGTGACGTTACCGGGCGACGGCGTCGGCGTCTTCATTGACTACGCGCATACGCCCGACGGGATGGAGCAGCTCTTGCGCACGGTCCGCGCGTTGACGAGCGGCCGCATGTACTGCGTTTTCGGTTGCGGCGGGGACCGCGATGC
>JAJPHJ010000048.1 GCA_021325335.1 Pseudomonadota bacterium | reverse complement strand
GACCCAGTTCTTGAAGAGGACGTTAAAGGCGTTTTGCAGCTCGCCCATTGCGTCGATCTGGCGGTTGACCATTACGAGCCTCCATGAGTGCTGACGAGCAAGAAGCCTAAGCGCATGAAATGGAAACCTGTTTCCCGTTTCGCGCGCTGGCCTGCTGGCCTCGACTGCGCTCTACCCGCTGGCTTCTCCTGCGCCTCACGCGGCCTCGCCAACCCCGGGAAAAGAAAGTCGAAGCGCGAAACTAGAACACCCGCACGCTGACCATGAGGAGCCGCAATTGACCGATCCGCTGGAGCTGGGAGGCCGCAGTTTTCGCTCGCGCTTGATCGTCGGGACGGGCAAGTTCGCAAGCCCGGAACTGATGTCGGATGCGCTGGCTGCCTCCGGTGCCGAGATGGTGACGGTCGCCTTGCGCCGCGTCGATCTCGAGGCGCCGGCGAACCCGATCACGGACTTCATCGACCAATCCAAGTACTTGCTCTTGCCGAACACGTCGGGCGCAGCGACTGCCGAAGAGGCGCTTCGTCTCGCGCGGCTGGCCCGCTCGGCTGGCTTGCCGCCCTGGATCAAGGTCGAGGTGATCCCCGATCCACGCTATCTCATGCCGGATCCCGTCGATACGCTCGCGGCGTGCGAAACGCTCGTCGCCGAGGGTTTCATCGTCTTGCCCTACATCCACGCCGATCCCGTGCTCGCAAAGCGTTTGGAAGAGGTGGGTGTCGCAGCCGTAATGCCGCTGGCCGCGCCGATCGGATCTGGGCGCGGACTGAAGATGGAAACCGCCATCGCTATCATCATCGAGCAAGCCACGGTGCCGGTCGTCGTCGATGCCGGTCTTGGCGTGCCTTCGCATGCCGCCGCTGCCATGGAGATGGGCGCAGACGCGGTGCTCGTCAACACTGCCATCGCCACGGCCGCGCACCCGGCGCGGATGGCGCACGCCTTTGCGCTCGGCGTCGAATCCGGCCGCGCGGCATATCTTGCCGGACGAGCAGCCGAGCTGGATGAGGCCGCGGCATCCAGCCCGCTGACCGGGTTCTTGCGCGGCGAAGTGCCATGACGTTCGCGCAGACATTTGACGCCGCAGCGACCCGCCGCTGCGTGGAGCGCGCGCACCATGCCCGGCGCGTCGACGTAGCGGCCGCGCTGGATACAGCCGACTGCTCGCTCGAGCGCTTCGCGACGCTCCTATCACCGGCTGCGGGCGACATGCTGGAGGCGCTCGCTGCCCGGGCACATGCGCTGACGGTCGAGCGCTTCGGCAGAACGATGGCGCTGTTCGCGCCGCTGTACCTCAGCAACGAATGCGTCTGCACTTGCACCTACTGCGGATTTTCGAGGGGACTGCCGATCCGGCGCAAGACCCTACGGATCGATGAGGTCGCGAGCGAAGCGCAGGCGCTCGCAGCGCGTGGTTTTCGAAACGTCCTGCTCGTCTCCTCAGAACATCCCAAACATGTGGATCCCGCATATCTTGCGCGGTGTGTGGCGGAGACGAAGCGCCTGGTCCCATACGTGGCGCTCGAAGTGGCAGCGGCGCGCGAGCCGCAGTACGCGAGCTGGGCTCACGCGGGTTGCGACGGGGTCGTGCTGTATCAGGAGACTTATGACCCCGAGGCCTACCCACGGTATCATCGCGGCGGCCCCAAGCAGCATTACCACGAGCGGCTTGAGACGCCGGAGCGAGCGGCTGCCGCAGGGATACGCCATCTCGGCCTGGGCGCGCTCTTAGGGCTCGCCGACTGGAGGTTCGAAGCGCTCGCCCTGGTGGCGCACGCCCGCCATCTCTATCGCTATGGCTGGCGCACGCAGATCAACATCTCGTTTCCACGCATCAATCCAGCGGCCGGCAACTTCGCGCCCGAACGTCCGGTGAGCGATGCGGAGCTCGTGCAGTTGATCGCGGCCGTGAGGATCGCGCTCCCCATGGCCGGGATCGTGCTCTCCACGCGAGAGCCGGCGGTGCTGCGCGATCGCTTGATACCGCTTGGCGTCACGCAGATGAGCGCAGGTTCCTCAACGGAGCCGGGGGGTTATTCGAAGCCGGGAGAGGCGGGCGAGCAATTCCACTTGGAGGACACGCGGCCCCGCGAAGCCGTTGTCCAACGCTTGAGGGAGCTCGGCTACGAGCCTGTCGACAAAGATTGGGAGCCTGCGATTTCGTCGATGATCCCGCACGCGGTGGGTGCGTGATCGCGTGATCGTGCGCGCCAACGGCAAGGCGAAAGAACTCGCGCGGGGCACGACCATTGCGCAATTTCTCGAGCTGGCCAAGCTGCCGGCCGGCCAGGTCGTCGTGGAGCATAACGGCGAACCGCGCCGCCGAGAAGAGTACGCGACCACGGTCTTGCGGAGCGGCGACACGCTGGAGGTCGCTCAGATGGTCGGTGGGGGGTGAGCCCTTCGCACGAGCCCTTCGGCGACATCCTCGCCAAGGTGAAATTGTATCTCATCACCGACGCTTTTCCGAAAATGCAGCCGATCGAGCGATTCTTGACCGCGGCCATCTCCGGCGGGGTCGGGATGGTGCAATTGCGCGAGCGCACGCTCGATGACAAACACTTGCTCGAGGTCGCGACTCGCTGCGCGGCAACATGCCGGAGCTTGCAGGTCCCATTTGTCGTCAACGACCGAGCCGACATCGCCCTCGCATGCGGCGCGCAGGGCGTCCATCTGGGTCAAGACGATCTGCCCATCCAAGCGCTGCGCGAACTTGCAGGAGAGCGCCTCTTCGTCGGACTGTCCACGCATACGCCCGAACAGATCGACGAGGCGACCATCCTCGGCGCTGACTACATCGGTGTCGGTCCGGTGCACGCGACGCCGACAAAACCCGGCCGCGCGGCGGTGGGCATCGATCTCGTTCGTTACGCCGCGACCCACGCGACCATGCCGCACTTCGCGATCGGCGGATTGGATCCACGCAACGTCGCTGCCGTCCTCGGCGCAGGTGCGACCGGAGTCTCCGTGTTGCGCTGGATATCTCAATCGGAAGACCCACAACGTGCAGCCGTGCTGCTGATGGAAGCGTGCGCCCGCAGCGGGTTCGTCAAGGTGAGTTAGCCGGACAAGAATGGCGCGCGCGGTAGACGAACGATATGCGAAGCGGCTGCCACCGGGACAGTACATGGCTCGCGATTTTCCGGTGCTCCATGTCGGCGACGTGCCGCGCTTCGACCCCACAGCCTGGCGCTTCCGCGTCTTCGGCGAAGTGGACAGCCCGCAAGAATTCACGTGGGAACAGTTCCTCGCGCTGCCCGCTCGGGCGGTCACAGCTGATATCCATTGCGTGACGCGCTGGTCGAAGTTCGACACGCAATGGACAGGCGTGCCGACCAAGTATCTTTTCGAAGTCGCTCGAGTTCGGCCGACGGCGCGTTTCGTCGTCGCGCACGGGCCGTTCGGATACACCGCAAATCTGCCGCGTGCGCTCGCGGAGGCAGACGACGTGCTCCTTGCGCACACGTACGAAGGCAAACCCCTCGAGCCTATCCACGGAGGCCCGGTGCGCATGTTCGTCCCCTCGCGTTATTTCTGGAAGAGCACGAAGTGGTGCACGGGGCTCGAGTTATTGAGCGAAGACCGTCCTGGATTTTGGGAGACGCGCGGCTATCATAATGAAGCCGATCCGTGGAAAGAAGAGCGGTACTGGTGAGAAGCGGTCAGGCAGGGCGTGCGAGCGTCACGTGTGCGTTCCCCATCCCCGGCTCGCGCTCGGCGACTTCGTAGCCTGCCTCGCGCGCTTGATCGAAACAGCGCTCGCAAACTTTGACCGTGCGCAGGCGCAACGTGGAAAGACGATGGGCGAGGTAATTGCTGCCCATCCGGTGTTGGGAACCACAAAAAGCGCACGTCGACATGAATGAACCCTTCCCACAGAACGCGACACACGTTTGACTGCATGGGTTCCCTCTTGTTACAGCTGGCGACCGGAGGTAGCGCGCACGTTTGTTCGAAACGCCCGAGTCATGCGCGCCGGTATTTTCAGCCTGTGTCTTGCCATCGGCCTTGTCGCTCTCGCGCGAATCGCGCAGACCAACCCGTACGACCTTGCGCTGCATCACTGGGGCCTCACCCTGGCGGTCGCGCTCGCGGGCTTGTTCTTGCTCGTGTCTGCGGCGCGCAGCGTCAAGCCGACCCATCGTGGCGAAGGTCTCGCCGCCGTCGGCGCTTTGGGCGGTTTTGTGATAGCCGTCGCAATCGTCTCCGCCGAGCTCGCCGTAGGCCCGCCACAGCGCATCGCGGCCGCCCCGGGTCAGACCTATCGCCTCCCCGGGTCGCGATCGATCGAGATCGAGTATCCGCAGACGGATGGCGCCGCGCTCGCGTCGCACCCGCCCGATTCGGTCATCGTGATGACGGACGGGCGGCCCTCGGTTCTTCGGGTCGGATCTTCGCTGCAGACGCGGTCCTACGTATTCGATGCGGCGCGCTGGCCTGCGGCATACGTGAGTGCGAAGTCGAGCGATCGGATCGACCAAACCGTGACGCAGCCGCAGGGCGCAGCCTTCGTATCGCCGGTCTTGCTCTTTCCCGATGTAGACAGCGACGGTTTACCGGTCGACAGTTTCAGCGTGCCGGCCCTGCATCGCGACGTGCATGTGAAGTATTACCCCGGGCTCCCGTCGCGCGGCATAGACATCCCGTTCGTGCAGCTACAGGTAGATGAAGAGAACGGCGGAACGCTTTTCTCCGGCGTCTCGGTAAGCGGCCGGCGGCTGCATGCCGGTGGCATCGAGCTGACGTTCGCGCTTGGCAGCTATCCGGTCGTGACCGTGGCTCCCGTTCCCGACGCCTTCATGACGCTCGCGGGCGCCTGCATGATCGGAGCCGGCCTCTTGGGGTATGTCATCATCATGATCCGCACGGCACTGGCGCAGAGCGCCCCATGATCGAACCCGGCAAATCCGCCGTCCGGCGCCACCCCGACCGCTCCTATGAAGTCGCCGACGACCGGGTGCTCGTCGGCGGGTCGTTCGGCAACACGAGCGCCTGGATTGTCGGCAAGGCGACCGGGGCGATCCAGAAGATGTACTCGTTGCGCGTGGGCCAAGACGTGTTCTGGTCGACAGTCGTGACGTACGGCAGCGAACGCCATCACCTGCTCGTCGGCCTCGAGTTCCTTCCGGGCAATCGGACCGCAGGCGCGGAAGCAGAGGAGCACGGGCACGTCATCCTCACGCCGGTCGCCCCCGGAAATTTCGAGTTCCACCCGGGTTTCCAGCGACACCACTTCGAGCTGCCGAGCGACCTGCACATCACGGAGACGATCTTCGTGCCGCGCACCGGGCTCGACGATCCGGCTGTGGCGTATTTCGTCGTGGACGTCAACAATCGCGGAGCCGAGCGTTGGGATCTAGCAGTGCGCGCTTACGCGAAGCTGGCCGGTACCACGCCCAAGGATGTGAGCGCGGTGTACGACCCAACCCTGCGGGGGTTGGTGGCGGCGAACCGCTCGCATCCGCAATGGGTGCGGATCGTGGGCGCATCGCTACCGCTCGCCGGTTGCCAGGTGGTCGGACACGCCGTCGAATCGTACGATCCGCTCAATGTGCCCACTCTATCGAACGACACTTCTCAGACGGGCGACATCATCGCAGCACTCGGAACGGTCGTCTCGGTGGAACCGGGCGCCACCGGGAGGGTCACGTTCATCGAAGCGTTCTCCGAGCGCGGTGAAGACGACGCGCGCGCGATTTACCACGCCGCGCAGGATGCCGATGATGCGCTCGCTCGGACGAATGCGTATTTCGAGCAGGCGTTGTCGGTCGCACAGGTCGTGACGCCCGAAAAGACGATCAACGACGGCGCCTATTGGGCGAAGGTGAACATGCTGCGGGTGGTCGCGAAGTACCCGTACGGCATCGGTTTCACGAATAGCCCGGGAACCTCGCCGAATATCGTGGGCCGGGATCTCGCCTGGTTCACGATTGGTTGCGACTACCTCGATCCCGAACTTTCCAAGGCCATGCTCGTCCGCTTCGGGCAGACCCAATACCCCTCGGGCAAACTTCCCGAATACTACGATGCGTTGACCGGACGTACCGAGGACTACGAGCTCAACATCAACGACGACACGCCGCTCTTCATCCTCGCGTGCGCGCATCATTTCCAAACGACCGCCGATGTGGATTTCTTGCGCACGCTGTGGCCGGTGCTCGCTTCGGCTGCGGACTACATCCTTTCCCAGCGCGACGAGCGGGGTCTCGTGGTCTGCACGGGCAAGGGCGAGGAGGTCTACGGCATCGCCGGTTGGCGCAACATCGTCCCCCACCTGCGGATCAACGGCGCGGTCACCGAGATCAATGCGGAGTGCTACGCCGCCTTGGCGGCAACGAGCAGGCTCGCGACCTCGCTCGAAGCGGCGGACAAGTCCGAGCGCTTCGCCTCGTTCTCCAAACATTACGAAGCGCGCGCGCGCGAGCTGTGCGACGCGATGAACGAACATTTGCTCAACCCGCGCAACGGCATGTACCTGCTCAACATCGACATGGACGGACGCAAGCATGCCGACGTCACGGGCGACGAAGTTTTCCCGGTCATGTTCGGCGTGGCTTCGCCGGCCGTGAGCTACCGTATCATCAGCCGGCTCAACATGCCGGATTTTCAGACCGAGGCAGGATTGCGCACCGTCTCGCGGCTGTCACCTGACTACACGCCCTACCGGGATGTCGGACTGATCGGCGGGGTGTGGCCTGGATTGTCTTTCTGGTACGCGTTCGCGGCAGCGAAGATCTATCCCGACGCGATGGCGCACAATCTGTCACACGGGTACGCGCAATACTTGCGCGACCCGAAGATGTACAACACCGTCCCCGGGCAGTTCTCTGAGTGGTTCGACGGGGAGTCGCTCGTCAACCGCGGCATCCGCCTCTCGCCGTGGGAGCCACCGCGTTATTTGTGGGCCGCGATCGAAGGCGCATGCGGCTTGGCGCTCGCGCATGCGCCCGAACGCCTCCAGGTCATGCCGCTCATGCCATCGGGGTGGCGCTGGCTCGGGGTGCGGCGGCTTCCTCTCTACGGGCGGCTGTACAGCTATTTCCTCATCCGCGCCGGCACTCGATTCTCGGTGTTCGCGAACGGCCAGCTGGAAGTCGACGGCGAACTGGAAGTCTTCGACGAGGACGTGAGCGAACGTATCGACCTGCTCGACTCCGATATGGTCGCGGTCGGCTTCCGTCGTGGCGACGAAGCGTTGCTGTGCGTCGGAAGCACCCTGGACGTGGCGTACACGTTTCCGCTGTCGCTGCGGAGAGTGCTTGACGGAGGGCGTCTGTACCAAGTGAAGATCTACAATGCGAGCCTCGGACGATGGGTGGAAGGGGAGCAAGCCCGGGGCGAAGACCTGCGCGACATCGGGCTCCGGATCGAAGCGCAAAGCTTCGCGCTGGCGCGCCTGGTGCCCATATCATGAGCGAGCGCCCCGCCAAATCTATAGACCAGTGTAGCGCCGGCAAATTTATTTGCCGGCTCGCCGCCTCAGCCGCGGCTCTCGTGCTGCTGTCGGCGTGCACGAAGATCCAGACAAACGTGGCCGGGCACGAAGGCAATTCGTGGACGGTGCACGGCGTCGTCCGGGTCGGCTCCTACGAGGATCTCGACACGCTCATCCCCACCCTGTCGCAGCAGCAGTTCGTCACCGACGTGGCGCAGATGATCTACTCCGGGCTGATCGACTACGACGATCACGCGAACCCCGTGCCAGATGTCGCGCTCGCGGCGCCGACGCAAGCCAACGGCGGGATCAGCCGCGACGGCAAGACGATAACCTATCACTTGCGCCGGGGAGTGAAGTTCTCCGACGGCGTGCCCTTGACGAGCGCCGACATCAAGTTCACCTGGCAACAGATCATGAATCCGAACAACAACGTTCCCTATCGCTATCCCTACGATGACGTGGCGTCCATCGACACGCCTGACGACCTCACCGTGATCGTGCACCTGAAGGCGCCACTGGCCCTCTTCCCCGCCGCATTCATGGCGAACGGCGCGATCGGTTCGATCCTGCCTAAGCATTTGCTCGATCGGTATGCCAATCTCAATCATGTGGCATTCGCGACAAAACCCATCGGCAGCGGGCCTTTCGTGGTCGAGAGCTGGGAGCCGGGCACGCTCTTGACCCTGCGCGCCAATCCTTTGTATTGGCGAGGACCGCCCAAACTCAAGGAAGTTCTCTACCGCATCATCCCCAATCAGAACACGCTGCTGACGGACGTTCTTTCGCACGACGTCGATCTGTACTATGACGCCCCTGAAGTCCAGTATTCGACCCTCGTGAAGACGCCGGGCTATATCGTCACGCATGTGCCGAACATGACCTACGAGCACATCGACTTCAACTGCGGTCACGCGCCGCTCGACGACGTGCGGGTCCGCCAGGCGTTGTCGTACGCGATCGACTGGAAGGCGCTTGCCGACAACGTGTACTTCGGGCTCGACGTGCCCGGCATCGGCGACACGCCGCCCGCCTCATGGGCGTACGACCCTGGCGTCTTGCCGTACCCGCACGACATGCAAAAGGCGCGCGCGCTGCTCGCGTCTGCGGGCTGGGTGCCTGACGCACAGGGGAACCTCGCGCGCAACGGTCAGCCGCTACGGGTGGACCTCGTCACGGTCTCCGGCATCACCTCGCGCGCGAAGGCAGAGGAGCTCATCCAGCAGGATCTGCGTGCGCTTGGGATCGCGGTCGACATCCACAATTATCCCGCGGACCTGCTCTTCGCGTCCTACGGGGCCGGCGGCATCCTCGCCCACGGCAAGTTCGACATCTCGCTCTATGCCTGGACGTACGCGGAGCCCGACCCAGACGACACCGTGACGCTCGGCCCGGGTGAAATACCGCCGGCAGGATCCAACTACACCTTTGACGCCGATCCGAAGATCGGGGCCTGGCAGGAGGCTGCGCGCCTGCACTATGACCGGGCCCAGCGCCGCCCGTATTACGTGCTCATCCAGCGGCGCATCCACGACACGGTCCCGATGCACACGATCGTCTGGCGCAGCAACTTCGACGCCGTGAACAGCGACCTGCGTAACTTCAAGCCCGTGCCGGACGTCAGCGACTTTTGGAATTCATGGGAGTGGCAGATCTGAGCCGCCGCTAGGCGATCTCCAGCGCCACCTTGCCGCGATGCTCGTTGCTCGCGAGCCGCTCGAATGCTGCGCGCCCTTGCGCAAGCGGAAACGATGAGTCGATGATCGGCTCGATCCGATCGCGCTCGACGAATTGGATGAGCGCGAGATACTCGGGCAGCGATCCCATCGTCGAGCCCAGCACGCGCAGCTGATGCCAAAAAATTCGCGCGAGATTGGCGGGGGGGTTGGGACCGGTCGTGGCGCCGGCGACCACGATCGCGCCGCCGAGTTTTAGCACCCGGATGCTCGTGCCCCACGTGGCTTCCCCCACGCTCTCCATGACGGCGTCCACACCATCGCCGCCGGTCTGCGCCACGACTGCCTTTGCGGCCTCGCGGCCTGCAAGCACGACGTGCTGCGCGCCCAGACTGCGGACGAAGTCGAGCTTTTCTTGCGACGTGGCTGAGGCAAAGACGGTCAGGCCTGCCGCCGCGGCGAGCTGCACGGCGGCGGTTCCAAGGCCTCCTGCCGCGCCTTGGATCAAGACCGAGTCGCCCGGGCGCAGCGCCGCTTTCACGAAGAGCATGCGGTATGCGGTGAGAAATGTGACCCCGAGCGCCGCGGCCTGAGCGGCCGACAGCGCGGTTGGCTTGGGCACGACGTGCGACGCCGGCAGCACGACGTATTCTGCAAAAGACCCTTCGAGGTCGCCGTCCGAGAGCAAGGTGAAGTGGCGGCACAGCATCGGGTCTGCGCCGGCGCACCCCGGGCAGTCGCCGCAAAAGCGGAGGGGGTAGAGCACGACCTCGGCGCCCACGTCCGGGGTGTTCGCGGGCCGCCCGGGCCCGTACGCATCGACAACGCCATAACCGTCACACCCGAGGATGCGTGGCGGCGCGATCGGATAACCGACGACGCCGCGTAGCGTGAAGAGGTCGTGGTGATTGAGTGTGGCAACGCGCATCTTCACGCGCACCTCGCCCGCTTTTGGTTCGGGCTTCGGGCGTTCCCCGATCTCGATGTTCTCGAGCGGTTTGTCGCCCCCGAGTTTGGCCGCATACAGCGCGCGCATCAGAGCCTCGCGTCAGGGTGGCTGATGGCCACAGACGTCGGATAGGAACACGTCGGCACCGCCGGCGCGATGGTGCGGAGCGTTCTTGTGTCGTAGATGCTGATGCTGTCGTCGCGGGCGTTCGGGACGTACAGGCGCCCGTGCTCCGCATCGAGCGCAGGCAGCCACGGCGTGAGACCGGTGCGCAGCGCCGCGATCCGGCGCATCTGCGGGAGCGAGTAGACGACGACGTTTTGGTCCCCCTCGTTCGTCACGAAGAGCCGGGCGGTTCTTGCGTCGACGGCAACGCCAAGCGGCAACGAAGACGGAGATCCGGTGGAGATCATCGACCCGATGCGCTGAAGCGTCGTGGCGTCGAAACGCTCCAAACCAGGGCGCGCATGCGCGCCGCTGACCACGCTCGTGTCGTTGTCCGCGACGAAGACTTCATTGCGCACGACGTCCACCGCGATCCCGAACGGTCGAGCCGCGGTGCTGCCCGCACGGAGCAGCCTGACCCGGCCGGATGCGTCGATCGCAAAGCGCATGACCGAGTTGCCGTTGATGTTGGTGACATAAAACGTTCGGCCACCGGCTGCAGCGGCGATCCCTTCGGGAGTCTCGCCCGCGACAACGGAGCTGACCAGCTGGGGCATGCCGTTTGGGTCCACGCGAAAGATGCGCACCCCCACATGCCCCGCGCTCGCGTCGTTGTCGGTCGCCGCGATATAGCCGTACGCCAGAGGCGCGACCTCTGAAAGCCGCACACCCGGCAGCGGCGTGGACACGCGCCAGCGCATGCTGCGCAGATCGATCGCCACAAGCTGCGATTCGACGGCAAAAATTGCACGGTTGTGCACCGCATCCACCGTGATGCCGGCAGCGCGCCCGCCCACGCTGAGCGCGCCGATGAACGCGAGGCTCGGCGCCGCGTTGACGTTGACGGTGCCGTCGGAGTAGCACGTCGATAGGATGAGCGGCTGGTGGGGGCCGGGAGCCGGCACGGTTCGCACCGCGACCGAATCGGCAACGCCGTTGCCCGCGCTTGCGACGACGTCCGCGGTGGCGCTCGCATCGGCCGCCCGGTACAAGCCGTTCGCATCGATCGAACCGGGTCCGACGACAGACCAGCGCACGCCGGCGGGCGCGAGCTCGCCTGCCATGTGCGTGCGAAACTGCAAGCTATTGCCTGCGAACACGCGGGCATCGCGTGGTGCAACCGCGATGCGCGGCGAGAAGCTCATGTTCTGGCGACTGGAGCTGCACATGAGCAAACCAGCGCCGAGGAGCGTGAGCATCGCGCCGGCTGCAAACGCGTTCTTCATGACACCGCTGCTCGTTTCGACCCGTCGAACCAGCGGTACGCCTGGGGCAAGCGGTCGGCGAAGGTCTGGGTGAGCGGCACGACTTCCTTGCGCCGCGCGGCGATGACGTCGATCGCCGCGACGAATCCGCTCGGCGCGCCTGCGAGCGCGCTTGCCACGATCGAACCATCCGGATGCACGACGCAGGCGGGGGTGGTCGACTCGGCGCGAGCGCACACGAGCACGTAAACCCGGTTCTCGACCGCGCGCGTGCGGGCGATGTCGAGCACGGGCAGCGAATCCACGGGGGCGACCCAGACCAGCAGATCCGCACCTCGCAGCGCTGCGGCTCTGGCCGGTTCGGGCGCGGCCATCGCGCTTGCGCGGATCACGGCTGCGCGAAGACCGCGGATCCTGCGCAACCCAGCCGCGATCGCCCGCGCTGAAGCGCTCGTGCGCAGGATGCAGGACACGCCTTGTGCGGCAAGCGCGCGGATTGCGCTCGGATCGGCCGGCCGCGTGCGGCCGTTCTGATAGACGCCGATCCAAAACCGCGGCGGCATCGGCGGCACCGCTCCGTTGCGCGCCGGCAGGGACCGCAACGCTTTACGCTCGCCGCCGGAAAGGCTCGCGATATAGGGAGTGGCGGCCGTGCGCCGGACGTCTGCCACGATGAATTGGGGCTCGGTCGCACCTGCCCGCGCCACGATGCCCCCATCGGGTCGCACGATCTGGCTTGCGCCGGCGTAGTGCACGGCTTCCAACTCCGAACCGCATTTGTCCGCGGCTGCGATCCAGCAACCATTCTCAAGCGCGCGCACGCGCAGCATGTAATCGGCTTGCACGTTGCGGATCTGCGCGTGCGAGGCGCCGAAGCCGACCCACGCCGTCGGATCGGCGATCAGCCACGCGCCTTTGGCGACGAGCGTTCGAGCGATCTCAGGGTTGCGTCCATCAGCGCAGATCATCATGCCGATGCGGCCGAAGGCGGTGTCGAACACCGGAAGCTCGCTGCCGCTGCAAAACCAGCGTTGGTCGAAATTCCAAAGGCGCGTCTTGGCATATGATCCGAGCTCCACGCCGTCGCGGTCCAGCAGCACCGCCTCGTTGCGCAAAGCCCGGTCAGCCCCCACGCGGGCGATCCCGACGATGACCGCGCAGCCTGCGCGGCGCGCCGCGCGGGCGATGGTCTGTAGGGCGTCATGGTCGGAGGGGATGGCGCGCCGGTAGGGATGGTCGTCGAGCAGGACGTACCCCGGATAACTGCACTCCGGCAGCACGAGCAGGTCGACGTCCTCGCGGCCGGCCGTCTGAATCGCTCGTTGGATTTGGGCGAGGCCTTCGCGTGCCTGAAACACCGTGAGCGCGCGCAATTGGGCGCAGGCGACGCGAAGCGTGACGCGTCGCACTCGCCGCGTCTCCTTTTGTTTCATATACTGAAGAAGCGCATGAAGCACGTCATATTGTTCGGACTGAT
>JAJPHJ010000148.1 GCA_021325335.1 Pseudomonadota bacterium | reverse complement strand
GACCCGTCTAGGTTCAACATGAGGTCCGCCACCTCGCGATAGCTCGAGGTGTCGCCGGTCAAGGTCACGTTGCCGCCATCCGTCGCGTGGGCGACATTCACACTGGAATACCAGACGCCGTGCGGCGTGTTGTTGCCGACGTCGGCCAAGATCTCAGCGAGCTGGAGCGGGCTCTGCTTGATGCGCTCGAGCAGATCCGCTTTCGCGCGCAGTTGAGCGACTTGATCGCGCAAGTCGTCGACTTCTTTCACGGCCGCTTGCTCCATCGCGACCTGCTGGGTCCACGACGCGATCTGAGTGTTCAAATTGTTGATCCGGACGTTCTCGAAGATGTCGAACGCCGTGATCAAGAGCAGTTCCGCGACGAGTGCCACCAGACCGATCGAGAAGATCCGGTCGAAGGTGAAAACCGATCGCCGTTGCGCTGAAGGAAGAAGGTTGATATCAATCACGAGCGTGCTCCTACAGACCGTGCGCCGTTCACGCCGCTACCCCGGACCGCGTGTCGGCCGCGAGGTCGCGTTTGCCAAGACCGGCCGCCACGATCATGGACGGCCCGGCATCGCGTAAGAATTCATCCGGAAAATCCGCCGGATCGTGCTGCGCGCGATCGAGCGGTTGCGCCCGCACGACCGGCAATCCGAGCTCGTGACTCAAGAACGCATCGAGATTTTCAAGCCGCGCCGAGCCGCCGCCGAGGATCACGCCTTCGATGGTCTCGCCGCGGAAACGGGTGCGGAAATAGTCGAGCGACTTATGGATCTCGGTGACGAGCTCGGTCAAAGGCGGGGTGATCACATTGAAGATCCGCGTGACCGTGGGCGGCACGGGCCCGGTGTCCTGCTGGGAGAGGATGCGCGCCTTCTCGCGCTTCATCTTCTCCGCGTCGTCCATGGAGACGTTCAAACCGTTGGCGATCGCCTTCGTGATCGCGTTGCCGCCGATCGGCACGTTGCGGGTGAAGGGCACGAAACCACCCTTCGTGATGTTGATGCTCGTCGACGCCGCGCCGACGTTGATGATCGCGATGTTCTGCTCGAACTGCCCATCGTCGGGGGCGATCATTGCGCGCACCATCGAGAACGGCTCGACCTCGATGACCGCAGGCGTCAACCCGGCGAACTGAAGCGCGCTCATCTGCGAGGTGACGAGATCCTTTTGCGCGGCGACGATCAGCACGTCCATGTTCTGGCCATCTTCCGTCTTACCGAGGATCTTCGCGTCGATCTGCGCTTCGTCGACGGAATACGGTAAGAAACGTTCCGCTTCGTACTTGGTCGACTCGCGCAGCTCGCGCTCGTTCATGACCGGCATCGTCACTTGGCGGACGACGACCGTCGGTCCGGACACGGCGCTGATGGTCTTGCGCGCAGAGAAGGCACCGTCGCTGATGAGTGCGCGGAGCGCTTCGCCCACGAGCTGCGGATCGGCGACGACGCCGTCCTTGATGGCGTTGGCAGGCGTGCTCACGCGGTACACATGTTCGAGCACCGGGCCGCGCACGCTGGCTCCGAATTGTGCGGCTTTCAGCTCGTGCGAACCGAAGTCGACCCCAACGTACTTGTTGGACCCCCGCGCGAACAGCTTGCTCAAGAACGACATAAGCGCCAAGCCTCTCGTGACCACCCTCTTACAAACTGAAGCGAGGATGGGGCTAAAGAGATAACCTCACTAGAAAACATCGGCACCCGAAGAGCCAATGTTAGAACGTTTATTCGGGTATCGCCGGCTGGACGACAAGGGTGTGCGCTGGATTCTTCCCGGCCAGCGCAGGCCGCCGGGCGGGACGTCCTAGTGGAGGATGGCCTGGAGTTTATCGTGCTCCGCGATGACGACGTTGGCGGTCCTCATGTCGATGAGCTTCTCATCCCAAAACCGGTTGAGCATGCGGTTGACCGTCTCGCGCGTCGTGCCGATCATGTTGGCCATCTCTTGGTTCGTGAGGCGCAGCGTCAGACGCGTGCCGCCCTCGACGCGTTCCCCGAAATTCTTCTCGAGGTTGAGCAACAGCGCGGCGAGCCGGGTGCGGATGTCCTGATAGGAAGCGGCTTGAATGGCCTGGTTCGTGGCGCGTAGGCGAGAGGACAGCGTCATCACCAAACTCAGGCTCATGTGGGGGCTGCGCCCCAACAGATCGAGGAAATCTTTGCGCGAGAGAATGGCGACCTCGACGTCGCCGAGCGCCTTGATCGTGGCCGAGCGCGGCGAGGCGTCCAGCACGCCCATTTCGCCGAAGAAGTCGCCCTCTTTGAGGATCGAGAGAATGCTTTCTTTGCCTTCGTTGGAAAGGCGTGTGACCGCGACGTTCCCTTTCACGACGATGAACAGCGCGTCGCCCGGATCCCCCTCGTATACGAGCACTGCATGCTTGGCGAAACGGCGGGTCTGCACCAGGGAAGCGATCGCTGCGAGATCTTCGTCGCCGAACTCGGCGAACAGCGGGACCTTCTTGAGCAGCGCGGCATCCATCGGTTTGTCGAACGTCTTCTGCACGGCCTAAAAACTCCAAGCTCGCATGTGCGGACCGCCCGAGTAGCGACCGCGGGCGCAATGCAAAAGTTGCGCTTGTCCTCTAGTATCGGCAGTCACAACGGGGGTATGTAGCGGCGCACCTTTAGGTGCGCCAGACCGCCCCCGTGTAGCGGCGCACCTTTAGGTGCGCCAGACGGAAGAACGAGGGAGATCAGCCGCCGCCCAGGTGGCGGTACAAGAACCACTGATACGCTTGGTAGGGGCCGAAGACGAGGGCCGGCGCGAACGTCACGATGAGCCCTCCGAGCACGAGAAACGGTCCAAGCGGCAACACGTCCTTCGCCCTGCGCCGCCGCGTGGCAAGCACCGGCAATGCGAGCACGGCGCCGATGATGAAGGCGGCTGCGAAGGCGGCGATCGAACCGGCGAGTCCCAAATACAGGCCAAGACATGCCGCGAGCTTCACGTCGCCGAAGCCAAGTCCCGCGCCTCTCGTCGAGATATAGATGACCCCGAAGAGCACGGCTCCCACCGCTGCTCCCTCGAGTGAGTCGACGATGCGCCCTGTGACGAGCGACACTACAAGGGCAATGACCGCCGCCGGCACGGTCACCGCGTCGAGGATCAGCAAGTGATCGATGTCGACGAAGAGCGTGACGATCGCAAAGGCAGACAGCGCGCACGCGCCAACGGTGACGGCGCTTGCCCCGAACTCGGCCGCGGCCAACGCGAAAAGCGCCCCCGTCGCCAATTCCACAAGGATGTAGCGCGCGGAGATGGGGCTTTTGCAGGTCGCGCACCGGCCGCGCAGCGCGAGCCAGGAGATGACCGGGATGTTCTCCCAGGCGCGTAGGCGGCGACCGCACGCCGGGCAATGCGAGGGCGGTGAGGCGATAGATCCGCCCGCCGGCAGCCTTCCAATGACGACGTTCAGGAACGATCCGAACAACAAGCCGCAGAGCGCGGCGATTGCCGGAAGCACGATCACGAGCACTCAGGCTCGGTGCGAGGCGGCGGTATTACTTTCCTCGGACGCCCGAGTTTTGATCCCATAGCAACGTGGTGCAAGCGCTGCAGCTGGCGCTGCCGCCTTCCTGCACGACTTGCAACAACGTCGTCGAGTCGTGGCCGCCCGAGTCGGAAACCTCGTACGATCCGTAGGCCCCGCTCGACGTGTTGATGCTGTAGCTGTTGCCTTTTTTGACGGGGTCCGTGGGCACCGAGGTGATATACGGGGTGGTCAGCGTCGTGAGGGCTACGTAGAGGCCGCCGTTGTCGACGGAATACTCCTCTTCTGCCGTCGCGATCATCTTCTCGTTCATCTCGCAGGCGGAGGTGATAGACTCGGAGCGCGCATGCAAGAAATTCGGGATCAAGATGGCTGCGAGAATGGAAATAATGGCGATGACGATCATCAGCTCGATGAGCGTGAAGCCGCGGTGTGGCGAATTCGTCACGTGGATGTCAGCGCTGCCCTCCACTACTGTCTATGCCCAAGTTGGTCCATCGGCCGTACCGAGCGGTACCGGCTGTGACGCCACGCACCAATAGCGCGACGTTGTCCCAAAAATGAAAGAGCCGGCTTTGGGCCGGCCCCCTCTTCCCTTGCGGGGTTTCGATTAGAGACCGTGGATCCCCGACGCTTGAGCGTACATGATGGACGCGCAAGACGAGCATGCCGTGCCGTCGCTCTTGGTCAGGTTGATGGTCGTGGTGGTGTCGTGACTACCGGCGTCAGTGATCTGATAGGAACCGTTCGACCCGGCGCCCGGGATCGTCACGGTGTACTTGTTGCCCTTGCTCACCGGATCCGTTACGACCACGCTAATGTACGGCGTGGTGAGGACGGCCAGTGAAGCATACGAGCCACCGTTGTCGACCGAATATTCCTCTTCCGCCGTGGCGAGCTGCTTCTCGTTGCCTTCGCAGGCAGCAGTGATAGACTCAGCGCGCGCGTGCAGGAAGTTCGGAATCAAGATGGCCGCGAGGATCGCGATAATGGCGATCACGATCATCAGCTCGATGAGCGTGAAACCCTTTTGCAGTTTCTTCATGAAGATATTTACCCTTTCAACTTTGTGAATTCACGTCGAGTGAGCGAACGAGTACCGAAACCCCATCCAGGGACGCCTTTTGTTCTCAGCGCCGCGCTCTTCGAGAACCACCCGGGAACTCACTTGAGCCAAAAAAAGCGCGCTCTCTGTCCTCTCCCCCAATAAGGTAGTGCCCAGACCGCACACGGTGTAGACCCGCTTAGACGTGATTTGGGGCACACACCGCGAGCTTTCCCACACGCTCATTGAGCAAAAGGCCCTAGTCATATGGGAAGTCGTGGTCTAGAGACCGTGGATGCCTGAAGCCTGCGCGTAGAGGATCGAGCGACACGCGGCGCACGCGGTGCCGTCTGACTTTGTGAGGCTGATGGTCGTGGTGCTGTCGTGACTGCCTGCGTCAGTGATCTGGTACGAACCGTTTGAACCGGCGCCCGGGATCGTCACTGTATATTTGTTGCCCTTGCTCACCGGATCCGTTACGACCACGCTAATGTACGGCGTGGTGAGAACGGCCAGTGAAGCATACGAGCCGCCGTTGTCAACCGAGTATTCCTCTTCCGCCGTGGCAAGCTGCTTCTCATTGCCCTCACAGGCAGCGGTGATCGCTTCGGCGCGGGCATGCAAGAAATTCGGGATCAGGATCGCCGCGAGGATAGCGATGATCGCGATCACGATCATCAGCTCGATGAGCGTAAATCCCTTTTGGCGAAGCTTCATATCACTTGCACCCTTCTGCGCGCAGTCCGACCCCAATCTTGCAATGCCCAAGAATCTATCCGTTAGACTGAGGGGCCCCTGTGTTATGATGCAATTCTTCCCCGTTTGTGACGCGAGGCACTGCGCGTTTGCCGACAACTGAGAGAGTGGGACGATTTGTCGGCCAAAGAAGTCCATTCTCCGAGCCAGTGTTCTGGATGACCCTCGCGCTTGGGGCGCTTGCACGACTTCCAGGACTCTTCAAGCATTCGACGATTCCGGACGAGGCGTTCACCTTCTTCATCGCGTCGCATCCTTTTTCTGGCATCGTCGCGTTGCTGCGCGCCGGCGATTTCCATCCTCCGCTCGTGTACGCGATCGGTCACGCGCTCTTCGCCGTGACTCCGCGTGCGTATCTCTTCCGCATCGTCACGTTCATCTTCGGCATGATCGGGGTGGCTGCGAGCTACGCGCTCGCACGCCGCATCCTCGGCCGGTGGGCCTGGATCGCCGCCGTGCTCGTCGCCATCAATCCGGTGCTCGCGTTCTTCGACGGATACTTCCGCATGTACGCGCTCTTGTGGTCCTTATGCGCGCTGAGTTGGGCGTGCCTTTTGTGGTGCCTCGACGAACCCGCTCGCCCGGGCCGCTGGGGCGCATACTGGCTCGTCGTGACGGCTCTCATCTACACCCAGTACTTGGCGTTTTTCACGATCGCAGGCGAGATCGCGTACGTCGCGATTTTCTACCGGCGGGCACTCGGCTTTTGGGTCGCAACCGCCAGCGCATTGATCTGTTTTTTGCCATGGCTGCCGACCTTGCTCGTGCAGTACCCGTTAGGCGGCACGGCTTTCAACGACCTCCTGTCGGCGCACCTCACACAGCTCCTATACGTGCCGAGCGCCCTGCTCCTCGACGGTCTGCCACAAAAGGTCGCCTACAACGCGCCGATCGTCGCGCTCTTTTGGATCGTCGTTATCGCGGGTTTTGTCTGCGCAGCAATTCAGCGCCGCTGGGCATTGCTCGCGATGCTATTCCCCATAGTCTTGCAGGCGGCATATGCCCTCGTCTCTGGAAAGCTCTTCCTGGGTCAGCGTTATCTGCTCCAAGCCGTCGTGCCCGTGACGTTTGCGATCGTCGTGCTCTGCGCGTGGGTATGGACCACGCGCGTGCGACCGCTCGTGCTAGCCGCACTCACCGGTCTCACACTCATGGAGGCGACGGCGTCCGTTGACAAGCATGTCTTATCCCAGTACATGCCGCTTGACTGGACCCAATACGGGCATTTTCTCGACGACAAGATCCAGCCAAACGACGCGGTGCTTTTCGACGGTTCCATGGCTTATTATCCACTCGTCGGCACGAAAGCTGCAGCCGCGAGGCCATTGTATTTGGTATCCGATCCGGATCAGGCGGCGGCGCTCGGCGCGCAGGCCGCGCGCCCTGCTCGGGTGTGGTATGTCGGCTACGAGACGCAGCTGTCCGATCCGCACGAGGCGGCGATCAAGGCTATTCGACGCACGCATCCGCATCAGACCACCTGGGTTTCGACCGGAGCCGGCTACGACGACGTCGTGCTCACGATCCTTTTCGAGCGGTCTGCCGGCGCGCGGGGCCGAATAGTTCGATCCGCACCACATCCTCATTGAAGATGCGGTTCTGCCGCCACCCGCGGATGAGTGGTCGCGTCGACGAGAGGTAGCGTTCAACGCGCCGATGCGCATCGGTGAACTCAGGCTGGTTTTCTATGTACCAGACGCGGCGCTGCGGATAGCCGGAGAGCCAGCGGATGGTGTTCGGAAGATCGGAAGGGAGCGCCGGGCCGTCGATCTGGTGGCCGCGAAAGCCGGTATAATCGTGGACGACCCAATACTCGGCGCCTTGATCGAGCACGATCAGGTCAGGCTTCTTCTCGTTGGCCACGAGCAACGCGTTGACCTGATACCAATCCGGGAACTGGTAATAGGGGACGAACAGCATGTTCGGGATGCTGACGAGCGATATCCCGAACCAGACAGCGCCGAGCGCGATCGCGCCGACGCGATACCGTGACGTGACGAGCGCACTGCAGAGCGCGCCGAAACCGACGCAGAGCGCGGGCACGTAGGCATTGAGGTAGCGTGGGATGACGAGGTCTTTCCCCAAGGCGAACGAGCCGATCACGTGGATGACGACGGGTAAGAGCCAGAAAGGGACGACCGAAGCGCGCGCGACGTAAACTCCGACGAGGAGCAACGCCACGGCCACGATGCTGAACCATAGGTCGAATTCCGGCCGGATGACCCAGGCTGCAGGGATGCCGTAGGCGAGCGTTCCGCGGATCACGTGCGGCCATGAGAACTCACTCGATTGCATCGAGATGACGTGGCCGCCATTCGGAAATTGCAGACGGATGGCCCACGCCCACGGCAGCAGGGCCACGCCGGCGATGACATCCCAGAGCAAGGCCGGCCACAGACGCCGCAAGCTCGTCAGCGCGTAGATCCCTTGGCTGAGCACGACAAACGCGCCTACGTACTGCACGTAAGGTAATGCGACGGCGCAAACGCCGTAGAGCGACCACCACAACCAGCGGCTCTTGCCGGTGCTGTCCGCCGCGCGAACGAGCAGCCACCACGAGAGCGCGGCCAAGGAGGCAAGCACGGCGTACATGCGATAAAGCCGATCCCATTCCATGAGCGCGGGCTGCAGCGCGAGCGCGAACGCAGCGATCGTGCCGGCCAGCTGGCCGAAAAATCGCCGGCCGATCGCCCAGACCGCGCCTATCCCGAGCAGACTGAAAGCTGCCGTGAAATAGCGATAGTCGGGCAGCGGCCAGTGCAGCCACGCCATGAGGTAGTGTGTCGCGAGATAGAAGAGCGGCGGGTGAAAATCAACGCGCGCAATCGTGTTCAGCAGCTCTTTGACGGGCAGCGCGCTGACGTGGAATACGAAGCCTTCGTCGATAAACAGACTCTGTCCGGTGAGATCGAAAAAACGGCACAGAGCTCCGACGGCAAGCGCCGCCACAAGACCGCCATACCGGCGCACGAAAGTCCTGGTTTTGTCCACTTATCGATTCATCGGCACTTTGTCGAACAGAAACACCGCGACTTCGTCCGCAGGCGACTGGCGGGGAAAGTCGCGGCTCGCGATCTGCGCACGCGATCTTGCCAACGAGGCAGCGATGCGGCGTTGCGGATCCCAATAGGCGTTCTGATGCTCGATGTACCAGATGCGCGCGTGGGGATGATCGTCGATCCAGCGCAGGATCGTCGCGAAGTCCGAGGGATTCATAAATGCGAGCATCGGGTGTCCACGAAAAGCCGAGAGCGGGGCGACGGCGTACTGCTCGTACCCCGCATCTAAAATAATCGCATCGGTCGGGCGCTCCTCGCCCGCGAGAAACGCATTTACGGCATACCAATCGGGAAATTGATAGTACGGATCGAGCAACACATTCGTGCTGGCGACCCCCAACAACGCGACCGACGCCGTGGCGATCGCCAGCGCCGCGAGACGCCGCCCCGACGCCATAGCGTGCTCGACGATGACGCCGAGAGCGATGGCAACGGGCGGAATGTCGACGAGCAGATAGCGCGGAAAGTAGGCAAGGTTTCGCGAGAAAACGATCGACAGCCCGATCGCCAATCCTAGCGAGCCCAACCAGAAGGGCAACGCCGTGCGCCGCGCGAGCCAGCCGCCCCAGACACCGATCGCGCACACCGCCGCGAGCGGCCACCATATTCCGCCCGTCCAGCGAAAGAACGCATCCGGCAGACCCATGGCGAACGCGCCGCGGATACTCTGGGCAAGGCCTGCATCCAAGCCGGGCCTCACGAGCGCCATACCGCCCAGAGCGAACTGGTGGAGCATCGACGGAAACCATGGCACGTACGCCAGCAAGACGAGCGTGTATGCGAAAAATGCGGGGCGGCTATGTGGCCATCGCATCGCGGCGAACGCCGCTTGGCACGCGAGCACGATAAACGCAAGGTAGTGCGTGTATGCGAGAAGGAGCGTCACGAGCGCATAGCCTGTCCACCACAGGCGCCGCGACCGAGGCGGCGCCGCCAGGCTTTCGAGTAGCGTCCACCACGAGACCGTGGCGAGCGCCACGAAAATCCCGTACATGCGGAACATCCGGTCGAACGCGATGGCACCCGGCGCAAGCGCGACGACGATGGCCGCGAACGCCGCGGCGATCTCGCCCGAGATCCTCCTCGCAGCCGCCCAAGCCGCTGCGATCGTCACGAGTCCGAACGGCGCGCTCAGATAGCGATAGTCCCAGACAAGCCAGTGCAGGCCTACGAGCAGCGCATGGGTCCACAGATAGAACAGCGGTGGGTGGTAGTCGCTGTTCGCGAGAGCGTGCAGTAGAGCGGACAGCGGCAGGCTCGCGAGCGCGAAGGTGAAGGCCTCATCGCTAAAGGGGCTCGCCTCGCCGAGGTGCCAAAAACGCGTCAGCGCTCCGAGGCACAACGCCGCGGCCAAACCCCACCATCCCAAGGCCCTGCGGGCTTGGTTCGGGAGCGCTCCCGCTGCGGTCAACGGATGTCTTCTTTGAGTTTGCGTAACGTGCTGGCGAGGGTGCGCGAGATATGCTTTTGCGAGAAACCAAGCCGGCGCGCGATTTCCGTTTGCGTCAAATCCTTGTAGAAGAACAGTTCGACGACGCTGCGTTCGAACTCGGCGAGGCGCTCGACGGCCCGGTCGAGCACGATGCGGTCTTCGATCGGCAAGCGGAAGGTCTGGTGCCGGGTGCTGCGCAGGGCCGACCAGCGGGGTTGGTCATCGCCCTCCCCGCGGTCCGACAATGACATGAGGTTGTACGAGTCACGCAGGCGCAGGATCTCCTTGACGCCGTCGACCTCGACGCCCATATCGGCGGCGAGCTCCTCCAAAGCGGGCTCGCGGCCCAAACTGACGGCCAGCCGGTCATGCGACTCGTGCACGCGGCGATTGAGCGTGCGATACCAGCGCGGCACGCGCAAGACCGGCGCGAGATCGCGCAGATAGTGGAAGATCTCGCCCGACACCACGGTGCGCGCATACGCTTCGAACGGCACGCCCAGACTGGGATCGTACCGTTCGACGGCCTTGATGAGTCCTACGTAGCCGACCTGCTCGAGGTCGTCGCGCTGGATCTTCGCCTGGTTGGCGGTGTAATGCCCCACGATGGAGCGCACGAGGTCCATGTGCGCGACCACCAGGCGGTCGCGGAGTTCGAGCGCCCGCGACTGAGCGTAGGCTTCGAACTCCGTGTCGCTGGCCCGTGCTTGCACGGCCTGCGTCGCCATGGCGTTACTTGATGTTGCCGATGATCTGATACAGCGGCAGGAAGACCGAGATGACGATGAAGCCGACCACGAAACCCATCGCCAAGATCAGCAAGGGTTCGAGCAGCGACGTCAACGACGCCAGCATATACTCCACTTCGACGTCATAGAAATCGGCGATCTTCGAAAGCATGCCGTCGAGGTTTCCGGTCTCTTCGCCGACTGCGACCATCTGGGTGACGAGCGGCGGGAACAGTCCCGACAGGTTCAGGGGCACCGCGATCGATTCGCCTTCGCGCACCGACTCGCGGACCTTCGTAACCGTTTCCGCAATGACTTCGTTGCCGGACGCCTTACCGACGATCTCGAGCGCCTGCATGATCGGGACGCCCGATTGGAGCAGCGCGCCGAGCGTTCGGCAGAACCGGGAGATCGCGACCTTGCGAATGAGCATGCCGAAGACCGGCAGCTTGAGCTTGAATTTATCGTACTGGTAGCGGCCGGACTGCGTTGAGGTCCAGCGCTTGAACAGGAAGAAGGCGGCCACGACCACCACCACCGTCACGCCGATGACGAACGGATTGCGCGCGCCCTCCGTGAAGGTGATGAGGATCTTCGTCGGCAGCGGCAGCTTCATGTTCATGCCCACGAAAAGGCTCACGAACGTCGGCAGGATGAAGGTCACGAGGAAGAAGACGATGACGACGGCCATGACCAAGATGACCATGGGATAGGTCATCGCGGACTTGACCTTCTTCTTGAGGTTGAAGTCTTTCTCGAGGAATCCGGCGAGGCGGTTGAGCACCTCGTCGAGGATACCGCCGAGCTCGCCCGCCCGCACCATGTTGACGAACAGCGGCGAGAAGACTTTTGGGAACTTCGCGAGCGCGTTGGCAAGCGTCGAGCCGCCTTCGACCTCGCGGCGGACTTGAACGATGACGGGCTTGAGTTGCGTGTCCTCTGTTTGGATGCCGAGCACGTCGAGGCAGCGGACCATGGCAAGGCCGGCATTGATCATGGTCGCGAACTGACGCGCGAAGACGACGAGCGCCTGCTCGCTGACGCCTTTGAGCTTGCCGACGACGCCGCCGAACAACGTTGAAACATCGGCGTTGATGCCCGCCGTCTGTTTCATGGTGATGCCCGTGACGTAGTAGTTCATCTCGCGGAGTTTGGCGCGTAAGACGCGCTCGTTCTCAGCTTCGATGACGCCGTTCACGGACTTTCCGCTTGCGTCCTTAGCGTGATAGGCAAAGCTCGGCATTATTTTCGATCCTCGAGTTCTCTCTTAGTTCTCGGCAGGGTCCGCGGGAAGCCTTACAGCTTCGTCGCTTGACCCACGACGAGGATGACCAACAAGATCAGGAGCCACAGTAGCGACAGCATAGTTCGTCGTACCCCCTTTGCGTTAGGTGCCTTCGATGAGTTTGCGAAGCTCTTCCGGATGCATCGACGCGCCCAGTGCTTCGTCTTCTGTAATCATGTGCTTGCGGACCAGATCGCGGAGCGACATATCGAAGGTCTGCATGTGCATCCCTCGGCTGGTCACGATGGCGTTGTTGATCTGGTGCGACTTGTTCTCGCGGATGAGGTTCCGGATGGCGGGTGTCGCCACCATGACCTCGGCCGCCGGCACGCGGCCCACTCCCGAGGCGTGCGGCAGCAGCCGCAGGCAGACGATCGCTTCGATGACCGCGGCCAGCTGGACGCGGATCTGCTGCTGCTGATGCTCCGGGAACACGTCGATGATGCGGTCGATGCTCTGCGCGGCGTCAGACGTGTGCAGCGTCGCGAGCACGAGGTGTCCGGTCTCGGCGATCGTCAGCGTCGTCGCGATCGTGTCCATGTCGCGCATTTCGCCGACGAGGACGACATCGGGGTCTTCTCGCAACGCAGCGCGCAAGGCGTTCGCGAAACTGTAGGAGTCGTGTCCGATCTCGCGCTGGTTCACAATCGACATCTTGTGGAAGTGCAAGTACTCGACCGGGTCCTCCATCGTCATGATGTGACGCGCCATGGTCGAGTTGATGATGTCGAGCATGGAGGCAAGGGCCGTCGATTTGCCCGAGCCCGTCGGTCCGGTGACGAGGATGAGGCCGTGCGGACGCATCGTGAGATCGCCCATCACCGGCGGCAAGTTGAGGCTGCCGAGCGGCGGCACGGATGACGGAATCGCGCGGAACACGCCGCCGATCACGCCGCGCTGGCGGAAGACGTTGATACGGAAGCGGCCGAAGCCTTTGAGCCCGTGCGAGAAGTCGAGTTCGAGGTTCTTCTCAAACCGCTCTTTCTGCTGATCCGTGAGAATGCTGTAGACGAGCCGTTTGGTGTCGTCCGGGGTGAGTTTGGGGAACTCGGTCGGGGTGAGGCGTCCGTCGATGCGCAACATCGGCGGAAGCCCGACGCTCATGTGCAGATCCGATGCGCCGCGCTCGATCGTCACGCGCATCAGCTCGTCCATCCGCAGGCCCAGGAGGTCGCTTACATTCGCTGCCATTTCACGCTTCTCGATTCACTCTCGTACGAGGCAAAAGAGCCGGACCACATGCAAGCCTAGCCCCAGAAGAGGACTCGCAGCGGACTATACTCCGTATCGGCATCTGCCAGGCGGTCTGAAGGGGCGGCCGCTTTCGACAACATCGCGGCGCCAGGCCCTCATAGGGTCTCGTCCCTTCCTTCCGGCTCGCGTTTGGTTTTTGGGACGCCCCGAGCCCTCCCTTCGGACCAAGGCACTTCCCATCATATATGACGTCCCTCCCAAGCGTAGTGACAGAGCTCATTGCCCCGCGGGGGCGGATCGTCGCGCTCGGTGCTTTCTCGGGAACCGGCCAAGGGTGCGCTGAGTTCTAGCCTCCGTACGACGCGGTGCCGTTCCGGCGACCGGGCAGTGCAGCGATCACTGCTGGTGCGCCGCGCGAGCGCGCGCGGCTCGCATCGCCTGCGCGGGAGCCCGCAGGCCAGACCACCACTCAAATGAGAGAATGGCCTGATGCAAGAGCAAAAGCGACCCGCTGTCCGTTGCGTCATCTCGGAGTCGCGCCAAGCGCTCGGGTCCGTAATTGCAATCGAAGAACTTGGGGGCATTGCGCGCGAGGGCAGCGATGTCTGTGGGAAGCACCGCGTCCGGTGGCATCGCCCACACAGCCAACTGCGGTTGCCGGCGTGGTTGCGGTCCGACCGCCAGCGCTCGCTGCTCATCGCGCGCCCAGCACGTGACTTCGGCCGCCCCACGATCGTTCAGAGCGCGCGCGATAGCGCGTGCGGCCGGCCCGCTGCCGAGGATTAGGATCGGTCCCGACAGCGCGCGCTCGGACCAGAGCTCCTGGGCCGCGCGGACGAACCCTTTGCCATCTGTGTTGTGTCCGATAAGGCGATCTCCGTCGCGCCGGATCACGTTGACGGACCGCGCGCGCCGAGCGACATCGGTCAGCTCGTCGACATGGGCGATCACCGCTTCCTTGAGCGGGGTCGTGACGTTCCATCCGGCAAAGCCCTCGTCGCGCAGACGCCTCATGATGAGCCCGGCATCCGTCGCGTCGATGGCTTCGTACGTCGCTGCGATGCCGAGCGCATCGAACGCCGCTTGTTGCATCGCAGGCGAAAGCGAATGGCTCACCGGGCTTCCGATGAGCGCGTAGCGCCGCACGACGATGCTACGGCGCGAGGACGCGCGCCTTGGCGAGGCGTGCGTACACCGGACGTTCCAGCGCGCGCAGCAGCTTCGTCGTCGGAAATTCTCTGTGGCCCAGCGGCGTCACGACGATCGCGCGCATGCCGGCGGCTTTGGCGCCGAGCACGTCCGTGAAGAGCTGATCGCCGATGACGAGCGTGCGCGAGGCGGCGGTGCCGAGCTGGCGTTGGACCGCCGCAAAGCCACCCGGAAGCGGCTTGAGCGCGCCGCGGACGATCGGCATGGAGAG
>JAJPHJ010000112.1 GCA_021325335.1 Pseudomonadota bacterium | reverse complement strand
CTTGGCATACGCCCGCAGCGCTCGTCGTCGGGAGCCGGATTCGGCATCAGCATCGCCATCGTCTTCGGGTTCTACGTGGTCACGACGATCTGTCTCGCCGTCGGCCAGTCGAATCCGAATACGAGCCTCATCATGGCCTGGGTGCCCAACGTCTTGTTCTCACTGACCGGCATCTGGCTCTTGCGTCAGGCGGCCAGCGTCTAGATGGTCGTCGCGACCTCGCTTGCAGATCTGGGCGCGTTCTTCACGATCCTCGGCATTGTGGTCGTGGCGGGGATCATCGCCTACATCGGCGATCGCGTGGGTCACCTCGTCGGGCGCCGCCGCATGACGCTGTTCGGGTTGCGACCGAGATACACGAGCACCATCTTCGCGATCGGCTTCGGGATGATCATCGCGCTCTTGGTCGTCGGCGTGCTGCTGCTCGTGTCGAACGATGCCCGCCAAGCGCTGTTCTCCATTCAAAAACTGAACGAGCAGATCGCGAACCTCACGAGCGAGCGGGATCAGCTGCTGCAAGACCCGGTCGTGTTGCGCGCCGGCGAACCCCTCAGCCCGGCCTTCATCGTGAATTCGACCGATTCGCTGCCGCAGATCGAAGACCGGCTGTCACTGCTTTTCCAAGGCGTCGCGAACCTCTCGCAAAACTTTCCGGTGCAGCCGTATCGCACGAGTCCCCAAAGCGCCGACGCAAAAGCGAAGATCGCGCAGACGGCCGCCTACATCAAATCCTTGCAGCCGACGCCGGCCATCGTGGTTCCAGTCGCCGGCGAAAACATCTTCCGCGGCGGTCCGTGGCGCTTTTCGCTCCACGTCTACAAAGACTCGTTGCTGTATCGCAAAGGCGAGATCATTTCGTCCGTCATGGTGAATGACGGCAGGAACATCAGCACCGATCAGGCGGCGCTCATCAGCCTGAACACCGCCATTAGCCGCAGCGCCGCGGATCATGGCATGCCGCCGATGCTGGCCGACAACCCCACGACCGATCCGGACGTGTTCAACCGAGCGGTCACGCGGCTGGTCGCGACGCATGGACCCGCGCTCGTGAAGGCGATCGCCGCGACCGATATCTACGCTTCCGGTCCGCTCAATGCAGAGCTCACCGTCACCCCCCGATAAGACCGCGAGCAACACGGCTGTGCAAGCTGACGTGGGCATCGACCCCGGCATGGTCAAGTGCGGTTACGCAATCGTGTCGGTTTCAGGCGTGCGCTTGGCGGTTGAGATCGTCGCGACGGAAGCCCTCGTCGCGCGACTCGAACGCGATATCGCGCGAGGAGCCGTGCGCATGGTGTGCCTCGGGAATGCAACGAAGTCAGAGCTCGTCTTGGGGCTCATCCGCGCGCGCTGGCCGCAGCTGCCGGTGACGGTCGTCGACGAACGCAACACGAGCCTCGAGGCACGAAGGCTTTATTATGAAGATCATCCGCCGAAAGGACTATGGCGCTTCGTACCGCGCGGTCTTCTGGTACCCGACCAGCCGCTGGATGGATATGCGGCGTTGCTCATCATCGAGCGCTATCGGCAAGGCCTGAATCACAAAGCCTGAAAGAGCAGGCGTTCAAGCGCTGTCTGAGACGGTTTCGAAGGGGATACTGAAGGACCCCGGCGAAGGCGGATGTGGCTCAACTTCCGTGCGGCGAAAATAGGTCACGCATGTCGCCCAGCGCACAGACGGTCGCGCGTCGTTGAAGTATCATCATCCGAGGAGGTCGTCTTGAAGCGGGGGATTATCGCACGAGCCGGCGGGTTTGCCGTCGCCGTCGCCTTGCTTTCTTCCGCAGCCTTTGCGGACGACTCTTCTCACTCGAGCGATCTCTCGATCGATCGCATCCTCGGCACGCCCAATCACGGCGACGCCATCCGATTCACGGGTCCGCAGCAAGGCGCCAACGCGGGCACGTCGGCGCTTCAGTTCTCCTTGCCCCTCGCCCACGATAAGAACGCGCCCACGTTGTTCGGTCACGTGACCAACACTCCGAGCGCCGACCCGGCGGCGCAAGCGTTCGCCGTGAACGACGAACAGGAACTCGGGCTGTCCTTCAAATTGCTCGGCGGGCAAAGCGCGGTGAGCTTCATCGATAGCGCGCCGAACGGCCACGCGAACGGCGCCGGCATCGCGTCGCAGGGACCTGCGGTTTTCGCATTTTACAATTTCCCGCAAGCCCAAGCGGCATCGCCACTCGGCAGCATCCTGGGATTGCGAACCGAGCCGGCCGCGCTGGCGGCGCAAGTCACGCCCGATGGGATCGGATCCTCGTCAAGCCTCATGGCGTTTCCGCTCGTCAATTCGCTCTCCGCTCAAGGCCCGTATTGGTACGGGGGCAACACCCCCGCGCTCGCCGGATCGTCGGTGCAGTTGAGCATCCCGCTCAAACTGGCGCACCTGGGCGTGAAGGTGCGGCTGGGCGAACAGTCGCTGCAGGCCGTGCAATCCACGTCTTTGGCGAGCCAGATCCTCGGTCCGGCGTTCGCCTCGGCATCGAACTACAATGCTTTCAACGGCGGGATGACCGTGGCGTTGCCGTTGCTCAATCGGCGCGCGACCGTCAGTTTGGACGGTCTCTACGAGACGCTTGCACAGACGAATGGCGGGGGCTTCGGCAGTAGCGCGCTGCCGCCGCTCGGCCTTGCGCCGTCTGCGGGTCCGGCGTCCGGCCCGATCGTGCTGTATCCCACCTCGACGAACGTGCAGCAATATGTCGGCGCTGCGTCCTTGGCCGTGCCGGTGTCCTCGCGCTTGACCGTCAAAGGCAGTTTCTCAGAGCAGCTCGCGGGCAACGTCGATCTGAGCGCGCTGACCCAGAGCCTGACCCAGCACACGACCGCCTATGCCGGCGGCCTCGTGTACAACATACCGAAGAGCAATTCATCGATCAACTTGTTCTTCAATCGCAACGTCTACACGGACAACGCATCGTCCAGCACCACCTGGACGGAGAACCGGCAGAACCTCTACTTCAGCGTCAAATTCTAGCGCCCCAGGCGTGAGCAAGCGTTCGGCGTGGCTCGTCGCCATCGCGGTGCTCGTGCTGCTTGGGCTTTTCTCGCAGCGCGCTTTGCGGGCGTGGTGGGATGACGATGAAGGCAATCGGGCGCTGCTGCAAGGACACGGCGTGCAGGCCGCGCGCCTCTTCGAAACCGGATTGGCGCTTGAGCCGGATTGGGCCATGTTGCACGAGGATTTTGGGCGAGCGCTTCTGGCGAGCGATCCGGCCCGCGCGCTTGCGGAATTCGATCGCGCCGCGTGCGGATCGCCGTGCTTGGCGCAGGCCGGCGACGCGCTTGCCGCGATGGGCCGAACGAACGAAGCCATCGACCGTTACGTGCAGGCGAAGGCGGTCGAAAAGGTCTCCCAAGTCGCGGCGCAGTTGGTGGCCGCGGGAAGATACGACGCGGCGCTTGCCGTGGAATCAGCGCTCTTGGCGAAATTGCACAACGATTTCGTCGACCGCTCGGACCTTGCCGCAGTCTACGCGCAGATCGGCAAGATCGATCTCGCAGCCGCGGCACGAACGGGCGCGCGCGGCGCTGCGCGCGAGCGGGCGAAATCCGGGCTCGATGCTCTTGCGCATGCAACCGCGCTCTCTCCCCTCAACGAGGACTACTTGCTCTCCTACGGTTTCGGGGAGTTGCGCTTCGGCGACCGAGCCGCCGCGCGACAGACGTTCGAACGCATCTTGGAGCTGCATCCCGGCGAGGAGCATGCAGTCGAGGGACTCGCGCGCACGGGCGGCTCAACACAACCGTGAAGCCGCTTCGCGTGGCGCTTGAGACGCAGTACGCGTTTGGCACGGGTACCGGGCTTGGCACCTATGTCCGCAACGTCGCGACTGCGTTGCGGGCGCGCGCGGACATCGAGCTCACCGAGATCGCCGTTCCGGATGTGGATGTATGGCGCTTCGACCGCCGCGTGCTGTGGGACCAGATCATAGCGCCGCGGCTCGCCCGCCGGGCGAAGGCCGACGTCACGCACTTCACCGGAGGCACGCTCTCATGCTTTCCGCCGCACCCCTGCGTGCTCACGGTTCACGATCTGGCGTGGCTTGCGGGCGCGGTGCGGGGACGCTCCTACAGCCGGATGTACTTTGCGAGCGCGCAGCGCAGTCTTGCGCGCAAAGCGGACCGGCTGGTCGCCGATACGGAAACCGCGCGCGCCGAGATCGCGCGGCGGCTCGACGTGCGCGTGGACGCGATCGCCGTCGCGGGCGCAGGCGTGGACGACGAATGGTTCGCGATCGAGCGCACGCCAAGCGACCCGCCATACGTGCTGGCGGTGGGAACGGTCGAGGCGCGCAAGGATCTTGCAACCGCGGTCCGCGCGATCGCACGCGTGCCGAACGTGCGCTTGATCAGCGCGGGCGTGCAGACGGGCTACGCAGAGAGGGTCCGGAAAGCTGCTGACGTGGCGGGAGTGTCCGGAAGAGTCGAGCTTCTGGGTTACGTCGCCGACGACCGTCTGCGCTCGCTCTACGCCGGCGCGACGGCCCTGATCTTTCCCTCTCGCTACGAGGGCTTCGGACTGCCGCCGCTGCAGGCGCTCGCGGCGCGGGTGCCGGTCATCGCAGCCGACATCCCGGTTCTTCGCGAGGTCCTCGGAGATTGCGCTATATTTGTGACTCCCGGCGATGACGAGGCCTTTGGCGAAGCTCTCGCACGCGTGCTCGCGGATTCGGTCTTGCTAGGCCCGCTGCTCGAACGCGGACAGATGCGCGCGCGAAGCTTCACCTGGCGATCGGTCGCGCAACGCCTCGTCGATGTCTATCGTTCGGTCGCCTGAAAAGGAAACCGCGCCGGGTGGTGACGGCGCGGTTGGGGGAGCGAACCGAAAGGTGGCGATCAGTAACGGACCACGTCGATGCGATTGGCGTGGAACACGCCGTAGCGATCCCACCAGCCCGCGATGTTCACGATCATGCTCGGTGCGAGTGTGGCTCCCGTCGGATTGATGATCGTGCCGTTGTGCTCGAGCACGGGGTAGAAACGATCGTCGACCCGGACGGTGAGGTGATACGGTACGGCGGACGTCACGACGCCTTGCATGTTGTAGGCGCCGGCGTAGCGTGCAGGCCCGTACGCGACGACCGGGGCCGGGACGTAGACGGGCGCCGGTTCGTAGATGGCGGGCGCATACACGCGGATCGGGTGGAAGAAGATCACCGCGGCGTCCGCCTTGGCGCCGGCTGCGGCGAACAGCCCAGCGACTGCGAGGAGCGCGAACAATTTAGCTTTCATGTCATGCCTTTCTCTGTAGGAGCGTTGTGTGGCTCTCCCTCACTTGACGTAAATCATTCGCGTTTGGTTTCAACTTCGGCGCGTTCCCAGGTGAGATGTCCATGAGCGCTTCATGACAAGGCGATGACAATTCCCAGGATCGGTGTTCGAGTCAATAGACTGCCTGGGAGACGTTCCAGCTTGCCCCGGGCGGGGGCTGCGATGCGAACAGGACCTGGACCGGATACGAGGAGCCGCCTTCCGGCATGGTCACGAGGTCGACCCGCTGGTAGCCGTGAGCGGGCACGGTGAAGCCCCGGACGAGCGCCGGCTGCCCAAAGTCCACCGGGTGGAGCTG
>JAJPHJ010000031.1 GCA_021325335.1 Pseudomonadota bacterium | reverse complement strand
TACAACTTTCAAGGTGACATTCCGGCAGCTCGAGCGGCGTACGCCGAGGCGCTGAGCATCGCGCGCGCTCATGGCGACGATCGCGTAAAAGGCACCATCGTTGCGAATCTCGCCGAGATCGAATTTAACGAGGGCAATCCGGAGCGGGCGATCGAGCTCGCGAACGAGATCCTGGATATCCCCGGGGACCGCTACATCACGCTGAACAATCTAGCGGCCTACCATATCGCCCTCGGCAACCTTGATGAGGCCCGGCTGATAGCCCAGCGGGCGATGCGCCTCACACAGGATTCACAAACGAGCGTTCATACGGCGATCTGCATCTTGCATTTTGCCGCGATTGCGGCTCGCCAAAAAGATGCAGCAACGGCCGCAAGACTTTTTGGATACGCATCCCATGTTTTTGAAGTCAACTCGATCCCGCTCGAGCCGACCGAGCGTCAGGAACACGATAAACTTGATGCGCAGCTGCGCAAAGAGTTGGATGGCGCCGAGTTCCAGCGGCTCTACAACGAAGGCAAGGAACTGTCCGAGGATCAGGCGATCGACGAGGCCTTGCGTGTCTGAGGCCGTCACAGAACGCGCGCCGCTCCCGACCGGTACCGTCACCTTCCTTTTCAGCGACATCGAAGGATCCACCGAACGCTGGGAGCGCCATCGCGAAGACATGAAGGTAGCGGTGGCCTGGCACGACACGATCATGCGCCGCACGCTCGAGGCGCACGGCGGACACATCTTCAAGACAATTGGTGACGCTTTTTGCGTGGCGTTCAAGACCGTTCCTCAAGCCATACAGGCGGCAATAGATGCGCAAAAGGCGCTCGAAAACGAAGACTGGTCAAAAGTCGGAGGCGTACGCGTTCGCATGGCGGTGCATACCGGGCTTGCCGACGAACGCGATGGAGACTATTTCGGACCGACGGTCAACCGCGTGGCACGCTTGCTCTCCATCGGTCATGGCGGCCAGGTGCTCATCTCCGGGGTGACCACCGAACTCGCGCAAGGGATGATGCCGAGCCAGGCGACGCTGCGCGACATGGGCGCGCACCGCTTGCGCGATCTGATCCAGCCGGAGCAAGTCTACCAGCTCGTCGCGCCTGGGCTTTTGGCAGATTTTCCACCCCTCCGGTCGCTCGACGCGCTGCCCAATAATCTCCCGCTCCAGCTGACGCAGCTCGTCGGCCGAGATACCGATCTTGCTGAAATCGAGACGTTGCTTGCCAAACACCGGCTTGTAACGCTCGTGGGAGCGGGTGGCGTCGGCAAGACGCGACTCTCGCTGCAGGTCGGCGCCGAAGTGCTCGACCGCTTCGAAGACGGCGTATGGTTCATCGACCTGGCGCCGCTGAACGACCCTACATTCATCCCAAGCAGGTTCGCGGATGTCTTCAATTTAGGTGACTCGGGTGGGCGCACGCTCGAAGAAGTGGTGACGCGCGCTTTGCAATCGCGCCACGTGCTCATCATCTTGGACAACTGCGAGCACCTCGTCTCAGGCGCGGCCCGCATGGCCGAGCTCCTGCTACGCGGCTGCGCGCACGTTCGCATCCTCGCGAGCTCGCGCGAAGGTTTGGGGATCGAAGGCGAAGTGGTGCTGCGCGTGCCATCGTTGACCGTGCCTAGCGCCGACAAGGATGTCAACGCCGCAGACGCGGTGCAGTTCGGCGCCATCGCGCTTTTCGCCGAACGGGCTACAGCGGCCGACCGGCGTTTCACGCTCACCGACAAAAACGCGGCCGTCGTCGGGCGCATCTGCGAGCAGCTCGATGGCATCCCTCTCGCGATCGAAATGGCCGCTGCGCGGACGAAGGTGCTCAGCGTCGAGCAGTTGGCCGCACGCCTCGAGGATCGATTTCGCATTCTCACCGCGAGCAACCGCAGCGCCTTGCCGCGCCAACAGACCATGCGGGCCCTCATCGACTGGAGCTACGACCTCCTCTCCGACAAAGAGAAAACGGTTTTTCGCCGTTTGAGCGTCTTTGCTGGCGGCTGCGCGCTCGATGCGGCATCGAGCGTCTGCAGCGACGCGGCGATCGATCCACTCGACGTGCTGGATCTGCTCACCGGACTCGTGGACAAGTCGCTTATCGTCACCGAACTCGCCGGCTCGGAGCAGCGCTATCGCCTGCTGGCGTCGACGCGCCAATATGCGACCGACCTGCTCGAAAAGAGCGGCGAAGCGGATATCGTGCGGGCGCGCCACGCCGCCTTCTTCCTCGAGTTCGCGACAAAAGCAGAGGAGGAGTGGAGCACGACGCCATCGCGCGTCTGGACCGAGCGCCTGCTTCCGGACATCGACAATTTCCGTGCCGCTCTCGATTGGGCAGCGACCGGCCGTCACGATGTCGAACTCGGCGCGCTCCTGGCCGCAACGCTGAGCCTGTTCTGGACGGGTGGACCGCAACCAGACGAGGGCCGCCGGCGCCTGATCGCCGCGACTAGTGCCCTCTCCGGTCAGATCGCCCCAGAATTGGAGGCTCGGCTGAGCCTTGCCCGGGGTCATCTCGAGGTGCGCGCGTGGACGTATCCGCCCGCGCTTGAGGCGGGTGCGCGCGCGCTAGAACTCTACATGCAGTTGGGAGATAAGCGGGGCGCGGCGTGGGCGCGTAGCGTCATGGGCGAGGCGTACCTCCGTCTGCGCCGCCACGACGAGGCGCAAGCCGCGCTGGATGTCGCCCTCGAGACATTCCAAGCCCTAGGCGATTCGCGGATGATCGGCACCGTTCTGACCCAACAGGCGCGCAATCTTCATTTCCAGCGGCGTCATGAAGAAGGTTTGGCGCTTTACAACCGCGGTTTGACCTACGCGCAAGCGACGGGCGACACGTCGCTCATCGATGCCATCTCAAACAACATCGCGGAGGTCGAATTCCGACTCGGGAACGTCGAGAAAGCCCTCGACCTCGCCCTAGCGATCCTGCCGCACTATCCTGCGTGGGAGCGCATGAGCCTTGCGCTCACGCGCGCGAACATCGCAGCGTACCTCATCTACCTCGGCCGCTTCGATGAAGCACGCGAGGCTGCTCGCGCCGCCATCAAGGATGCAAGGCCGGCTGGGCCGGTCACGTTCGCTGAATCGGTGCAGCACTTCGCCGCTATTGCGGCTGGTCAGCAGCAATGGGAGCAAGCCGCGCGCCTGCTCGGCTATTGCAATCACGCGTACGCCGAGCTTGGCACGAGCATCGACTACACCGAGCAGCAGGAGAACGAGAAGCTCGAGCGCGCTCTCGAGGAGCACTTCAAGCCGGAAGCCCTGAGCGCCCTTTTGGCGGAGGGCGCACGTTGGACTGACGATCGCGTCTACGAGGAAGTCCTCAGGGTCTAGCCTTGTGCGGGCGGCAGTTCGAACAGGTCGCGCGCGAAAAGCGCAAACCCAGGAAGCGCGTCGTGTTCGATCAGGTCGTTGTCTCCCAAATGACGTTCACCGCTGCTATCGATCACTCTCACGCTGCGCGTTTGGGGATCGACGACGAAGATCACCGCCGTGCCCGCCGCGAGATAGACACGGATTTTCTCTGCGATGTACCGCGAGGTGTCCTTGGGCGACAGGACCTCGACAACAGCATCAGGAGCGATGAGTGGCTCTTCCGTAGCCTTCATCGTCTCGTATGGCAATCTACTGTACGAAAGAAAGGCGACGTCGGGCACCAAGGGTCTGCGTTCCTCGCCGGGCGGCTGAATGCGAAAGCGCCACTCGGTTCCGGCAAACCCCTTCCCACCAGATCGTGCCCACACGTTCAGCGCCACGAGAAAGGCCGACTGTGCGACGGAGTGGCGGCGCTTGGGACTCACCTTCTGAATTGCTCGCCCGAAGATCCACTCGTAGGCGGGCTTGGCTTCTGGAACCCGGGTTTCAGGCATATATCTTCATCCACCGAAAGCATATCACGACCGCACAAGCGTATGTCAAGCCGGTCGCGGGTGTAAGAGGAAGCCGGGTTGAACATCTGCCCATACCATGGACCAAGCCGCTGAGAGCCGCATAGCATCCCAGCCGGCGGCGCCTATCCCGTCGGGCACCGTCACCTTTCTGTTCACCGACATTGAAGGTTCGACCGAACGCTGGGAGCACTATCGCGACGCGATGAAGTCTGCGCTCGCGCGCCACGACGCTGTGCTCTCGGCGGCCATCGCGGAGCACGGCGGACACGTCTTTAAGAAGATGGGCGATGCGTATTGCGCGGCGTTTCGCACGGCTCCGGAGGCGGCGCGCGCTGCCATCGCAGCGCAGCAGGCGCTGAATAAAGAAGATTTCTCCTCGGTCAACGGCGTGCAGGTGCGCATGGCGCTCCACACGGGCTATGCGGACGAAAGGGACCGCGATTACTTCGGGCCGAGCGTCAACCGGGCGTCGCGCCTGCTCTCCATCGGTCACGGGGGGCAGATGCTCGTCTCCGCAGCGACGAGCGATCTCGTCCAAGGTGAGTTGCCGCCCCATGTCAGCCTCCGCGCGCTCGGCGCGCATCGGCTCAAAGACCTCGCACACCCGGAGCAGGTATTCCAACTTGTCGCCGCCGGTTTGCCAAGCGACTTCCCGCCCCTTCGTTCGCTCGACTCATTGCCGAACAACCTGCCGCTGCAGGTGACCAGTTTCGTCGGGCGCGACGAAGATGTGGCCGAAGTGAAGCAGCTGCTCAGCAAGACCCGCCTGCTGACCTTGACCGGCAGCGGCGGCGTCGGCAAGACCCGTCTCGCTCTGCAAGTCGGCGCGGAACTTTTGGAACAGCATCCAGACGGCGTCTGGCTTGTGGATCTTGCGGGTCTGCAAGACTCAGATCTCGTCGTGAGCGAGGTCGCCTCGGTGCTCGGCGTGCGCGTCGGCGCCGACCGCTCGCTTTCCGATTCCATCATCTACGCGCTCAAGCCCAAGCGCGCCCTCGTCATCCTCGACAACTGCGAGCATCTGATCACGGCTGCGGCGCATGTATCGGGTGCCATCATCAAGGGAGCGCCCAACGTCCGCGTCATGACGACGAGCCGCGAAGGTTTGGGGATCTCCGGGGAGACGATCTATCGCGTGAATTCGCTGTCGGTTCCGAAGACGAACGCGGACGTCACCGCCGCAAATACCGTCCAATTCGGCGCGATGGCGTTGTTCGTCGACCGCGCCACTGCGGCCAACACGCGCTTCACGCTCAACGACGCCGACGCGCGCACCGTCGCCGACATCTGCCGTAGCCTTGACGGCATCCCATTCGCGATCGAACTGGCGGCCGCTCGTGTGAAGCTCATGAGCGTGGCGCACCTCGCAGAACGGCTCAGCGAACGTTTCCGCATCCTCACCGGCGGCGACCGCACCGCACTGCCGCGGCAGCAGACCATGCGAGCGCTCGTCGACTGGAGCTACAATCTGCTCAACGAGCGGGAACGCACGATTCTAAACCGCACGGCGGTCTTCGCCGGCGGCTGGACGCTCGACGCGGCGAGCGAGATCTGTTCGGACGAGCAAATCGAATCGTGGGAAGTGCTCGATCTGCTGTCGTCGCTTGTCGACAAGTCGCTGGTCGTCGCCGAACTCGGCGGGGCAAGCGAGCGCTATCGGCTTTTGGAGACGACCTGGCAATACGCGCGGGAGAAGCTGGCCAGTACGGGTGAGAGCGCCGCGCTCAATCGCAAGCATGCGGAGCACTTTCTCCGCATCGCCGAAATGGCCGACGCGAGTTTCGAAGCGGCGCCGACGGACACGTGGGTCGCGCAGCTCGAGCCTGAGCTCGACAACTTCCGCGCCGCCATGGGCTGGGCGTTAGTCGCAAAGCACGACGTGGAGCTCGGCGCGAGATTGATCGCAGCACTTCGAGCACTGTGGATCAACGTCGGGTCCCGCATCGAAGGCCTGCGCTGGATCAACCTCGCACTCGATGCGACGGGCCACGCCGAACCAGACGCGACGATGATCAAACTCTGGCTCGGCGTCAGCGTGAATACCGAGGGCTTCGGTGAAACCGCAGAAGAGGCAAGTGAGCGGGCAGTCGCCCACGCCATGCGCCTGGGAGACCAACCCCTCTTGGCGCTCGCTTTGGCGAACCGTGGTTTTGCGCTCGACCGTCGCGGACGGATCGACGAAGCGCAGGGCATCTATTTGCAGGCGGTGCCGCTCTTGAGAGAGACCGGTGCCACAAAAGATCTTGCACGCGTGCTCTCATGGTGGTCGATCACGCATTTCGTGCGCGGAGAATCCCAGGAGGCGAGCCAAGGGTTCGAGGAGGCGTTGGCCGTCGCGAAGTCGGTTGCCGATACCCAGTTGACGGCGACCGTGTTAGGGAACATCGCGGAACTTGCGTTCGCCGAGGGCGACGCGACCAAAGCGGTTGCCAAAGGAAGGGAGTCGGCCGGTCTACGGCACAAAACAAAAAATGCGGTGGGCATCGCGAACGCGTACTCGAACCTCACCGCGTACCAGTTGGCGCTCGGCGACTCCGCGGGAGCGAAGGCGGATGCTCGCGTCGCCTTGCACCACGCACGTGAGGGGCAGACCACGAACATGCTCATGTGCGCGATGCAACACGTGGCCCTCATCAAAGCTCGCGAAGGGGACGTCCAAAACGCGGCCCGCTTGCTCGGCTATGTGGACAAGATGTTCGAGGAGTCCGGTTTCTGGCGTGAGCCCACAGAGAAGTGGAGCTACGACCAACTCATGGCGACGCTCGGTGCGAAGCTCAAGGGCGACGAAGTCAGCGCCCTAGCGTCGCAAGGAGCAGCCTGGACCGAGGAACAGGCGGTCGAAGAAGCACTTCGCCTCTGACCTACGTCTTTGGCAAGGAATAGGTTGCCGATGACAAAGGTAGGACGAAAGCCCCCCATGACCAGCCTGGAACATGCTTACTAAACTTTTTGTCGCTCGGCCCACCCTGGCGGCGGTTCTCATCGCCGCTCTGACCATTGGCGGGATCTTGGCCGTCTGGAGCTTGCGCGAGCAAGAGCTTCCGAACGTCGAGCTCCCTATGGTCAATATCATCTTATTCTATCCCGGCGCCTCGCCCGCTGAAATGCGCGACAGCGTCGTGCGCCCGCTCGAAGACGAGCTTGCGGGCGCGCCCTACCTCGAGCACACGCAGTCCCAGATCCAGCAAGGTTTTGCAACCATCATCGCCCAGTTCAGCTTGAAATCCACCCGCACCGAGGACATCGTCGAAGTGCAGCGGCGCGTGCAAGCCGCCCAATCACAGCTGCCCCCGGATCTCCTGACGCCGCGCATCGAAACTTTCGATCCCGGTGAATCGGCCGTCGTCAGTTTGGCGGTCACCTCCCGCACGCTTGGAACGGGCGACCTTTCCACGATCATCCAAAACCATCTCATCCCCGCCATCGAGCAAGTCCCGGGCGTCGGGTACGTCCAGGCAAACGGGATCGTCACGCCTTCGGTGCAGGTCGAAGTCGATCCGAAAAAGCTCAAAAACAAAAAGCTGACGATCAACGACGTCATCGGCGCGATCGCGCTCAATAACGTGCGGCTGCCCGGCGGCATCTTGTACGGCGAAACGCGTGAGACCGGCATCAACATCCGCGGCGACATCGACGGGCCAGACGCGATCGCGGGTCTGGAGATGCCGCAACAGCCTGGGACCCGGGTGGGCGATGTTGCGAACGTCACCGACAGTTTTCAGCCCTCGCGCATCGATTCGTACGTGGACGGCGAACCGAACTTCTTCCTCACGGTGCAGAAGTCGATCGGTGCGAACGAAGTGGACACCGCCAAGGCGGTGCAAGCAGCGCTGCCGGGTCTCGAGCAACGCTTCCCCGGCATCTCGATCTCGGTGATCGAGGATCAGTCGCAGCGCACCCGCAGCCTGTTGAACGGCGTGCTGCGAACCCTCATCGAGGGTATCGTCCTCGTCGCGATCGTCATGATCTTCTTCCTGCGTTCGTGGCGCAATGCGGCGGCGGTGCTCATCGCGATACCCACCTCGCTGTTCTCTACGCTCATCGTCATGCGGTTGCTCGACTTCACGCTCGACACGGTATCGCTGCTTGCGATGACGCTCATCACCGGCATTTTGGTGGACGACTCGATCGTCGTTTTGGAGAATAGCGAACGCCATCTCGAGATGGGCGAATCGGCCATGCGCGCGGCCATCAACGGCCGCCTCGAGATCGGACTCGCAGCCATCGTCATCACGCTCGTCGACGTCGTCGTCTTTCTGCCGATCGCGGGGTTGCCCGGCTTCGTCGGCAAGTTCTTGGGTGAATTCGCGCTCGTCGTCGTCGTCGCAACGCTGTCCTCGCTGCTCGTCTCATTCACGATCACGCCCGCGCTCGCGGGCAATTGGTCGTTGCTCTCGAGCAAGCGCACCCTGCGCATCGTGGAACAATTCAGCCGCGGCTTCGAGCGATTGCGCGACTGGTACGCAGAACGAGCGCTCCCGTGGGGCTTGGCGCATCCATGGGCGGTCCTCGGCGTCGCCGCAGGGACGCTCGTCGCGGCGATTGGGCTGATCTGGCCCTTCGGAATCATCGGGTTTGAGTTCGACCCGCCGCAAGACGAAGGCAAGATCGTCGTCCAGATCAACTATCCGAGCGGTACGCCGCTGGCGGTGACGCGGCAGACCGTGCGCACGATCGAGCGCGATGTGAACCTCATCCAAGACTTGGACACCGAGACCTCGCTCGCCGGCGCTGCGCAGTCGCCGGTGGGCGGCTACATCATTGATGGAGGCGTCGGGCAGATCGACCTTCGTCTGCGCAGCGACCGGCGCTATTCGACCGCTTACTGGGTCGAGTACGTGCGCAATCTCGTAGCGCAGATTGCGCCTGGTGCGAACGCGCTCGTCATCTCTGCCACGAACACGTACGGCGGCAGCATGCAGCCCATCGATTATCTCGTGAGCAACACGCTTGGGGATCCGGCGCCGTACGCCAAGCAGGTCTACCTCGCGCTGCAGCAGACCCCGGGCGCAGAAAACGTGTTCAGCTCGGCGAGCAGTCTTGCACCGCAGCTTAACATCACCTTCGACAAAGACAAAGCGCGCAAGGACGACGTCGACCTGCGGGCGATGGCGACCGCGATCCGCGCGGCGTTCGGGGGCGTGCGTGCGACACAGTTCGAAACGCCGGACGGACTCAAAGACATTCAGGTGACCTATCCGCTCGCAGACCAACGTGCGATCGGTCAGATCGAAAACATCCAGGTGCGTTCGAATACGGGGCAGCTCCTGAAAGTCGGCGACGTGGCTCACCTGACGTTCACGAACAGCACGCGCTCGATCGATCGCGTCGATCGCCAAACCGTGGTGCATGTGAGCGCAAACGTCGCGCCGGGCGCCACGCTCTCGAGCGTCCAGAAAGCGTTCGCTGCCAAAATCGACGAATTAGGCTTGCCTGTGAACGTGACGGTCGAACCGAACAGTACCGGCACGCAACAGAACCTCAGCGATACGGTGCGCGGCATGGCGATCGCGCTCTCCATGGGCATGCTGCTCGTCTTCTTGCTCATGGTCGCGCTCTACAACAGCTACCTCTCCCCCTTCATCATCATGTTCTCGGTGCCGGTGGCGGTCGTGGGCGCGCTCGGCGCCCTCGCGCTCACCCACGAATCGCTCAACGCCTTCTCGCTCATCGGCACCGTGCTGCTCATCGGGCTCGTCACGAAGAACGGCATTCTGCTCGTCGACTACGCGAATCAATTGCGCGAGCGGGGCATGGAGCGGTTGGCGGCCATCAAGGAGAGCGCGCGCGTGCGCTTCCGCCCGATCGTCATGACGACCGCGGCCATGGTCTTCGGCATGTTGCCGCTCGCGCTCGGCCTGGATCATGCGGTGCAATCACGCAAGTCGCTCGGCATCGTCGTCATCGGCGGGTTGATCAGCTCGCTCTTGCTCACGCTCATCCTCATCCCGGTCGTGTACGTGCGCTTGAGCCCGCGACGGCTGCGCACCAAAGCGCGCTGGGTCACAAGCGACCTCTACCCGGTCCCCGGCGAAGAAGCGCGCGGCTGAAGGACCCCCGGCCGAGCCCGCTGCACTAGAAGCCTCGCCGTGATCAGCCGCAGCGTCAAGCAACAGTCGCTTCTCAACGCCTATTGGATCCCGATCAGCTTCCAGAACTCCGCGATCCTGACGATCGCAGTGCCGGCGGCCTTGCTGCGCTTCGCCCCTGCCAACCATACGGCCGTGCTTGCCACGCTCGTAAGCGTTGCCGGCGTGCTCGCGATGGGGGTGCCGCCGGTCGCGGGCGCGATCTCCGATCACTTCCGCCGTAAAGGGATTTTGCGCCGCCCGTTCATTCTCGCCGGCGCCGCCGTGAACGTGGCAGGACTCTTATGGATGAGCGAATCGAGCGCGCTGTGGTCCTTCGAGGCGGCGCTGCTCGTGGCGATCCTCGGGCTGAGCATCAGCCTCGCGGCGTACCAGCCCCTCATCCCGGAGGCAGTCGACCGCTCCGAGTGGGGCTTGGCCTCCGGCTACCAGGGGATCGCAACGCTCGTCGGCACCGTCATCGGCCTCGTGCTCGCGGGTCGTTTCTCGCCGTCGACTGTTTTTTTGTGGGCGGCGATCATCGTCTTTGCCGGCGCGATCGCGGCCGCGCTCACGCCCGAGGCCATCCGCGTCGACGAGGGGGAGCACGCACGGATCGGCTCGTGGTCCGATTTCGTCATCGCCTTCACGTCGCGCACCTGCATCAATTTCGGGCTCATGCTGCTCATGACGTTCGTGCTCTATTTCTTCAACGACGTGGTGGGCGTGCCGAATCCTTCCGCGACGACGAGCGCCTTCGGCGCTCTTTCACTCGTCGGCGCGATCGTGACGAGCTTCTGGATGGGTCAGCTTTCGGATCGCGTGCCGCGGAAGTACATGGTGGCGCTCGCCGGCGTGCCGATGGCGGCCGCGATCTTTATCTTCGCCTCGTCGCCCGGCATGCACGACCTCGTATTCGTCGCGCTGTTGTTCGGGCTAGGCTACGGCGCATTCGCATCCACTGGCTGGGCACTCGCGATCGATTCCGTGCCTGCGCTGCGCGACGTCGCGCGCGATCTCGGCATCTGGGGACTGGCAAGCGGGTTGCCCGGTATCTTCGCCCCCGCCTTCGGCGGGTGGCTGCTAGCGCAGTATCCGACGCCGTCTGAAGGGTATCGCGTCTTGTTCTTCATCGCCGCCTGGTCGTTTGTCGCCGGCAGCGTGGCGGTGCTGTTCGTCGGCTGGGGCAAAGGCCGCTTCGGGATCTGCTTTCAGGCGGTCGCTCTCGCATTGACCTATCCTTATTATTGGACGAGACAGCGCATCCGCGTCTGGGGGCGTTTGCCATGGCGACGCGGCGCGACGATCGCCTTGTGCAATCACCAGGGCGATCTCGACACGGTGGCGGCACCCGTCCATCTGATCTTGAGCGGTCCGTGGAATCGGCCGGTCTACTCGAGCGGATCGCGCCGCATGTTCGAGCCCGGTTTTATGACCATGCGCTTGTACTGGGCCCTCTCGGCCTTTCGTTCGCTCAACGCGACCAAGCTTTTCTACGCGTTGGGGGTCATGCCGATTGAAAACGAGTTGCGCACGCGTTCGCTCGTGAGTCTCGCAACAAACGTCTTGACGCGCCATGGGAATCTGCCGCTCGGCGAGGTCTTCGCTCCGGTCACGCTCGCCGAGTTTGGCATCTCTCCATCAGCACGAATCAAAGACTTGTTCAAACGGAAGTGGTTCACGGCGGCCGACCAAACGCGCGTCCAGATCAAGTCGCTGCAAGAACCGCATCGCAGCGAGATCTTCGCCGAAACCCGTGCGAACCTCGAGCCGGATTATCAGACCTTCGAGCGGCTGCTGCGCGAGGGCAACACGCTCTTCCTCACGCCGGAGGGCCGCTACAGCAGAGATGGTCGGCTGTCGCCGCTCCTTTCGCTGCTGACCCGCTTGTTGCCGTTCGCCGAGTCGGTGTGGTTGGTCGCGATGAGCTATGATGTGTTCGTCGGACGCCGCTTCTCGCTGCTCATGCGGGTCGTCGAGCCGGCGGACCCTACAGACCTCACGACATCCATCAAGGCGGCGCGGCCGATCACGACGAGCCAGCTCGCGGGGACCTGGTTGGAGCGTCATGGCGAGCGCGAGTTCACGCTCGAAGAGATGGCAAACGGCGTCTCAACATCGCTCGCCTCGCTGCCTGAACGCGCCTTCGTCGATCCGGAGCTGTTGAGCGATCCGCACGGAATGACGCGACGCGCGATCGCCGGCATGCGACGGTTGGGCACGCTCGAGCAAACCGCAAATGGTTATCGCGTGACTGCCCAGCGCAGGCATCCGAGGTTTAGCCTCGTCGACGACATGATCGCGTATCAAGCGCGCTTTTTTGAAGAGACGGTTGACGCATTGCGCGCGCTCGAGCCTGCAGTTCGCACGCCCGTGTCAGTCTAGAACTGTGGCAGGTGCGCGGTCGCTCCGTCACGCACCTTCGGGCTTGGGAGGACCAAGAAATCGTGACACATGCGTCATGTCGTTTTCTGCTTTGCGCCGCTCTCTTTGTCTTCATAAGTATCGTCCCCGTGCCCACTGCCTCGACCGCCGGCACGACCGGCGTCCTGGCCGGCTACGTGTTCGTGAAAGGCGGGTCGCCGGTGCAAGCCGCCGCCATCAGCGCAACGTCGCCGTCGCAGTCTACGAGCACGACCACTGACGCCACCGGCCGCTTTGTCTTTGCATCGCTCATCCCGGACACGTATGCGGTCACCGTTTCGAAGGACGGCTACCAAACCGTGACCCAACCCGGCATCACCGTCGTCGCAGATAACACGCAAAATCTCGAGTTCGCGTTGTCACCTCAGGTCGCAACGCTGGCAAAAATCGTCGTTTCCGGCTCGGTGCTCGGGCTGCTCAGCCCGGGAACCACCCAAAGCGTTTACAACGTCACGCCGAATCTCTCACGCACGCTGTCCGCACTGGGCGGCGGCTTCAACCTCAATCAGGCCTACTCGGCAATCTCGGCGGTCCCCGGTGCTTTCGTGCCTCCCTGGCAGTCGGGCTTCAACCAGCCTATCTTCTTGCGCGGCGGGGACTTCAACGAGATCGGCTACGAGCTTGACGGCATTCCGCTCAACCGCTCGTTCGATAACGTCGCGACGACCAATCTGTCGACCTTCGGGCAGCAGGCACTCCAGGTGTACACGGGGGGCGCGCCCGCCGACGCGGAGTCACACGGACTCGCGGGCTACATCAATCAGGTCATCAAGACGGGAACCACGCCCGGCTTCGCGGACGCGAGCGCGGGCTTCGGCGGCCCTGCCCTGTATAACAAGTTCTCGCTCGAGGGCGGGGGCGCGTCGGCCGATCGGCGCTTCAGCTACTACTTCAATGTGGCCGGCTTCAACCAGGATCTGCGCTACGCCGATCAGTTCAACGGCGCGGCGCTCGATCAACAATTCGGCCAAGCATTCGATCTCGCCAACGCGGCCTTCGGCCCGTTGAGCCCGTTGCCGATCGCGGGAGTCGGCTGTCCGGCGATCTCCAACGGCTCGAACTATACCGGCTGTTACGCGAACCACGCCTACTTCGGGTCGCTGCCCGCAGGCCCGGGCGGTTATTTGCAAGGCCCATACCAGCTCGGTCAAAACTCAAGCGTGACCGATCGCGAAAACGTCGTCAATCTGCACTACGCGATCCCGCACCAGCGAGCGGGAACGGCCGACGACATCCAAATGCTCTACGACGTCTCGCAGCTGTACACGTATGTCTACGGCTCGTACGCCGACTGGGGCGGACCTGCGCTCTGGACGGCCGCGGAGATGGCCGCGCCGGGTTTGCACGCGCCGGGATCGGTGCCCGTCTTCGTTTCCGGCTTCCAATATCTCGGCGCGCTTGGCGGACCCGTGACCGGAACGCCGTTCGGGCCGATCAACAATATGGGGCCATATCTCTTCCCGAGCGAGGACGCGCACGGGTTCAACGGGCAGATCCCGATCGACCAGCGCGACGCCAGTTCCAACGCGCAGGCGCTCGTAAAGCTGCAATATCAGCATGACTTCGGCGCGGACGAGTACGTGCGGGTGTATGGCTACAGCGCGTATTCGAACTCATTCTTCCACGACCCGAACTTCACGAATCAGATCTTCCCCACGGCCCGCTTCGCCAACAGCGATCAAGAGCTGTGGACGCACACCTATGGCGTGTCGGGCGAATACGCGGCGCAGATCAACTCGGCGCACCTTTTCAGCCTGTCCGCATCGTATTTGTCTTCGAATAACGTGGCGTTCAACAATCAACAGATGACGAACTCGACGCCGGGCGTTCCCTTCTTTCCGCCCTCGCAGTCCGCTTTTGCGGCGCTCGTGAGCATCGCAGCTCCGAAGAACGGCACCTGCTACTATTACAATCCGGTGACGTTCTCTGCGCCGACACCGACCTCGTGCGAACCGACGACGCCGGTGCCGCCCGGAGGCCCGCTGCCGCTCTTCAATACGAAGTTCCTCACGTTTGGAGGTCCGTACTATCAGGCGCCGCCGGGTTTCGAGTGGATCTCGCTCGAGAGCGGCCCGAACGGACTGACGAACTCGGTGACGCCGAAGTTTCTCGCGTTTTCCGTGCAAGACCAGTGGCGTCCGGCGAACCGCATTCACGTGAACGTCGGCGTGCGCGTCGACCGCTTTCAATACGATCTTGCCTCGACGACGGGAGGCCCGACAACCGCTTTTTGGTTCAAGGAGTGGAACCTCGTCATGTGCGCAAACGCCGGGGTGAACGGCGGCGTGCCCATCGATGAGACCACACCGGCGCTGTTCGGTGGTCCCGAGTTACCGCCGGGAACGCCGTGCGGCTTGCTCGGCCCGGGCTGGCACAATGCGACCATCGCCAATTCCGAGCCGAGTTCGCTCGAGCACACCGTCGTGCAGCCGCGGCTCGGCGCGACGTACGAGGCGGACCCGGACGATGTGCTGCGCCTCTCGCTCGGCAGTTACGCGCAGCCATCGCAGGCGCAATTCGAGCAGTACAATACGTTGCAGCAAAATCTCGCCAACTACATCGGGGGTCTTTACTACTCGCTCGGGTACACGACGCCGGCGCACGATCTCAATCCGTCGGTCTCGTACAACTACGATTTCTCTTGGGAGCACCGGTTCCACCGGACCGATACCTCGTTCAAGCTGACGCCGTTTTACCGCAACACCGTGGACAAGATGCAGCAGTTCTTTATCAACCCCACGTCGGGTACGGTATCAGGCGTCAACGCGGGCAAGCAGACCGCGTACGGCATCGAGTTTTTCTTGCAATCGGGGTCGCCCGAGAAGAATGGGTTCTCGACGTTGCTCTCCTACACGTACACGTACAGCCGCATTCGGTATGGGTCGTTGCCCAACGGCACGACGTTGCTCTCTCCCGTGAACGGCGCGATCCAGCAATACAACTCGTTCACAAAAGCCTGCGCGACGGCCGCGCCCTCGACGAATCCGATGGCGCCATGCGGCGTCTTCGGCAGCTCGAATGCGACGCCGACTGAGTTGTCGGGCGTGGCGAACCCATATTACAACGCGCCCGTGCAGGCGCTGATCGATCCGAACGGCTCGTATCCGACCTACGACGTCGTGCCGACGGGCACGCAGCTTTCAACCGTGAGCTATGGCGTTCCGAACAACGCCACGCTGGCCGTGACCTATCACCACAACCAGTGGCGCATCACGCCGCTCTTCCAGTACATCACGGGAAGCCGCTACGGCGCTCCGGAGCAACAGCTTGGAGTGAACCCCGCCACCTGTGCGCCGCTTGGCGGAGCGGTTGCGGGAGACCCGCGTTATCCGTTCGGCGGCGCGGGTTTGCCATACGACGCCACGACCTGCGCCACCGCGATCGTGATACCGGACCAGTATACCGGAAAATTCGACTCGATTGGCGCGTTCGTCGAACCGTCATACGTGGGGCTGCATGCCCAGATCACATACGACGTATCGCCGCGCATCTCGGTGGATGCGACGCTTGCGAACATCTATTCCAGCTGCTTCGGCGGATCGAACGAGCCGTGGCTTGTCGGCGTGCACCAATGCGGATACGACGTCATCCAAGGACATCTCGTGCCCGTCGGCAACATCTACAATCC
>JAJPHJ010000053.1 GCA_021325335.1 Pseudomonadota bacterium | reverse complement strand
CAATTCGAATTTCCGCCAACGAAGGAAAAGACACCGGCGACCGAGATGAAGGCCGCGCTCATGCTCATCGACACCATGTCGGAGAAATTCGACGCCTCGAGTTTCCACGACGAATACAAAGAGCAGCTGTTGACCATGATCCAGGCGCGCGCTCGCGGCAAGACGCTGCCGAAGGTCAAGCTCAAGACCCAAGAACCGACGAACGTCGTCAACATCATGGACGTCTTGCAGAAAAGTTTGAACGAGCGGCGTGCAAAACGCGTCGCCGTTGCGAAGAACGGCCGCAAGAAATCGGGCAAGCTGGTGGCCGCCGGCTAGGCGAACCTGCGTTCGCAATTTCTGGCAAACGGGCAGGCGAGGTGGCTCTCCGGGACGAACGTGCGTTCGAGCCGGGGGTGCTTGGAATGCCTTCCTTTCAGCTATGGAAAGAGCGCGACGCGGCGTTGAAGTGGCACCTCTCCACTTCCATCGCCGAGTCAAAGCAGCTGAGCCGCATGGAGCGGCGCGTGCTGCTTTTCCTTTTCGCCTACTATAATCGCGATAGAGCGCGCATCGATTATCCTGGTCACCAGACCTTTGGAACGCGCCATCACATCCCACCAGACCAGCTGCAGGCCGCTTTGATCTCTCTCGAGCGCGCAGGATTCGTCATGCCGCAGCCGTTGCCGGCGAATCTTTGCGCGTATCTCCCCAATGCGCTCTTGTTGCTCGAGGCCTACGAGCGCGCCCGGCAGGCGAGCCCGGAGCTGTTCATAGGCTAGGCCGCTCCCGCACGACATCGCGCGGATCCTTGTCGTCGCGCAATCCTAAGAAGACCGGCTGACGCAAGAGCCCATCGACCGTCCATTCACCGAACTTCACCTCGGCGACGAGCTTCGGCCTAATCCAATGATTCTTCGCATTCGACGCGGGAACGGTGGCGAACGGGCAAGGCTTTGTCTCGAGCGGCCGCATGCGCTTCATCACCTGGGCGAGCGTCGTGCGATCGAAGCCGGTGCCGACATGGCCCACGTACACCAATTTTCCGTGTTCGTACACGCCGAGCAAAAGCGCTCCGAACTCTTCGCGCGAACCACGCGGCTCGGTCCAACCGCCAATGACGAATTCCTGTTCGTGGTGCGTCTTGATCTTGCGCCAAAGCTGCGAGCGCCGCTCCACATACGGAGAGTCGCGACGTTTGGCGACGATGCCCTCGAGCGACTTGCGTTTGGCGAGCGCGTACAGCTGCTTGCCTTTGCCCAGCACGTGCTTTGAATACATCACGTGTGGGCCCGGACGGAGAATGCGCTCGAGCAGGGCCTTGCGCTCTTCGAGCGGTCGTCGGCGCAGATCGGCTCCGCCCGCATAGAGCAGGTCGAACACCACGTACGTGGCGGGTATCGTGCGCTCCAGGTGCGGATCGCTCGTGCGGCGGTTGAGCCGGGACTGCAGACGTTGGAACGAGGAGCGCCCGGCAGCATCGAGCGAGACGATCTCACCATCGACGAGGACGGGCGTACGGGTATAGCGGCGATCCAAACGCGCCAGCTCGGGGAATTGCACGAGCAGATCCTTGCCCGTGCGCGAGTGGATCCTCGGCGGTTTGCCTTTCTCGATGCCGGCGATCGCGCGCACGCCATCCCACTTGATCTCGAAGAGCCACTCGTCGTCATCGAACGGCGCGTCGACGAGCGTGGCGAGCATGGGGTGACGGATGCTGGGGAGTGCGATGGTCAGCGGCTCGCCGGGCGGTTGGAGATCCAGCGCTTTGCATGCCGGCTATGCGCGAGATCGTCCAACGTTCGTCCGCTCTTCACCGATTCAGCATGCCGGTCGGCGTTCCAACGCGGATCCGCACCAGCATCTTTGTCCTTGATGAGCAGCCACGCATTGGCCGATCCGTCGCGCGGACGCATGCGCACGAGCGTGAACATCCCTGTGAGCTTACGGCCGTGCAGGATGAACTTGATCTTCCCGTGGGCGATCTCGGTCGCCGGATCTGCTCCTTCAGCCAGACGATACGTGCCGCGATCCCAGACGATCACTTGTCCGGCGCCATAGTTCCCCGCGGGGATGATGCCTTCGAAGTCGCGATAATCGAGCGGATGGTCCTCGACTTGCATGGCGAGCCTGCGATCGGCTGGATTGAGCGATGGACCTTTGGGCACTGCCCACGATTTGAGAACGCCGTCCGCTTCGAGTCGGAAATCGTAGTGCAGATGAGACGCTTGATGTTTTTGGACGACGAATCGCAACGCGCGGCCGAGCGGGCGTTTCGCGCCGCGCGGTTCCGGCGTCTGAGTGAAGTCGCGCTTCGCCGCATACGGTCCGAGGGATCCACGTTTTGATGGCTTGGCTTTCGATGAGCTCGTCTTGGCGGATCGCTTCGGCTTTGACGCAGAGGTCGATCGCGTTTTGGTCTTGGCACGCGGCATCGTCGGTGGGTTGGCCTGCCGGATGGGGCAGACCCTCCTTCGGACAAGGTCAGCCGCTACGTCGCCGTGGAAATTCGAAGCAGCCGGGCGACATAGCCAAGTGGTAAGGCAGGGGTCTGCAAAACCCCCATCCCCAGTTCGAATCTGGGTGTCGCCTCGTCTTTCCTACGACCCGTTCAGCCGGTAATGGTAATTGATCGTGGTGGTCTGGCCGCCCGCCACGCGCGCTTGATCGCGCTCGAGGAAGCCTTGCTTGCCTTGGGCGGCGAGTTCCAGCGGTCGGCGCAGCTTGGCAGGGATCGGCAGCGACGCGCTGACGCTTGCATGCTTGCACTCGCCCGGCAGCGTGAGGCTGACGGTCACCTCATTGCCGGCCACGCTCTCGAACGCGAACCGCGTGAAGAGATCGGTGAGCTTCGCCTGGCAGACGTGCATTGCCACCGCATGCAGACCGAGGAGCTCTCGCGGCGCAAAGTATTCGGTGAGCGAGACCGGGACGCCCGGATGGTTGAGATCGATTGCGACGGCCTTTCGCCCGACCCCATTCACCCCGTTCGTGCATTTCATGGTGTCGTCGTCTCGGATGGAGACGATCGGCCCGACGACCGATGACAACTGCGTCACGCGCACGAAATCGCAATCGGAGCTCTGCTTTTTACTGATGGCGTGGAAATCGAAGATCGTCAATCCCAGCGCTGAGAGCACCTCGCGCGTGGGCGCCGCGACCGGCGCGGCCGTGATATCTCCTGCCGTCCAGCGGATGGTAAATCCGTCGCTCGTGCCCGCCCAGATGAGCTTCGGCGGACCGGGCGGCGGCGACGGCTGCTGCGGGGCGATAGAGAATTTCGCGCATCCCGCTGCTGCCAATGCTGCCAAAACCAAGATGACAAGTCGCTTCATACGCGCGCTCCTCCGCGAGCGTTTGCAACGTGAGAGGAGGGAGCACCTGCAACCATGCGACGAGGCGCTCATGTTATAATGCGGGGCATGGCGACGCCGACGCTGGCAACGATCGAACGCAAGGAAGGCGCAAGCACATCGCTCCTCTCGAGCCGCGTCGCTCGGACCCTTGGGCTTTCCACGCGCACCGCAGCCGCGCTCGAGCGCCTCGGGATCATCACCGTGCGAGATCTCGTCCGCCACTTTCCCTATCGCTATGACGACCTTCGCAGTCCGGTGTCCGTCGCGGCGCTCGCCGGTCTGCGTAACGAAACACGCGGCGCCGGCAGCGCGGGCGAGGTGAACGCCTTGGGAACGGTCGTCCACTGCTCGCACGTGCGCTTGCGTGGCCGCATCCGAGCGAAGACGACGGCGACGATCGATGATGGAACCGGAGTCATGACGGCGGTGTGGTTCGGGCGGCCGTACCTGGCGAACCAGCTGAAAACCGGCAGCCGCGTTTTCGTCCGCGGGAGGATCGACTTCACGCTGACCGGGATCACGATGAACGTCTCCCGGCATCGCGTGCTCAAAGCGGACGAACCCTACGCGGGTGAGCTCGTCCCCGTATACCCGCAGACCGCCGGTTTGGGCAGCCACGAGATCCGACGTTTCGTCCGCGCTGCGCTGCGAATGGTCGCGAGCGACGTGACCGCAAAAGCCGGTTTGGATCCGCTCCCAAAATCCATCAACAAGCGCGAGCGCTTTGGCGACGCATGGCGCGCTCTGACCACCATCCACGAACCCACGGACGAAAAGTCGGCCGAGCAAGCGCGCCGGCGCTTGGTGTTCGAGGAGTTCTTTCTGCTGGCCATGGGGGCTGCCCGACGCCGCGCGGAGCGATCGCAAGAACCCGCTCCAGATTTCTCCGCCGCGGGAGGCGCACCCGCGGAGAAGGAGTTTTTCGAAAAACTGGGCCGAGCCGTGTCTTTCGAGCTGACGGGAGCGCAGCGACGAGTCGTAGACGAGCTGCGCGCCGATATGCTCAAGCAAACGCCCATGAACCGGCTCCTGCAAGGCGACGTCGGCTCGGGCAAGACGGCGGTCGCTATTGCGGGCATGATCCTCGCGCTGCAAGGCGGCTACCAATCTGCCTTCATGGCGCCCACTGAAGTCTTGGCGGCGCAGCAATTCAACAAGATCGCAGGCTCCCTGTCGCAAGTGGGCGCGCGCTGCGCCTTGCTCGTGGGTGCGCTCAAACGCCGCACGCGCGATGACATCCTCGCGCAATTGCAGGCGGGCGACCTCGACGTGGTCGTCGGGACGCACGCACTCTTGACCGATGACGTCCGCTTCGCGAAGCTCGGTCTTACCATCATCGACGAGCAGCACCGCTTCGGCGTCCTGCAGCGCGCCGCGTTGCGCGGTAAAGCGCAAGGGTTCGTCCCCCACACCATGGTGATGACCGCGACCCCGATCCCTCGCACGCTCGCGCAGACGGTGTACGCGGACCTCGACGTGTCCATCATCGATGAGATGCCGCCGGGCCGGCGAGCCATCAAGACCTTCGTCCGCGGTGTGGAGGCCAAGCCCAAGGTGCTGGCCTTCGTCCGCGCCGAGGTCGAGAAGGGGCATCAAGCGTTTGTCGTCTGTCCGGCGATCGACGAGTCGGAGCGCGCTTTGCACTCAGCGCAGCAGCAAGCGCAAGAGTTGCGGTCGAGCGTCTTCTCGGGCCTTCAGGTCGGCCTGCTGCACGGCCGGATGTCGGTCGCGCAAAAAGACGAGATGATGCGCCTGTTCGCCGACGGGTTCATGAAGGTCCTCATCTCGACCACCGTCGTCGAGGTCGGGGTCGACATGCCGAACGCCACCGTGATGCTCGTCTTAGATGCGCACGTGTTCGGACTGGCTCAGTTGCACCAGCTGCGCGGCCGGGTCGGGCGAGGAGCCGCGCAATCGTATTGCATCCTCGTCGCGCCGGATGCCGCCGAAGCGGAACGCCTGCAGGCGATGGCGCAGACGAATGACGGATTCGCGATCGCCGAAGAGGACATGCGGCTGCGAGGCAGTGGAGATCTGGTGGGGACGCGTCAACACGGGGGCAACGATCTGCGCCTCGCGCATCTCATCCGCGATTTTCCCGTCTTCGTGAAGGCGAAGAAGGCAGCCGAAACGCTCGTACAGGCGGATCCTCATCTGACAAACCCCGAGAACCGCTCCCTCGCCGCGTACCTTGCCGCAGTCGACAGCGAAGCGATGCTGCGCCAGAGCTCCTGACCCAAAGCTGCGAAGGGCGTCCGCAGCATGCCCGCGGAACTAGGGCCTCATGCGGTTGTCGGGTGGCGAGCGTTCGGGTCACAAGCTTGCAGCGCCTCGAGGGCGCAGAACGCGTCCGACCTCGTCCAAAGTCCGTGAGGCGCTCTTCGCCGTGCTCGGCAAGCGCGTCGAAGGAGCGCGCGTCTTGGACCTTTTCGCCGGCACGGGAGCGCTCGGCTTCGAAGCCATGTCGCGGGGCGCGGGTTCGGTCGTGTTCGTCGACAACGATGCGGCCGCGGTCATGTCGATCCGGCGCAACGCCGTGCGACTGCTGGATGACCCGGCGGTTTGGCGGATCATGCCGATGACCGCGAATCGCGCGCTGCGCACGCTGCGCGGCAACTTCGACATCGTGCTTGTCGACCCGCCTTACGCGCGCGGTGCAACCGAAGAACTCACGCTCATGATGCAACGCGGGTTGCTCGCGGATCGAGGCGTCGTCGTTTGGGAGCACCCGAGCAAGGCTACGGCAAATCTTCCGGTGTCGATGCGGATCGTCAAGGAGGCGGCCTACGGCGACACGGCGCTCACCTTCGCCGTCGTGCGCGGCGACGGGCGCGCGAGTTTCGACCAGCGCGAACAAGAAACGCGATCCACTCGGGTGCGTGCGCGTATCACAACGCGGCGCCGCGCCGCGCGCAAGTGATCCGTCGCAGCGACCCGATGATCGCCGTCTATCCGGGCAGCTTCGACCCGGTCACGAACGGTCATCTCGATATTATCCGGCGCGCGGCCGCGTACTACCCGCGCCTCGTCGTCGCCGTGGTCACTAACCCCAGCAAGAAGCCGCTGCTCAGCGTGAAGCAGCGGGCCGACCTTTTGCGTGAGGTGTGCGCAACGATAGCCGGCGTCGAGGTGGACTGCTTCGACGGCTTGTTGGTGGACTATGTCCGCAAGAAGAAGGCGTCGCTGATCGTCAAGGGCCTGCGGATCGTATCCGATTTCGAGTATGAGTTCTCGATGGCGCTCTTGAACCGGCACTTGCCGGGCGGAGTCGACACGATGTTTTTGCCCGCGAGCCTCGAATATGCCCACATCTCATCGTCCTCCGTCAGAGAGGTGTTCTCGCTCGGGGGCGACATTTCGGATTTTGTGCCGCAGGCCGTTTTACGCACCATGAAACGCATCGGACGACACGGCCTCACCCGCAAGCGCAGCCGATAGAAAAATCCTTGGAGGGAACGACATGAGCGCGTACCGCGTCATCGACAAGCTGGAATCCGTGGTCCGGGAAGGTGTGTGGATGCCGTTCGGCTGGCGCGCGGTGAACGCAGAGCGGGTGCACGACCTCATCGAGAAGCTGCGCTCGGCCTTGCCCGACGACGCCAGCCGCGTGCGCAGGGACGACGTTCGTCCCAGCGAGCCGATGCGCGACGCCCCGCACGCGCAAAGCACCGCGACGGACGAGGCCAGACGCAAGCTCGCTGAGAGCGACTCGCTGGCGAAAGCGCAAGCGCGCGCCGACGAGATCGTCGAGCAGGCGCAGAAGGCGGCGCGAGATATCCGCCGCGGCGCGGACGAGTATGCCGATCAAGTCCTCGCGTCGTTGGATGGAAGCTTGGCCAAAGCTCTGGCCGCCGTGCAAAAGGGACGGCAGACATTGGCGCAGCCGAATCTTGGCAACGGCAAACACAACAAAGAAATGAGCGCGACATAGCCGAGGAGTCATCGTGGACGGCCGGGCGGCGCCGGATGATCGCGCGCGCCGCTCGCATCGGGCTTGTCATCGGATTCGTCGCCGCGGCCTTGTTCTTGATCCCGATCCCGTACATCATCTTCGGTCCCGGTTCGGCCGTCGATCTGACGCGCGCCATCATGGTGCCCGGTCACGTCTCGCCGCCCGGCACATTCTATCTGACGGATGTGGACCTGATGCCCGGACGGCCATTTTTTTATGCCGTCGCGAAGGTGCTGCCCGGCTACGAGATCATCCGGCGGCAAGAACTCGTGCCGCCGAGCGTCAGCGACCGCCAGCTCAACGCCGCGCTCGTCGATGCCATGACCGAAAGCCAGACGAACGCGCAGATCGTCGCCGAACGCGCAGCCGGCTTGCCCGTTCGTTCGCGGTCGAGCTTCGTCGTGACTCGAGTCGTGCCGCGCTCGCCGGGGGCGCGCTGCTTCCACATCGGTGACCAAATCGAAGCGGTCAACGGAAAGCAGCTCCCCAACGCAAACACCTTGCCGAGCGCGACCGCCGCGAAACCGCGCGGCACGCGATTCACGCTCACCGTGCGGCGCGGCAGCCGCGATCTCACGATCGCGTGCACGACCTTTCTGTTCCGCGGCAAACCGCGTTTCGGCATCACGGGGACGTTCCAAACGCGCGCCTACTCGCTGCCCGTGCACGTGACCTTTCACATCGTCAACATCAACGGTTCGAGCGCGGGACTGATGTTCGCACTGCAGATCTATCGGACGCTGACGGGTAAAGATATCGCAGCCGGCGCGAACGTGGCGGGCACCGGTGTCTTGTCGGCCGACGGCACGGTCGGCCCCATCGAAGGAGCCCGCGAAAAAGTGCGAGCCGCCACGCGCGCCCGCGCGCACATCTTCCTCGTGCCTGAGACCAACTACGCGGATATCAAAGACACGCCGAACATCCAGGTGATCCCGGTGCGGACATTCCAGGCAGCGCTCGACGCCCTGCAGAAGTCACAGCTCTAAACCCGTCATGAAGATCGCAGTCGATCGACTCTTCCATCCCGATGTCGCCGCACTTGAGATCGAACAGAACGTCCGGCTCGCCGGCGACCTGGGCGATCGCTATCCCGATGGCGTGTTCGTCCGTGCGAAGATCTCGCGCATTCGGCACGGGGTCCACATCGAAGGCACGCTGCGCGGCGTCGAGCGCGAGACGTGCGCCCGCTGTCTTGAGACATTCGACCGCCCGATCGCCATCGAGGTGGCAGAGACGTTCAGCGAAGACATCGCCCCGGGTGAGGATGCCGCGGCCACAGTGTCACCGCTCGTCGATCGGCATATCGATCTGACGGATCTCGTCTCCCAGCTGTTGGAAGTGGACGAACCCATGGCGCCGCTCTGCTCGCCTGCATGCAAGGGCATCTGTCCGATGTGCGGGATCAATCGAAATGTCGCAGCGTGCGAGTGCGCCGGCGACGGCATCGATCCGCGCCTGGCAGGCTTGGCGAGTTTGCGGGACGAAGCCGAAAGCGAAACAATATAATCGCTTTGCCTCCGCGCGGATTTCATCCGCACGACGCATGCGGCTGCACAAGACCGGACACCGAAGGGATACATGGCGAATCCAAAACAGAAGCGCAGCAAGTCGAATATCCGGACGCGGCGCCGTACCTGGAAGCTCCGTCGCGTGACGCTCTCGGTCTGCCCACAATGCAAGAGGCCGCGCCGCCCGCACCACGCGTGCCTGCATTGCGGCTTCTATGACGGCCGCCAAGCGCTCAAAATCGACGGCGCCGCGAGCCAGCAGAAGGGTTAGCGATTGAACGCATACGGCGCCGCGATCACCGGCGTCGGATTCTGCGCTCCGCCCGGCGTCCTCACGAACGAGGACCTCGAGAAGCTCGTCGACACGAGCGACGAGTGGATCACGCAGCGCACCGGCATGAAGCGGCGCCACATCATCTGGCCCGAAGGGACCACCTCAGACCTTGCGGTACCGGCGGCCAAGTCCGCTCTGCAGGCGGCCGGGCTAGCCGCCAAGGACATCGACTGCATCATCTGCGCGACGGCGACGCCTGACTATCCGTTTCCCGCGCTCGCATGCATCGTGGCGGCACAACTGGGCGTGCAAGGCACCCCCGCGTTTGATATATCCATCGCATGTTCTGGCTTCGTCTATGCGCTGACGACGGCAGCTTCGCTCATTCGATCGGGCGTCTTCCGCTCGGTGCTCATCATCGGGGCAGAGACGCTCTCGAAGATCACCGACTACACCGACCGTGCGACGTGCGTGCTCTTCGGCGATGGCGCGGGCGCAGCGATCGTCGAGCGGGCGGATGAGGATTGTTTCTTGGGGGCAGATCTTGGAGCGGACGGCAGCGATCCTTCGGTCCTCTACCTCCCAGGCGGCGGCAGCAAGTTTCCGTACAACAAGAACGGAGAACTGGCGGATAAGCGGCTGGGCTACATCAAGATGCAGGGCCAAAGCGTGTTCAAGTTCGCGGTCAACCAGATGGCCGCGTCGACCCGGAACGCGCTCGCACGCGCCGGGCTCACGACCGCCGATATCGATTTCGTCGTGCCGCACCAAGCGAATCTTCGAATCGTCGATGCCACCATCAAGATGCTCGGCGTGCCGCAGGCCAAGTGCATCGTCAACATCGCCGAATACGGGAACACCTCGGCAGCTTCCATCCCGATCGCGCTGGGAGAAGCGGTTGAAAGCGGATTGATCAAAAAGGGCAACGTGGTCGTGCTGGTCGCGTTCGGCGGCGGGCTCTCGTGGGGCTCGGTCGTGTGGCGGTGGAGCGGCGCGCCGGTGGTGCGAGCCCACCTGCAACGGCCGGCCGCGGCCGCAGGAGCGGGCGCGCACTAGCTCGCGGTGATGCCGACCGCAGCATTCATCTTCCCGGGGCAAGGCTCGCAGGCGTCGCGCATGGGCGTCGACGTCGCCGAGCGCTTTCCGCGCTCGCGCGAATGCTTCGAGATCGCTTCCAAGGTGCTGGGTTACGATCTGCTCGCGCGCGTGTCCGATGCGAGCGACGAAGAGCTTAAAGAGACGCGCTTGAGCCAGCCGGCGATCTTCACCGCGAACGTCGCGATCTATCGCGCCGTGTCCACGCTCGGACTGCAGCCTGTGGCCACGGCCGGTCACTCATTCGGCGAATACTGCTCGCTCGAAATCGCGGCGGCTATGGAGTTCGAGGAAGCAGTGCGCGTGGTGAACGAGCGCGGGCTCGCGATGGGGGAAGCGGCCGATCGTGCGCCGGGCGCGATGGCGGCCATCATCGGTTTGGAGTTAGCCGCAGTCGAAGCCGTCTGCGCCGCGGCGCGCGAACGCAGCGCCGCTCGCGTGGACATCGGCAATCTGAACACCGTCACCCAGATCGTCGTTTCGGGCGACGTCACCGGGGTAGAGGCCGCGTGCGAGCTTGCCAAAGAGGCGGGCGCCAAACGCGTGCGCGTGCTCAACGTTTCCGGCGCGTGGCACAGTTCGCTGATGGAGCCGGCGGTGTCGCGTTTTGGACAGGCCGTGGCGCAGGCGCGAGTCGCCGTGCCACGCTTTCCCGTGATCAGCAACGTGTTGGCACGGCCGTATCGCTCTGCAGAAGAGATCAAACAAGCGCTCGTCGCGAGTTTGTGCTCGCGCGTGCGCTGGCACGAAGCGGCGGTGGCGCTCGCGGCGCTGCGGCCCGACGCGATCATCGAATGCGGTGCAAGCGAGGTGCTCGCTCCCATGGTGAAGCGGTTGCCCGATATCGGCTCGACCGCAGTGATGCACGTGTCTGACGGCGCCGGTCTGGAGAGCGTGCGAGCAGCCCTGGGACTCTCGGCCGCATGAGCGTGCAGGGCAAGACCGCGATCGTCACGGGCGCGGGCACGGGTATCGGTCGCGCGATCGCCCTGGAGCTTGGGCGCCAGGGAGCGACCCTCGTGCTTTCCGGCCGGCGCCGCGCGCCGCTCGAAGCTGTGCGGCAGGAGGTCGCCGGGCTCGGCGGAACCGCGCACGTGCATCCGGCCGATGTGGCCGACCCCGTCCTTGCGGCAGAACTCGTCACGGCGACGACGGCGCAGCTTGGCCGGGTCGATATCCTGGTGAACAACGCCGGGAAGACGTACGATGCGCTCATCCTTCGCCTGAAGTGGGAAGCGCTGGAAGAATCGTTGGCCATCAATCTCAAAAGCATGTTTTATCTCAGTGCTGCGGCGGGAAAGGTGATGCTCTCGCAGAAGAGCGGCGCGATCGTCAACATCACGTCCGTCGTCGCGCTGACCGGAAACGCCGGTCAGAGCGCATACGTGGCGGCGAAGGCCGGCGTCATCGGGCTCACGAAGTCGCTCGCGCAGGAACTGGGATCTCGCAACATCCGAGTGAATGCGGTCGCGCCGGGTTTCATCCAGACGGACATGACGGCGGCATTGCCGCCGGCCGTGAAAGAATCGTACCTCGCGCGTATCGGGCTCCGCCGTTTCGGCAGCGCCGAGGAAGTGGCAAAGGTCGTCGCCTTTTTAGCGAGCGACGAGGCCTCGTACATCACCGGGCAGGTCGTCGCCGTCGATGGCGGTCTGGCCACCTGATGCGGCTCACGTAACGACCAATGGAGGTAGCGACACTCTGATGTCAGTGTTCGACAAAGTGAAGAAATGCATCGTCGAGCAGCTCGGCGTGGATGAAGACGAGGTCACGCCCGAAGCGTCGATCACGGATGATCTCGGCGCGGATTCCCTCGACCAGGTGGAACTGGTCATGGCGCTCGAGACGGAGTTCAATCTGGATATCCCCGACGAAGACGCCGAGAAGATCAAGACCGTTGGGGATGCGGTTCGCTACATCGAGGAAGTCGGCGAGAAGACTTAAACCGATCGTGCCGCCGCGGCACCGCCAGTTCTCGCACCTGCGGCTAGAGTAGAGAATGTTCTCAAGTCTGTCCGATCGCCTGGGGGCGATCTTCTCACGCCTGCGCTCTCGCGGGAAGCTGACCGAGACCGACGTCTCGGAAGTTCTGCGCGAAGTCCGGGTCGCATTGCTCGAAGCCGACGTCAATGGGCGTGGTCAAGGACTTCATCGCGTCGATCCGCGAGCGCGCCGTCGGCGCCGAGGTGCTCGAATCGCTCACGCCGGCGCAAGCGGTCGTCAAGATCGTGCACGACGGCCTCGTCGAGCTCATGGGCTCTACGGTCGAACCGCTGCGATTTTCACCGAGCGGTCCCACGACGATCATGCTGGTCGGTTTGCAGGGCAGCGGCAAGACGACGCAGGCCGCCAAACTCGCGCTGCGTCTGCGCGAACAAGGGCGCCGGCCGTTGCTCGTGGCGTGCGATGTCTACCGGCCGGCCGCCATCGACCAGCTCAAGACCCTCGGCGAGCAGATCGACGTGCCGGTCTTCGAAGAAGGGGCGCGCTCGCCAGTCGCGATCGCGCGCGGCGCGCTGCAGCACGCGCAACAAGTGGGCAACGGAGCCGTGATCGTGGATACCGCCGGACGCTTGCAGATCGACGAGCCGCTCATGGAGGAGCTCGCGCAGATCAAAGCGGCGGTTGCGCCGCTCGAGTCGTTGCTCGTCGTCGACGCGATGACCGGACAAGAGGCGGTCAACGTCGCGCAGGCGTTCGACGCGCGACTCGATCTGACGGGCACGATCTTGACGAAGCTCGACGGCGACAGCAGGGGCGGCGCGGCGCTCTCCATCCGGGCGGTCACGCACAAGCCGGTGAAGTTCATCGGCACGGGCGAGAAAGTGACCGCAATCGAGCCCTTCTACCCCGACCGGCTCGTATCGCGGATCCTCGGCATGGGCGACGTGCTCACGCTCATCGAGAAGAGCCAGCGCGCCTTCGACGAAGGCAAAGCGAAAGAGCTCGCCGGCAAGCTGCGCACATCCCGGCTCACGCTCGCGGACTTCCTGGATCAGCTCCGGCAAATGCGCAAGATGGGCCCGCTCGCGGATATCGTCAAGATGATTCCGGGCATGAACAAGCTGCCGTTGGCAGGGGATATCGACGAGCGCGAGGTGTCTCGCATCGAGGCGATCATCTGCTCCATGACGCCGCGCGAGCGCAACGATCCGGACGTCCTCAACGCGAGCCGCCGTCGCCGGATCGCCGCCGGCAGCGGCACGAGCGTCCAAGAGGTCAACCGCCTGATCAAACAGTTCGAAGCCTCGCAAAAGATGATGAAACAGCTCGGTCACATGAGAAAGGGAACTCCTTGAGCGTCAAGATCAGATTGCGCCGGACAGGCGCAAAGAAACAACCATCCTATCGCTTTGTGGTCGCCGACAGCCGCTCGCCGCGCGACGGCCGTTTTCTCGAGATCGTCGGCCATTACAATCCGCGCCGCGTGCCGGCGGATCTCGTCCTCAACGAAGATCGAGTTCGCAGTTGGCTCGGACGAGGCGCGCAACCGACCGCGTCGGCGGCGAAGCTGCTGGCCGGTCGCGGCCTCTATGACAAGTCGAAGATCCCCGTGCGCAAAGCGCGCGCACCTCGGAAGGAGAAGAAGTAGATGAGCGAGCGTCCTCCTGACTTCGTCGACCTCGAAGAGGACGAGGACTTCGCCGAGCGCGAGGCTCCGGTGTCGGCCGTCGCCACGGCACCCCAAGAGCCTGCGGAGCCGGAAGAGGATGATGGCGATGACGTCATCGGCCGGGCCGCTGCGGTGCTCAAATACATCGTCGAACGGATAGTGGACGACCCGAGTCAAATTTCGATCGGGGCCACGACGGATGACCGGGGGCCAGTGCTCTTGCTCAGCGTCGCCGAGGACGATCGCGGCAAGGTCATCGGACGGCAAGGCCGCATCGTCCAAGCGATTCGCACGATCGTCAAGGCTGCGACCGTCGGAACAGGCGAGCGGGTCAACGTCGAAATCGTCGACTGAGAGCGCGGGCGAGCCGGCGCGACTGCAGGTCGGCACCATCGTCGGGCATTTCGGCGTGCGCGGCGAACTCAAAGTGGCGCCCCTCGATGCAAGCGCGTTTGAGGCTGGACGCGAGCTCTACATCGCATCGGCCGAGCGTCCGTCTGAGCTACGGCGAGCGCGGATTGAGGCCGTCCGCCCACACCAAAAGCTCCTGCTCGTGCGGCTGGCTGGAATCAATGACGAGGCAGTCGCCAAGAGCCTGCGGGGCGCGCGCGTTCTGGTGGAGCGTGAGGCTTTGGCCGCGCTGGCACCGGGCGCGTTTCGCGCCGCGGATCTCCTCGGCTTTGCGGTGCGCGACGAGCGTTTGGGCGCGCTCGGCGTCGTAGCGGGCGTGCGACACTATCCGTCGTGCGATATGCTCGTCCTCGCTCCTCGCGAGGCACTCATCCCCGTGCTTTCGGCGTACGGCTTTGCGGTCGACCTTGAGGCCCGTGTCATCTCGATGCGATTGCCGGAAGGCTTCGAGGAGCTCTGACCCAGGTGGAAGGCTCGCGAGTCCTCATCACGGGCGCATCATCGGGGCTCGGCTTCGAGCTTGCGCGCGTCTGCGCGCAAGATCGAAAAAACCTCTTGCTCGTCGCGCGCGATCCGCAGCGTCTAGAACGCGCGGCGACGGAGCTACGCACGACCGGCGTGACCGTGGACGTCTTCTCTCAAGATCTCGGCCAACCGGGTGCCGCGGCGGCAGTTTTCGCCGAGACGCAGCGGCGCAACGTGGTCATCGATATACTCGTGAACAATGCCGGTTTCGCCTACAGCGGCCCTTTCAGCGAGCAAGATCAAGACGAGCTTGAGAGCATGGTGCAGACCAACGTCGCGGCCCTTACGTTGCTTTCTCGGTCGTTCTTGCCGGATATGATCGCGCGGCGCGGGGGACGCATTCTCAACGTCGCATCGACGGCTGCTTTCTTACCGGGTCCGCTCATGGCGGTCTACTACGCTACGAAAGCATACGTGTTGTGGTTCACGGAGGCGCTCGCGGTAGAATTGGCCGGCACGGGCGTCACCGCAACCGTTGTCTGCCCTGGGGTGATGATGACAGGCTTCCAAGCCCGCGCGCACATCCACGAACGTGCGCCAATGCTCCATAGCCCGATGGTCATGGATGCGGCGCGCGTAGCCGCGATCGCCTATCGCGCCATGAAGACCGGCAAAACGGTCTGCGTGCCCGGAACTTTGAATGCGTTGGGTGCCTTCGCGTCGGTGCATTCGCCCCGCTCGCTTTCGGCGCGGATCGTCAAGGATCTCCATGGACCGTCTCAAGGAAAGATGCGATCGAGGCGTTGACCTCGCGCGGCCGCTCGGCCATGGCGACATGACCGGCACCCTCGATGACCGACAATTGCGAGCCTGCGATATGCTCGTGGAGATAGCGAGCGTACTTCACGGGCGTAAAACGGTCGAGCGAACCGACGATGACGAGCGTCGGCACTTTGAGCCCTTGTAGCTCGCCCATGACGTCGAAGCGATTGCAGGCGCCGTAGTCGCGGCGCGTGGACTCTTGACCGACGCTGAGGTGCCACGCGCGCATGCGTTCGCGCAGGGCAGGCTGCGCATCGGGCGAGAGCGCAAGATCCACGAGCTTTGCGATGCAGTCCGGCCACTGCCGTTCGATCATCTCGAAGATATCGGGTGCGACCCGAAGCCGGGCTCCGGTCCCGACGAGAACGAGGGCGGCAGCTTGGTCCGGGAAGTCAAGCGCCCATCGCAGCGCGATCGCCCCGCCCAATGAATTGCCGACCGCTACCGCGCGGCCGGCATGACGCCACTCGACATAGCGTGCAAACCACGCACTCGCTTCCTCGACCGTTGCGAAGGCCTGGCCGCCGGGGTGGCCTGGAAGCGTCACTGCGTCCGACCCTGCGAACGCCTCGGTCTGGGCTTTGAAGCTCTCCTCCGTGTAGCCGGAGCCGTGGATGTAAAGAAGCTCGGGCACTTCAGCCTCCGATGACCTGGCGTAGGATATCGTACATGCGTTCGTAAAACATGTGTTCGATATGGCGTTGGCACTTCCGTCGGGAGCGCTTGGCTTTTGCGTTCGCGATCTGGATGCGGACATTGCCTTCGAGGCGCGCTGCGCGCGGGCGTCTGCGCTCGCGAGCATGGACCTCTGGGATGTTCCATTCAGCGTCGTGGACATCGAAACCACCGGCGCGGTGTGCCAGCGCGACGGGATCACCGAGATCGCCGTCGTCAACGTCGAGCGCGGCCGCATCGTGGGTCAATGGCAGAGCCTCGTCAACCCATCGCAGCCCATCCCGCCCTTCATCACAAGCCTCACCGGCATCACGGACGAGATGGTTGCTTGCGCGCCTCCAATCGGCGAGGTGCTGCCCGCGATCGTGGCAATGGTCGGCGACCGCGTGCTCGTGGGTCATAACGTGCGCTTCGACGCGCACTTCATCGAAACGGAGCTGGTGCGCTACGGGCACGCGCCTCTCGCGAACGTGAAGCTCGACACGCTCGCGCTCGCTCGGCGCACCATTGCCGAAGTGCCCAACTACAAGCTCGGCACCCTCACGCGTGAGCTCGGCATCGACGTGGAACGCCATCACCGGGCGCTGTGCGATGCGCTCGCGACTGCAGAGCTGCTCATCCATTGCATCAAACGGTTCGAGGACTGCGCGGTGTTCACGCTCGGCATGCTGCTCGACCATCTGCGTGTCCGCTCGCTTCCGAAGCGACGCGTGCCGGTGCGGGCGCCGGATGCGTCGCAGCTGCCCGTCTGGACATCGATCTTGCGCAGCGAGCTCGACGCGGTTCCAACCAAGCCTGGCGTGTACACCCTGCGCGACGCCGCCGATCGGATCGTCTATGTCGGCAAGTCGCGGAATCTGCGCCAGCGGCTGCGCACGTATGCGACCGCCGCGCGACCGGCGGGACCGAAGGTGCGCGCGCTGCGCGGCGTCGTCGCGAGTTTTGGTTATACGGTCACCGGCTCGGAGCTCGAGGCACTGCTCATGGAGGCCGATCTCGTGCGCACCCACGATCCGGCTTTCAACGAGAGGCTGCGCCACTTCCGGCGTTTTGGTTTCATCAAGGTCGAGCCTGGCCCGCGCGGCCGCCTGCTGACGACGACGCGTCTGATCGCCGACGGCGCGCGCTATTACGGGCCGTATCGGAGCATGGCGTGCGCGCGTGCGGCAGTGGCCGCGCTGCAGGATGCCCTTGGACTTGATGCCGGCGACGGCAATGCGACGGCAAGCGTGCCGCCGGCGGCACGAGAGGCGCTCATCGCCGAGGCGATCGCCTTCATCGAAGATCACGCAGACGAAGTGCTCCTGTCGGTCGCGCGGCGCCGCGATGAGGCAGCGGCGCGCGGGCGCAGCGAACTCGTGGATCGCGAGGAACGCCGGCTCGACCGGCTGCGGCGTTTGCGCGAGCACCACTCGGCGCTCGAGGAGGCGGCGCAGCTCAACGCCGTGGTGCTGGCGCCATCGGCCGAGCCCTCCGAGGAGGCGTGCTTCTTGTTCTGTCGCGGCCGGCTGACCGCGAGGACCAGCTTGCCCAGAAGGCTGCCGGATCGGCCGCGCGCGGCCGGCGAGCTCGCGAGGATCCTCGCCGAACACCATGCACCGCAACTCGCGTCTCGCTGTTTCTTAAAACAACATGAGATCGACCAGCTCTCGATATTCGCCGGCTGGTATCAGGGCCGCAAAGAGGGACTTTTCTACGCTGCGCTGCCCGACCGCCAACCGACTGCAGCCGAAGCGAGGAGCTGGGCTGAGGCGATTCTGGACGGCGGTCCCGCCGAGCCCCAGGCACAGGGCGCAGGTCCGGCCCCGGAAGACCGCTAAAAATAAATCCGGGCGCTGATTCAAAACGGAGTTTGTATGCAGACACTGCGCCGGCTTCCCACCCTCCTCGCTTTCACGCTCGCGTGCGCACTCTGCTTGGCTGGCCGCGCCGGGGCCATAGAGCACGCGACCACACCGATCGATGACGAGACGCGCGACTCACTCGTCGCCGCGGGAACGCTTGTCCACGTGGCCATGCTTCAGACCGTCTCATCGGCGCATTGCCACAAGGGCGAAACCTTCAACTTCAAAGTTCTCGACGACGTCAAAGCCGGTTCTCGGCTCGCCATCCCGGCCGGCACCGTCGGCACCGGCAAAGTCACCGAATGCAGACCCGCGCACGGCGGACGTCAGGACGGCTTGCTGCACATCGAGTTCGATCCCATCAACCTCTCCGATACGACGCAGGTGGCGGTGGGCATCACGCACGACAGTCTCGTCGCGGATGCCAATGCGAAAAACGGCACGGGTCCGGCGCTCGAAGACATCGCCAACATGATGGTTCCTGGGTTCTTCATCCTGGATTTTCTGCGCAAGGGCGACGACGTGACGCTCGCGGCGGGCGCGCCATTCCACATCGCCGTTACTGAGGACGCGTTTCTTTCCCAGTAGCGCTCACGACCCGGTTCCGCAACACGCCGATTCCTTCGATCTCGACGCTCACCACGTCTCCCGGCCGCATGGGACCGATGCCGGCGGGCGTGCCGGTGAAGATGACGTCTCCCGCCTCGAGCGTGAAAGCAGCGGAGATGTATTCGATGAGGCGCTCGACGCTGAAGATAAGCCATGAGGTCGTCGCGTCCTGCTTGAGCTCGCCGTTCAAGTAGGTGCGAAGCCGAAGCGATGCGGGATCGATGCCGGTTGCGATGCACGGCCCCAAGGGGGCAAAGGTGTCGAAGCCTTTGGCCCGCGCCCACTGCCCGTCGGTCTCCTGCAGGTCGCGCGCGGTCACGTCATTGCAGATCGTGTAGCCTAAAATCACTTCGCGCGCCTGCGAGGCGGAGACGTTTCGACATCGCCTGCCGATCACGCATGCCAGCTCGCCCTCGAAGTCGACGCGCGAGCTCTGGCGCGGATAGACGATGTCGCCATCAGGATGGTTTAGGGCGGAGGGCGGCTTGAAGAACAAGAGCGGTTCTTTCGGCACCGCGTTGCCGAGCTCGGCGGCGTGTTCCGCGTAGTTGCGCCCGACGCCGACGATCTTCGAGGGAGAGCACGGTGCGAGCAGGCGCACCGAGCGCAGCGGCACGCGGATGGCATCGCTCGCAAAGACGTCGCCTTCGATGACTCCTTCGTGGACAGCTCCGTCGATCTGCGCCCGCGCGAGCAGCACAGCTGCGGTCATATCGCTCGCCCTTACCGCGTCTGCAGACGCGCTGCCTGCTTCCGCGCGAGAGCAAGGCGCCACTGCGCGCGACGGGCAATACTCGCGTCCATGGACAGCTCGCACGAGTTCGATCTATGCGTGTTAGGTGCCGGCAGCGCGGGCTTCGCGGCTGCGAACACGGCGCGCAGTATGGGGAAGTCCGTCGCGTTCGCGGATGGTACCGGCCCGCTTGCGGGCTTGTGCATCCTCCGCGGCTGCATGCCCAGTAAGACGCTGCTGCGCTCGGCGGAGATAGCCCACCTGGCGCGCACAGCGCCGTCGCTCGGCGTCCATACGGGCAACGTCCAGGCAGACGTGCGCGAGATCGTCTCGCGAAAAAACCGGATCATCCGTGGTTTCGCCGACGAACGGATCCTCGGCATCAACCAGTTCCCGCTCTTTGCGGGAGAGCCGAGATTCACAAGCGAGGATACGATCGTTGCCGGCGGGCAGACGATCCGCGCCGGGCGTTTCGTCGTTTCGACCGGCTCCGTCATTGAGGTGCCGCCATTGCCGGGTCTGCGCGAAACGGGGTATCTGACGAGCGACGAAGTGCTCGATCTGGAGGCACTGCCGGAAAGCGTCATCGTGCTGGGCGCTGGTGCGGTCGGCGTCGAGCTCGTGCAATACCTTTCGCGGGTCGGCGTTCACGTCACGATCGTGCAACGCAGCGCTACGTTGCTGTCGGGCGAGGATCACGACGTCGGGATTTGTCTGCGCGAGTCTTTCGAGCGTGAAGGAATCCTCGTCCGGACCGGCACGAAGATCGTCCGGCTGGAGCGTTCCGCTGGGCTCAAGCGCGTCGTGTTCGACGCCGACGGCGTGGAGGAGTCGATCGAGGCGAAGGAGATCTTCGTCGCTTTGGGTCGCAGGCCGAACGTCGAGGGTTTTGGTTTCGATGCGGCGCGGATCGAATACGATCGCCAAGGGGTGAAGGTCGACCGCTTCTTGCGCACGACCAATCCGCGGGTCTTCGCAGCAGGTGACGTCACGGGACCCTACGAGCTCGTGCACGTTGCGGTCTACGCCGGACAGCTGGCGGCGCGCAATGCGTTTTCACAGACGCAACGGCCGATCGATTACGACCTCGTCGCCTCGCGTGCCGTCTTCACGGACCCGCAAGTCGCGGTGGCTGGGCTCACCGAGCGCCAGTGTGTCGAGCGCGACATCCCATATGCCAAGGCGAGCTTTCCATTCGACGACCTCGGCAAGGCTATCACGGCAAACCTCACCGCAGGCTTCATCAAGATGGTGGTCGCGCTTGACGGCCGGATCTTGGGTGTGACGATCGTAGGCGCGGAAGCGGCGGACCTCATCCACGAAGCCATTGCGCTCATCTACTTCAAGGCCAAGTGCCACGATGTGATGGAGATGCCGCACTTGCACCCAACCCTGGCCGAGATCATCACCTATCCCGCTGAAGAGCTCTGCGAGCGGATCGAACATCAGCATCATGCCGTCGTCACGCCCTAAGAGGCGGCGCCTCCACGGCGCCGGCGCCGAGCTCCCGATGTATCGCAGACCACAGCTCTACGACCTCGCGTTCGGGTTTCGCGACATCCCGGCGGAGTGCTCAAATCTGTTGACGCTGGCGGCGGGCTATGGCGTCCGGCATCCGCACACGGTGCTGGAGCTCGCGTGCGGTCCTGCCCACCACCTGCGCGAGCTAGCGCGCGCGGGCCTGACCTGCGTCGGACTGGACATCAACAGCGAGATGCTCGGCTATGCGCGACAGCTGTGCAAGCGCGATGGCGTGCGGGTAACGCTGCGGCGCGCCGACATGCGCACCTTCACCGTGGAGCAGCGGTTCGATATCGTCCTCTGCTTGTTCGACTCGTTCGCGCAGTGCGTCACGGATCGCGACGGCATCGAGACGTTGCGCAGCGCCGGCGCCGCCTTGCGCAAAGGCGGTTTGGCATTCGTCGAGTTCACGCACCCGGCCGACTATTTCGGCAAAGGACGCAGCCGCACGTCCGAACGGTGGACGCAAGGACGCGGGGACGAGCGGGTCAGCGCGCGGTTCTCGCTCACAAGGTTCGATCCGATCGCCGAGACCTTCGTGGCGAGCCTCGTCATCGAACCGCGTCGCCCGAACGGCAAGAAGACCAGTGGTCGCGCGAGCCGCCGGCTCGCGATGCGTTGGCCCCAGCACATGTGGCTGCGCGGCGGGGTGCAGTACGTGGTGGAGGCGAGCGGTTGCTTCGACATCGTCGGTTGGCACGGCGACATCGATCCGATATTGCCGCTCGACATGAGCGAGCGATCATGGCGCATGATCGCGGTTTTGCGGAAACGATAGCGCATGCGCGTCCTGTCGCTCTCGCGCATCTGGAACGACTCGCTCCCACAGCTGCTCGCTCCCGGCGTCGAGTTTCAAGGACTCGATGCAGCCGACGGCTCCGCGGTGTGGTCCGAGCTGCCCGCGGCCGAGATACTTATCAGCATCGACTTCACGCAAGAGATGGCCGCTGCGGCAAAGCGCTTGCGCTTGCTCATCTGTCCGGCGGCGGGCACGGAGCACATCGACCGCAGCGCCCTGCGGCCGGACATCCGGTTCGCGCATGGCTCGGGCCACGAGATCCCGATGGCCGAATATGTCATTGGGTGTCTGGTCGCGTTGCGCCAGCATCTCTTCGCGGCCGACGCCGCGCTGCGCCGCGGCGAGTGGGTCTTCGGTTATTGGGGAGGGGCGCAGGTCAATGAGGAGCTTGCAGGCTCTGCGCTGGGTTTGATCGGCTTCGGCGGGATCGGGCGCGCGGTCCAACGACGAGCCCGCCCGTTCGACATCCGCTGTGCCGCCGTCACGCTGCATCCAGAGGCGGCCAAGAACCGCGAGCATGGGTTGGAGTTTCTCGGCCGCATCGGCGACCGATCCGACGTGGATCGCCTTGTCTCGTGGTGCGATGCGCTCGTCTTGTGCTGCGAGCTCTCAGACCTGACGCGCGGCCTGCTCGATGCGAGGCGGCTCGCGCTCATGAAGCGCGACGCGCTCGTCGTGAACGTCGCCCGCGGGCCTGTGGCTGACGAGCGTGCGCTGTACGAGGCGCTCAAGGAACGCCGCATCGCAGGCGCGGCGCTTGACGTCTGGTATCGATATCCTCCGGAGAACGCCTATCCGGCCGGCGAGCCGTTTTGGGAACTGCAAAACGTCATCATGACGCCACACGCAAGCGCCTGGACCGAGGAGGCGAAGCAGCGGCGGCTTCGCGAGATGGCGCGGCTCATCAACGAGTTCGCGCGAACCTCTGCGCGCGCCTGAAGACGCGGTCGAGCATGGCCTGGGTGAGCTTGCCAGTGTTCGTGTTCTGACGGCTGGGATGATACGAACCGAGCAGGACGATGGGCGGCGCTTGGTCATGGGTCAGTTCGTAACAACGCTCGTGGCCGAACACCGGACGCTTGGCCGAACGATAGCCACGCTCGCGCAGTCGGGCCCAGATCGTGTCGAACCCGATTTTGCCCAACGCCACAACGACGCGCACGTTGTTGTCCAAGAGGTCTAGTTCGGCGCGCATGTGGTCGGCGCACTTGGCCATCTGCAAGGGTTTGGGTTTGTTATGGGGCGGGGCGCAGCGCAACGCTGCTGTCATGAAAGCGTCGATGAGATCGAAGCCGTCGCCGCGGCGTTCGGACAGGGGCTTCGTCGCGAGCCCCGCGCGGTAGAGCGAGCGGGCCAGAAAGCGCGCCGATCCGTCGCCCGTGAACATACGACCGGTCCTGTTGCCGCCGTGCGCGGCGGGTGCGAGCCCGACGATGAGGACCCGCGCAGACGCCGAGCCGATGCTCGGCACGGGTTTGCCCCAGTAGCGTTCACCCGCGAATTCGCGCTTGCGTTCGCGCGCGATGGCAGCGCAATACGCTCGCAGCTCCGGACAACGGGTGCATGCGACGATGCGCGAGCGCACGGTCGCGAGGCTCGCGCGCCGAGGCTGCGCAGTCGCGTGCGGCACGTTCAATCCTTGCGCGCGCCGAGCGGTGAGCGATCGCCGATCCACTGGGCCGGTTCGATCGCCCAATGGCGCGCGAGATTGTTGAGGGACGAAGCATATTGGGCGCGCAGGCGCGAGAACGTTTGCCACGCCTCCGCGGGCGGCCGCAGCCTGTAGCCGACAGCAGCGAGGCGCTCGCGGGCAGCGAGAAATTCTCGCTCCTCGACGAGCGTGCTCTCCGCTCCCAGCAGATCGAAGTAATGGGCCACATCGTAGACGAGATGTTCACCCACGCTATGTGCGATCGTCGCTTGGCCGCGAGGAATGCTTTCGATCGTCGACATGACGAGCGTGGCGGCGTCGAGCACCGCCCCGAGCGCGGCGATCCACGACATGCCGATGTGAGCCGAACGGAAATAGCAAAGCACGGGGTACGCCAGGTGCGTTTCCAGCACGTCGGCACACCATCTCTGTGCATCCTGGAAAAAACGTGGCAAGTCGTCGGCGATCGAGAGCTGCGCGTGCGTCTCCAGGAGCACGAGCCCCGATGGCGGCGAGCCGGCACGCGCATCGAGCGTGATCTCGAAAACCTCGCGCTCCCGATACGAGTTGAGCACGGAGAAGAGGAAGGCAAGCACGACTGCGACCGTCGCAAGGCCGGTCGCCCCAGCCGCGAGCGAGACCAGGCGCGCCGCATCGCCAGTGGCGACGATGTCGCCGTAGCCGATCGTGAGGACGCTCGTGCCGGCGTAATAGCTCGCGACGAAGAGGTTGGCCGGCTGGGGATGGAGCTGGCCTCTCAGTGACCAGAAGATGAGGCCGTATCCGAGCACGAGGCCGGCGAGCCAAGTGAAGAGCGAGCCTACGACCGACAGCGGGGCGAAGAATCCTAAGATGATCTCTCGGCGCTCCGGTGGCTGCATCGAGAGGTAGAGCTTCTTCCAGCGAGTCCACGCAAGCCGCCGCACGAGCGCGCTGAGCAGAAATCTGCCGGGCACCGGCCGCGGGACCAGCATGGAGGCGACCAGGTCGAAGAGGACGACCAGGATGACCGCCGCGCCGGCGGCGAGCACCAGTACCTGTCCAAAATCCATTGGGCCTGACATTCGGGCAGACGAACGGGCGACCTTGGTCAGGCGATTGCACGCGCCGACCAGGATGCGCGCGGGCTTTTTCGCAAGTCGCGTGCATGCAAAATGGATATCTCGGCATCGACCACGTCGACACGCGGGTGCGCTCCATCAAAGCGGTCGAACCGTTTTACGACGAGCTCATGCAGGTGCTCGGTCTGCCGCGCAAGCGTTACGCGCACGTGGACGCAGCCGGCGACTGGCATGAAGCCGCAGACGACCGGCCCTACAATGCGTTGGAATACTACGAGCCGGCGGCCGAAGGAGTCGTTTCGCGTTTCGTGGGGTTCATCGAGGACGCGAGCATGCAGCCGACGCTGACTCGCATCGCATTCCGGGTGCCCGCGCCGCTCGACACGGCGTGGTGGACGTCGTTGCTGCGTCGCATCGGCGCAGTTCGCATCGAACCGTCGGCTTCAGCCGACTACCCGGCGATCTTCTTCGAGGATCCCAGCGGCACGAAGCTCGAGGTGTGCGCCCGCAAGCGCGAGGTCGCCGAAATCGGATGAAGGCCATGGTGCTGCACGCGCCTGCACCTGCGTCCGAGTCGCCGCTGCGAGAAGAAGAGATCCCGCTCGGGGGTCTGCCCAGCGACGCCGTCCGCATCAGAGTGCTCGCGTGCGGTGTGTGCCGGACCGATCTGCACATCGTGACGGGAGCACTGCCTCCGAGACATCCGTGGCTGGTGCCTGGTCACCAGATCGTCGGCGAGGTGGTCGACGGGCCCGATCGTTCGCGTGTCGGCAAGCGCGTGGGCGTCTCTTGGGTAGGCGGCGTGGATGGCACGTGCGCCTATTGCCGGGCCGGAAGCGAGAATCTTTGCGACCGCATCGTGTTCACCGGTTACGACAAAAACGGCGGGTATGCAGAATACGCGGACGTCCGGAGCGACTTCGCGCTCGACCTGCCGCCCGAACTCGGCACGCTCGAGGCTGCGCCGCTGCTCTGCGCCGGGATCATCGGATTCCGAGCGCTTCGGATCGCAGGCGTGGCGCGGGGCGAGCGCGTCGGGCTCTTCGGCTTTGGCGCATCGGCGCATCTCGCGGCGCAAGTGCTGCGCCATTGGGAATGCGAGATCTTCGTGTCAACGCGTGGCGCCTCGCATCGCGCGCTGGCGGAGTCATTCGGAGCCAGTTGGGTCGGGGACGCAACGGAAAAGCCTCCGGAAGCGCTCGACAGGGCTATCACGTTTGCTCCATCGGGAGACGTGGTGGTCGCGGCGCTCGGTTCGCTACGAAAGGGAGGCGTGGTCGCGATCAATGCCATCCACCTCGACCGCATGCCTCAGTTCGACTACGATAGTCTGCTGTGGGGCGAGCGCCAGATCTGCAGCGTGACGAACATGACGCGCGAAGACGCGCGCGACTTCCTCGCGTTGGCAGCGGAGATCCCGATCGTCGCGAAGGTGACGACGTTCCCGCTGGCCGAGGCGAATCAGGCGCTCCGAGCGGTCGCAAACGATGCGATCGACGGTGCCGCCGTGCTGCTGCCGTGAGCGTGCTCTAGGAGCAGCCCATGCTGCGGCCGCAACTATCGCACACGTAGCAGGCCCCATTGCGCCGCGTGATCGAGCCGCACACGTCGCAGAGCGGCGCATCGCCCATGAGCGAGGCCATTTGCGCTTCGCGCGAGCGGAGCGCGTTGAGCTGCGAAGCGAGCGCCGGATCGACCGTGGCGTTGGGCGCGGCCGTCGCCGGAGATCGCTGCGGCATGCTCGAGGAAGCAGGGCTTTGCTGCGAGCGCGCCGGCGGCGTTTCGTCTGCCGCCTGCTGGGCGCTGACGCGGGCTTCGAATTCGGCTTGCGCGTGCTCTTCGTGCGCGGTATCATCCACGTCTTTGTCTTCAGGTTTGATCTGCACGAAGTCGGTACGCCCAAGATATTCCATGCCGAGCACGCGGAAGATGTAGTCGACGACGCTCGTGCAGTGCTTGATGTTAGGATGGTCGACGAAGCCGTTGGGTTCGAAGCGCGTGAACACGAATTTGTCGACGAACTCTTCGAGCGGCACGCCATACTGCAAGCCGATGGAGACGGCTATGGCAAAGCAGTTCATGAGGCTGCGGAACGAGGCGCCTTCTTTGTGGAGATCGACGAAGATCTCGCCCAGCGTGCCGTCGCCATACTCGCCCGTGCGCAAGAAGACGGTGTGGCCCGCGATCTTCGCCTTTTGCGTCCAGCCGCGCCGTTTGGCGGGCAGCCGGTTGCGTTCGAGCGCTTGCGCGACCTTGCGCTTGAAGTCGGTGTTCGTGGCGCTGGCCAGGATCCGTTGAGCGGCGGCCAGGATCTCGTCGGGTCGCAGCTCCTCCGCTCGTTGCTTGCGCGCCGCTTCCAGTTGTTTCGCGAACTCCTCGGACAGCGCCAGCTGCCGGTCGTTGTCTGAAGCGGTCTTGTCCGTCCCCTTGTTCGAGAGCGGCTGAGAGAGCTTGGACCCGTCGCGATACAAGGCGATCGCTTTGAGGCCAAGATCCCACGAGCGCAGGTACGATTCTTTGATGTCCTCCACGGTCGCTTCGTTCGGGAGGTTCACCGTCTTCGAGATCGCGCCGCTGATGAAGGGTTGTGCCGCCGCCATCATGCGGACGTGCCCCATGTGATGGATGAAGCGCCGGCCGAGTTTACCGCACTTGTTGGCGCAGTCGAAGACGGGATAGTGCTCCTCTTTCAGATGAGGCGCTCCTTCGATCGTCATCGTTCCGCAGATATAGTTGTTCGCCGCATCGATCTCTTCGCGGTTGTAACCCAGAGTGCGAAGGAGGTCGAAATCCGGCGCGTTGTACTGCTCGGGCGCCACGCCCAGACGCTGCATCGTGTCTTCGCCCAAGCTCCATTGATTGAACGCGAAGCCGATCTCGAAGACGGTCGGCAGTGCTTTCTCGATCTTGATGACGTCTTCGTTCGTGAAGCCTCTCGCGCGCAGCGTTTCCGCGTTGATGTAGGGCGCGCCGTAGAGCGATCCCGAGCCCTTGGCATAGCGCACGATGTCGTCGATCTGCTCGTCCGTGTACCCGAGGTTGCTCAAGGCCTGCGGAAGCGACTGATTGATGATCTTGAAGTAGCCGCCACCGGAAAGCTTCTTGAACTTCACGAGCGCGAAATCGGGCTCGATCCCGGTGGTGTCGCAGTCCATCAACAAGCCTATAGTACCGGTTGGAGCGATACAGGTCGCTTGCGCGTTCCGGTAGCCATATTGCTCGCCAGTTTCGATGGCTTGATCCCAACACTCACGAGCGGCGGCGAGCAGATATGGCGGGCACAGGCTTGCATCAATCCCCATGGGTACCACGGAGAGCTGCTCATACTCACCGGCCGGCGCATTGTATGCTGCGCGCCGATGGTTGCGCATCACGCGCAGCATGTGCTCTGCGTTCTCCTTATAACGGGGGAATGCGCCCAATTCGCGCGCCATGTCGGCCGAGGTAGCATACGACTCGCCTGTCAAAATTGACGAAATTGCACCCGCGATCGCAAGAGCGCGTGGCGAATCGTAGGGTATGCCCGAGACCATCAAAAGAGTGCCGAGGTTTGCATATCCCAATCCAAGCGTTCGATACTCGTATGATTTTCGAGCAATAGCCGCGCTTGGAAATTGCGCCATCAATACGGAGATTTCGAGCACAATCGTCCATAGGCGAATGGCGTGCTTATACGCGTCTACCTCAAGCTGCCCGCGCTCTTGATCGTAGAATTTCATGAGGTTGAGAGACGCGAGATTGCAGTTGTGCGCGATGATGCCTTCGGCGATGACTGTGTGCGTGACCGGCTCCGTAATGTCATACACCAATTCTTCGCCATCCGGGATGATTTCAACGACCTTGGGCGCGCGGGGGTTCTTCTTCGCGCCAGTGAACGGAGATGAAAGAATAGTTTGTGCCAGAGCATCTTTGTATGCGGAACACGGAAATCCAATAAGTGTCAAGAACCGTCGTGCCTGCTGGTTGTAGATGTGCAATTGGCCTTGTGGGTTCTTCCGCTCAGCCGGCTGGTTCCAGCTTATCCGTGAGGTAATGCCGATGTCAGAAAGCAAGAGCTGAACGGAGCGCAACAACTGCCCCGATGACGATGCTAGCATCACCTCTCTTTCCTCGCCACAGCCATCTCGGATAGTCCCATCCGCGGAGAAGAGCCCCTGCAGGTATGCGACCTTCAGGTCATCTCCAACCCAGTGAATAGCGCTTGGCACATCCTTGTCTACGGCGATCGCCTGCTTAAAGCCATATTGCTTTTCCAAATGTCCGATGAGCGAACTTTGCCTTGATGAAGTCTGCATCACCCCATTATGCTGCGTCGAGACGGATGAAAGCCGACTTTGTGCGACGCCTCCAACCGCGGCTTTGAGCTCGTTGAGATGCGATGTCATTTCGAGGGCTGTCTCTTCTTCGGTTGGCGCAAAGATTAGCGCGACGGTGTCCTTGTTGAACACCCCGTCACCAGTGAGCCATCCCAACATCTGCCAGCGCTTCTGCTCAACGGGTGCCGATGAGAACTCGATTGCATCGCCGGACGTGCGGATCTGAAGTCTGTCGGATCCAGGGATTAGCTGGTCAAGGCGCTTCCATTTCCCGGCGCTCGTGAGGAACCGATGATCGCCAGTTGCTCGAATCTGACGTCCGTCCTTTAGTGTCATGCGGAAGACTGATCGTGTGCCTACGCGAGTTATTTTCGCGGTGCGATACGCTGTGAGTCGTCTATGATCGTGTTCGGAATGCACATCGGTTGTGACCAGGACAGACTCGCCCCGTTCCTGTGACGCATACAAGTCTTCGACGGTGCGCAAACCACGTGGAGTGCTGATCCGGGTCTCGGGTGCAAAGCAGGCCGTGTCGTCAAGGAACAAATATTCACTGCATGGATTACTTGCGCGAATTCGGCCTCCCGCCGGCGATGTATGCCACGAGTTGATGATGTCGTCGTATTGTACTCCAGGATCTGCGCAAGCCCAGGCAGCACGCCCTACTTGATCCCAAAGGTCACGTGCGCGCACAGTGCGGGCGACTTTCTTGTCAGTCCTCCAGAGCAAGTCCCAGGGACCGTCGTTGCGCACCGCTTCGACGAACTTATCAGATACACGAACGGAATTATTGGAGTTCTGACCGGAGACGGTTTGGTATGCCTCGCCCTCATACGATCCGTCGTAGCCAGCCGCGATGAGCGCTGCAACTTTCTTTTCTTCCTCGACCTTCCAGTTGATGAACTTCTCGATGTCGGGGTGATCCATATCGAGGATTACCATCTTGGCGGCTCGGCGCGTTGTTCCGCCACTTTTAATCGCTCCGGCAGCTCTGTCTCCAACTCGCAAGAACGACATAAGGCCGCTCGATGTGCCACCGCCCGCGAGTTTCTCGCCTTCCGCGCGGAGGTTCGAGAAATTACTTCCCGTGCCACTCCCGTGTTTGAACAGCCGCGCTTCGCGCACCCAGAGATCCATGATGCCGTTGTCATTCACAAGGTCATCGTCGACAGATTGGATGAAGCACGCGTGTCCTTGAACGTGCGTGTAGGCATCAGTCGACCTTACGAGTTCTTTTGTGTCAGGATCGACATAGAAATGACCCTGGGGTGCGCCTGTGATGCCATACGCATAGGAGAGCCCGGTGTTGAACCACTGCGGCGAGTTCGGCGCGGCCATCTGATGGATGAGCATGTGGCTCAACTCGGCGTCGAACGCAGCCGCGTCTTCGTCCGTATCGAAGTACTTGTAGCGCCGGCCCCAATCTGTCCAGCAACCCGCCAGCCGGCGCACGACCTGCCGAGCCGACGTCTCTTTACCGAGCGTGCCGTCAGGCTGCGGCACACCGGCCTTGCGGAAGTATTTCTGCGCCAAAATGTCCGTCGCGACTTGCGACCAATCGGCCGGGACCTCGATATCCCGCATTTCGAAGACCACGGTTCCATCGGGTTCGCGGATGACCGATTCCCGGCGCTCCCACTTCACTTCGTCGAGTGGATCGGTACCGGGCTTTGTGAAACGGCGCGAAATCTTCATGTGAGCGCAGGGGCCTTTCTTGGAGCGGATTTCTGATGAAAGCTATATCACACGCATGTTCGAGAGTCGACAAGGCACCCCTACCTATAGTGGCTATAGGGGTGATTCTCCACATTATATAGCGGTTAATGTCGCCTTGCAAGGGTTTTTTCGAACGGCAGTTCGTTCCCCGTCTAACCCTTATGAGACGGACTTTTGTGCTCTTTTGCGCAGAACTTGTCCACCGTTTATGCCTCCCTGTGGATGCTTTTTTCTCGCGCCGGGTTCCGCGTGGTGAGAAAAAGAACGGTTAGCTCGGTGATCAGAAAGCAGGCGAAGAAAGCAGCGCGCCGTCCCTCGAGCAAGCCGAGGCTTCCGGAGCCGGTCGGCATTGTGGCGCCTAGCAGAAATGGCCCCGCCAAAGCAAGGCCGCGTCAGGTCGTCAACCTAGCGCTCGTCCAATTCGCGCCAAGAAAGGGGCGCGTCGAGCAGAATTTTGAGCGGATCGAGCAAGTCTTCGCCGCGCTGCGTCACGACCAGGAAGGCTTTCCCTCCGTCATCGTCTTTCCTGAGGCCAGCCTTTCGGGCTACTTCGTCGAGGGCGGCGTCGCCGAAGTCGCGCTGAAGAGCAGCGCTGTGTACCGCCGGCTGCAAACGACGGCGGCGCGGGTTTGCGGACGCAAACATCCGTCCTTCGATGTCGTCGTCGGGTTCTACGAAGATGACGGCGGTAAGTTCTACAACAGCGCTATGTACGCAAGCCTCGGCGAGCACGGAACGGTGCGTCACGTACACCGCAAGCTCTTCTTGCCGACGTACGGCGTCTTTGATGAGGAGCGGTTCGTGTCGCGCGGGCGCAGCATCGAAGCCTTTGCGACTCCGCACGGGCGCGCCGCGATCTTGATCTGCGAAGACGCCTGCCACTCGGTTGCCGTGACCATCGCCGCCTTGCGCGGAGCGCAGATCCTGTACATCCCCAGCGCATCTCCCGGGCGCGGCCTGGAAGAGGCCGAGCCCGCGAACGTTCGGATGTGGCGCGACATCATGCGCGTGGCCGCGGCAGAGCACGGCATTTTCATCGCCTACGCGGGCCTGGTGGGCTTCGAAGGCGGCAAAGGATTCACGGGCGCATCGCGCCTCATGGGACCGTTCGGAGATCTGCGCGTGGAAGCGCCCTTCGACGGCGCCGCGATCGTGCGGACGTCCATCTCGCTGCAGGACGTGCATGTGGCCCGTGCCGCGCTTCCGGCGCTCGGCGATTTAGAATCCAATCTTGCCGAGCTCACGACGATGTTCGATGAGGAGACCGCGCGACGGCCTGCCGCAAGCCCGAGGCAGAAACGATGAGCCCGAAGCTCCCGGTCCTCCACGCAGACGTACGTGAGGTCGACGGACTCGCGCTCGACCCAGCGCTCGCAGAACGTTGGCTGGTGAACTTTCTGCGCGATGAGATGATCGGTCGCCGCGGTATCCGCACCGCGATCGTCGGCGTTTCCGGCGGCGTCGATTCGGCGGTGGTCGCTTTCCTGTGCGCAAAGGCGCTTGGGCCGGAGAACGTGCATGGCGTGCGCATGCCGTATCGCACCTCATCCGAAGAAAGCTTCAGGCACGGGGCCTTGGTGACCGCGTCAACGCGGATCCACGACATCGTAATAGACATCAGCGATGCGGTCGACGGATATCTGCAGCACGAACGGGAGGCATCCCCGACGCGCCGGGGTAACGTGATGGCGCGGCAACGGATGATCGTGCTGTTCGATCAATCAGCGAAGTACGACGGTCTGCCGGTAGGTACCGGGAACAAGTCGGAGCGGCTGCTCGGCTACTTCACCTGGCACGCCGATGACTCGCCGCCGATCAACCCGATCGGCGACCTTTTCAAGACACAGATATGGCAACTGGCCCGACACCTCGGCGTGCCGCCAGCGATCATCGACAAACCCGCCACCGCCGACCTCATCCGTGGACAGACAGATGAGGAAGACCTCGGCATCACGTACGCTCGCGCAGATCGCATCTTACAACTGGCGCTCATGGGGTATCGAGAGGAGGATATCGTGGAACATGGATTCACGCCGACAGACGTCGCGCTCGTCATGCGCAGGGTGAACTCAACGCATTGGAAGCGCCACCTGCCGACGACCGCGGTCATCTCCACCACCGCGATCAATGAATTCTACTTGCGCCCGGTAGATTTTTGACATGTCGATCAAACTTGGCCATGTCGGTCACATGGTGCTGGCGGTTCGCGACCCGCGCAAGAGCGCGCGGTTCTGGGTGGACGTCATGGGGCTGAAGGTGGAATTCGAATTTCCGAACGGCGTCGTCGTGGGCAATAAAAACGTCGACATCGCGCTCATGAAAGGCGTGCCGCGGCCGGAGACGCTCGAGCACGTGTCCTTCCATCTTCGCAGCATGCGAGAACTCGAAGCGGCGCTCGCATGGCTGAAACGGAAGAAGGTCAAACTCGAAGACCCGGGCGACGAGATCGGTCCTGAAGCGCCGGGCTCCAAGAACATGGGGCTTTGGTTTCATGATCCAGACGGGTACCGTTGGGAGCTTTCGGTTCTCGCAAAATCCGCGCGAACGCCGCAAACAAAACGCCGGTCTAGGAAGCGAGGGTAAACCCATTTCCCGATATCTCCATACGTCGATCTTCGTCAATGACATGGATCAGTCGATCGACTTCTACACGAAGAAGCTCGGCTTGCGACTGCTGGACCAAGCGCACCACGAGGGAAACGCGGACATGGCGTTCGTCGGCCGCGACTGGGACTCGTACATCGAGCTCGTCTACGACCTCGAGGAGCATCCCCCGTACGAACTCGGCAATCGCTACGAGCATCTTGCGCTCGAAGTGGACGGCGATCTCGAACAGGTATGCAAGCGCCTCGCCGATCAAGGCGTCAAGATCCTCAAAGGCCCGAAGAAATCTCCCAGCGGCACGCGGTCGATCGCATTCGTCGAAGATCCAAACGGGATACCGGTCGAGTTGCTCGAGCCTAAGCGCGCGAGCGCGGGCGGCTCGTAGCGCTGCATGCCATCCGCAGAGATCATCACGGTCGGAACCGAGCTGCTCCTGGGCCAGCTCGTCGACACGAACACCGCCACGATCGCCGCGTGCTTGGCGGAGATCGGCATCGATGTCTTTCGGGAGACGTCAGTCGGCGATAACGAAAGCCGGATCGCGCAGGCGGTGACAGAGGCGCTCGCCAGAGCAGACGTCGTCATCTGTGCGGGCGGTCTCGGGCCTACGGTCGACGATCTCACCCGCGAAGGCATCGTGGCGTCGGTCGGCACGGAGCTCGTCCTGGATCCCGAAGTCGTCTTCGACCTGCGCGCGTTCTTCGCGAGCTTCGGACGCCAGATGTCGCCGAACAACGCGCGTCAAGCCATGTTCCCGAAAGGCGCGAAGATCTTGGAAAATCCCAAGGGCACGGCTCCGGGATTCGCGCTCGCAGTCGGCGATAAGCTCGTGATCGCGCTGCCGGGGCCGCCGCGCGAGATGGAGCCGATGTTGCGCGAGCACGTCGTACCTCTGCTGCGCGAGACGTTCGCGCTTGGACAGACGATCGCGACGCGCGTCCTGCGCACGACCGGCGTCTCCGAATCGGAGATCGACGCCAAGATCGGCGATCTCTTCCGGGCCAGCGTAAATCCCAGCATCGCCGTGCTCGCACATGCGGGAGAAGTCCACGTCAAGATCACCGCGAAAGCCTCCAGTCGCGAAGCGGCCGCTGCGCTCATCGATCAACTCGAGGCCGAGATCCGGCGCCGTCTCGGCGATTGTATCTTCTCCGCGGATGGTTCGTCTCTCGCCGCCGTGCTTGGCGGAGAGCTGCGCGCCCGCGGCTGGACGATCGCCACGGCGGAGTCGTGCACGGGCGGCCTCATCGGCTCGATGATCACGGCCGTGCCCGGCTCCTCGGAATATTATCGCGGGGGCGTCATCGCCTATTCCAATGAAGCGAAGACCGCGCTCCTCGACGTCGCCGCCGCGACGATCGAGCTCCACGGCGCGGTGAGCGAAGAGGTGGCCTCCGCTATGGCGCTTGGAGCGAAGGCGGCGTTCGGCGCGCGCGTCGCTCTTGCCGTCACCGGTATCGCGGGCCCAACCGGAGGCAACGAGCAAAAGCCTGTGGGTCTCGTCTACATCGCCGTCGCGAGCGAAGATGGGCGGCTCGAAGCACGACGGCTGCATCTCTCGGGGGACCGAGAAACGGTCGCTCGCCGTGCCGCCCTCGCCGCGCTGATGCTCGGCTGGCGCGCGTCGCGAGCAGCGCGAGAAGATGTGGCGGCGGACCTCTAGGGCCGGTCGCAGCAGGCGAGCACGATGAGCGCCGCAGGCATTGGAAAGCTGTTCCGGACTCTATCGCTTGCGGACTTGTCCGTGCTCGCCTCCTCCAGCATGGCGCCCGCGTATAGCCTCGCCGCCGTCATGGGGCTCGTCGTGGCCGCGGCCGGGACGGGCGCTCCCTTCGCCCTGGTGGTCTCCACGATTCCCATCGCCTTCATCGCGATCGGGTTCATGCGCCTCGCCACCGAACGGCCGTCGGCCGGCGCGGCTTACACCTGGGCGCAGTGGGCGTTCGGCTCGCGCGCCGGCTATTTCACCGCGGTGCTCATCATCGTGGGCTACTACTTCGGTGCGCTCGCGTGCGCGCTTCCCGCCGCAGTCTACACCGTCGAGCTGATCTTTCCGCACGCAGCCGCTTCGGCTGCGGCGATCGCGATCGCCGGCATCTGTTGGACGATATTCTCAGCGTACTTCCTCATCATCGGCGCACAGCCGACGGCCAAACTGTCCGCGATATTTCTTGCGGTGGAGGTCGGCGCGCTCGTGCTTGTCGCCGTCGTTGCGCTCAGCCATCCGTTCACCGGAACCGTGCCGCTCGGGCGTACGGGATTTTCGCTGGGCGCCACCGGTCTGACCGGACTCATCGTCGGAGCGGTGCTGTCCATCTGGGTCTCTGCCGGTTGGGAGATCTCGACCTACAGCTCCGAGGAGTCCACGGGACCTGCGACGACGCCGGGCGCCGGATCTCTTGTCGGTTTGCTCGCCACCATGGCGCTTGTGTGGTTCTGCATGGTCGCGTTTCTCCACGTCGGGAGCGTTGACGGGTTTACTTCCCATCAAGCGGACGCGCTCGCCTATGTCGCGGCGCGCCTGGGCGGCGGCTGGGTCGCGACGCTCATGGTGGTGACCGTACTCGCCTCGAGCGCGGCTGCGCTGTGGACCACGATGCAACTGCTCTCTCGAGCGGTTTTCGCGATGGGTCGCGACAGATTGTTCCCCTCCGCCCTCGCGATCGTGCACCCGAAGTTCGGCACTCCCTGGGTGGCAACCGTCGCCGTGAGCGCGCCGATCCTGCTCATCCTGCTCGCCTGCGGCCTCGTGAGCAGCGCTCAGCAAGCGCTGCAGCTTGTCGTCTCAGGCTCTTCCATCTTCTTGGGTTTGACGTTCATCATCGTCGGGTTTGCCTGCGCCAAGCTGCATCTGCAAGCAGGTGAAAGGCCGCGTCACGCGTTTTCCGGCATTCTCTTGCCCGCCGTCGGGGCGCTGTGGACGCTCGGCTTCCTTATCTTCGACGTCTGGACGCAGCAGACGCCAGTCGTACAGGCACTCACCGCGGCCGGCGTGATCGCCGCCTTCATTTTTTCAGCGACGGCTGGCCGCTGGACTCGCGCGAAATCGCCGATGAACGTAATGAGGGAAGAAGAGGCTTAGCGAACAAAGGTCCATTCCATGAGGCGGGTGCTGTGAAAGCGATATCAATCCAAATTGGAATCGTCGTGTTGGCGACGTCCGGGTTCATCGGCTGCGGAGGCGGCGGAGGTTCGAGCACGGCTCCCGGTAATCCGACACCCCCGCCGAGCGGGTGCAATGCAGCAGCCATGTCTGTGACGACAGGTCTTGCGGGCTTGCATCTCGCCGCTCCGACCGTGTCGGATCAAGAACCCGGGATGGTCGCCGTGCGCTTTGCGAACGGCACGATCCCCCAAGCGGCGTTCAGCGCGCTTTCCAAATTCTCCGCGCGCCAGGTGACTGGTTTGAATCAACAGGGTGCGACGACGTTTTCCATTCCGTCCGGCGCGCAGCCGGAGAGCATCGCGACTGCCCTTCGTCACGTGCGCGGGGTGCTCGCCGCCGGACCCGTCTACTTGCGACACAAGCTGACCACGCCGAACGATCCGCTCTTCAACGACGCTTTTCCGACGCCCACCCAGTGGGATGCATTTACGATCGGCATGCCGAGCGCGTGGGGCATCACCGAGGGCCTTTCGTCCGTGCGGCTCGCCATCATCGACACGGGGTTCGATCTCAACAACCCGGATCTTACCGGCAAAGTGCCGCCGGGGGGAATGATCGTCTACGACCTAGGCACGGGCCTGGTGGATACCAAGTGCACGGTCCAAGACAAGGACGGCCACGGTTCTGACGTCAGCGGGATCGCGGCGGCCGACACGAATAACGGGCAGTTCGTCGCGGGCGTCGGCTGGAACACGGCGCTGCTCGAAGCGCGGGTGTTCCCGTACGGCAACAACAGCGGCGCGGCCACGATCGATGTCGCATCGGCCATCAATTGGGCGGTTGCAAGCGGCGCGAAGGTCATCAATCTCAGCTTGGGCGGCAGCGCGCCCGATCCCACCTACGAGGAGCCTGCCGTGGCAGCGGCGATCGCCAGCGGTGTCGTCGTCGTCGCGGCGGTGGGCAATGACGGCAAGAACATCGTCGACTACCCCGCAGCCGACCCCGGCGTGATCGCGGTCGGGGCGTCCGCCAATTGCGGAGATACGAAAAACCAGCCAGGGACCGGAAGCGAGTGCGTCGCCTCATACTCGAATTTCGGCCCGCAGCTCTCGCTCGTCGCGCCGGGCGGCGATCCTGACTCGACGCAGCAACACTGCACGACGCAAGCGTGCATCGACTACCTCCAATGGATACAAAACCTCGACAGCACGCAAGGACAATTCAAGGAGACGGTCGGCTTGTTCGCAGGCACCTCGCAAGCGACGCCGCACGTCGCGGGTGCGGTCGCGCTCATGTTCGCGGTCGACCCGACGTTGACGCCCGCCCAAGCGCTGTCGATCATCAAGTCGTCCGCCGACAACATCGGAGACCCGCACCAGGGCTCCGGACGTCTTAACGTCTTCAACGCTCTCAACGCGACGCCGTAGCGCCCAAGCGACGTCCAAACCCTGTTGGCAAAGGACCTCAAAGTCGCGCGCGGAATTGCGCGATATGACGCGGAGGTTGCTTCGGCGACGCAGTCTTCAACACGATTTCGTGACGCTTCGGCCGGCTAACGCCGGCCGCTTCCGATCGGGCAACTCCGCACGTTGAAGCGCACCCGTCTCTCGCGCGTCCTCGGCCTGTCCGACCTCTCGATCCTCTCCTCGGCGAGCATGGCGCCGGCGTATTCCATCGCTTCGACTTTCGGATTGATGGTGGCCGTCGCGGGGTCGGGCGCGGTGCTCTCGCTCGTCATCTTGACGGTGCCGATCGTCTTCATCGCGATCGCGTTCCACCGCCTGTGTGAAGAACGAGCGGACGCCGGTTCCACCTACGCATGGTCGCGCCTCGCGTTCGGTCATCGCCCCGGCGCGTTCGCGGCCTGGATCGTCGTGCTCTCGTATTTCTTCGCGGCCGTCGCGGCAGTGGTGCCCGCCGGCGTCTACACGCTCGAGTTCTTAGCGCACTTCGGATGGGTGCCGAGCGCCTGGGTGAACCAAGCACCGGCGGTCGCCATCGCAGGCAGCTCGTGGGTTCTCGTGGCGAGCGCATTGCTCATCGGCGGAGTGCGGCCGACCGCACGCGCTTCAGGATTATTCCTCGGCCTGGAAGTCGCTGCGCTGCTGCTTTTCGCGGGGCTTGCGTTCTTGCACAAGCCCGTGCCTCACAGTGCGGCCACCCATCTCGTCACCCTCGGGAGCGGCGGTTATGCGGGCTTCTTGGCGGCGATGGTGCTCTCCATCTGGGTGACGGACGGTTGGGAAGTCTCAACGTATACGTCAGAAGAGAATTCGGGCACCTCGCGCCAGCCCGGACTGGGAGGGCTCTTCGGGTTGCTCGCCACCGTCGCGATCGTGCTGTTCTGCATGATCGCTTATTTACGGGTCGGCGATCTCGCCGGCATCTCGAACCAGGCCGCCGACACCCTCGCCTACGTCGCGAACCAGCTCGGGGGAGGATGGAGAGAGATCGTCATGGTGCTGACCGTCCTCGTCTCGACCGCCGCGACGTTATGGACGACGCAGCTCGGCATCTCGCGCGGCGTCTTCTCCATGGCTCGCGATTCTGTCTTCCCGCGCGCGCTCTCCGCGGTGCACCCGAGCTACGGCACCCCGCACCTGAGCATTCTCGCCGTGAACATCGGCGTGCTCGTCGTGACGCTGCTCATGGGGTTCGCACCCTCTGCCAAAGACGCATTGCTCGAAGTCGTCAACGCCTCGTCGATCTTCCTCGGCCTCACGTTCATCCTCACGGGCCTGTCCTGCGTCGTGCACTTCCGTCGCAAAGGCTTCCCGCTCAGCGATATGACCCGCATCGTTCTGCCCGCGATCGGCACCGTCGCCGTGACGTACTTGCTCGTGAAGAATTTCTTCTCCCAGACGCACGAGGACCAGCTCATCGCCCTCGGCGGCATCGGGATCGGGGTGGTCTTCGCCCTGATGCAACGCCTGCCGCGCGCCGCGATCCCGGATTACCGGGTGCCAGCCGCTTAAGTCACGCCGCAGCGCCGCCTCCAAAGGCGCGAAAGTGACCCGCGCCGAAACAACGCCGGTACCGCAAGAAACCGGAGGTCTGTAAGCCCGTGCCGCGTCCCATGACTCAAACGGAGAAGATCCTCGCCGCCCACGCAGGCAAAGCCTCCGTGTCGCCCGGCGACATCATTTCCATCAACCTCGACCTGGTGATGGCCAACGAGCTGTCCGCCGCCGTGGCGATCACCGAGTTCCGCAAGATCAAAGGCGCTACCAAGGTCTGGGACCCCGCGAAGATCGCGCTCGTGCCCAGCCACTTCACGCCCAACAAAGATATCGCCACCGCGACGCTCTCCAAGATGATGCGCGATTTCGCGACGGAGCAGCACATCGAAAACTATTTCGAAATCGGTCGTGGCGGGATCGAGCACGTCGTCTTGCCGGAAAACGGCATGGTGGGGCCGGGCGAGACCATCATCGGCGGCGATAGCCACACGACGACCTATGGCGGGATCGGAGCCTTCGCGACCGGGGTCGGCTCCACCGACATAGCGGCCGCCTTCGCGCTGGGGGAGATGTGGCTGCGCGTGCCTGCCACGACGAAGATCGTGTACGAAGGATCGCTGCAGCCGTACGTGTCCGCTAAGGACCTCATTCTAAGGACCATCGCCGAGCTCGGCGTCGACGGTGCGATCTACGGAGCGTTGGAATACACGGGGCCGGTCGTGCGCGACCTTCCTATCAGCGGCCGCTTCACCATGGCGAACATGGCCATCGAAGCCGGCGCAAAGAACGGGATTTTCCCGGTGGACGCCGTGACCGAAGCGTATTGCGCGGCGGTCGGAAAGAAGAACTACACCGTCTATCACTCCGACCGCGACGCTGCATACGAGCGCACCGTGGTCATCGACTGCACGAGCGTCGAGCCGCAAGTCGCGCTGCCGTGGTTGCCGGAGAACACGCGCAACGCTTCGGAGCTCAGCGACATCGATATCCAGCAAGCGGTCATCGGCACGTGCACGAACGGTCGCATCGAGGACATGCGCCAAGCAGCCGAGATCCTCAAAGGTCAAAAGGTGCATCCCTCCGTGCGTGCCATCGTCATCCCCGGTAGCCAGAAAGTGTATTCGCAGTGCCTCAAGGAGGGGCTCGCCGAGATCTTCATCGACGCAGGGTGCGTCCTGTCGACGCCCACCTGCGGCCCGTGCGTCGGCGGCCACATGGGGGTCCTGGCTGACGGCGAGCGCTGCATCTCGACGACGAATCGCAACTTCCGCGGGCGCATGGGCCATGTGAAGAGCGAGGTCTATCTGACCGGACCGTACGTCGCCGCCGCATCGGCTATCTTGGGCCACATCGGCGGCCCGCAACAGCTCGAAGCCGCGAAGGTCGTCGCATGATCCTTTCGGGCACCGCGCATAAATACGGGAAGAACGTCGACACGGACGTCATCATCCCGGGGCGCTATTGCAACCTCATCGACCCGGTCGAACTCGGCCGCCATGCGCTTGAAGATCTCGACGCGAACTTCGTGAAGAAGGCCAAGCCCGGCGACTTGATCGTCGCCGACACGAACTTCGGCTGCGGATCATCCCGCGAAGTGGCCGCCGTCGCGCTCAAGGGCGCGGGCGTGGCGGGCGTGGTCGCAAAATCGTTCGCACGGATTTTCTACCGCAACTGCATCAACACCGGTCTGCCGATCTTCGAATGTCCTCAGGGCGTCGATGGGATCAACGACGGCGACAAGATCACCGTTGATGCGGACAACGGGACCATCCGCAACGAGACGACGGGCAAAGAGTTCCGGGCCACGCAATTCCCGCCGTTCATGCAAGAGCTCATCGCGCGCGGTGGTCTGCTCAGGTACGTGGAAGAGCGCCTCAAGGAAAAAGCCAGCGCGGGCGAGCGAGCGTAGTTCCTTGCCCGCACCGCATCGCATCGCCGTGATCCCAGGCGACGGGGTCGGTCCGGAAGTGATCGAGCAGGGCCTCAAGGTGCTCGCGCAGGCATCGGAGCTTTTTGGTTTCAGCTACGCCACGACGAATTTCCCTTTCGGCTCCGAACACTACCTGGCCACGGGCGAATTGCTGCCGGACGGGCAGCTCGACCGCTTCCGCAGCTTCGATGCGATCCTGCTCGGCGCGATCGGCGACCCGCGTTTGCCGGCCGGACTCGTGGAGCGCGGCGTCATCGCGGCGATCCGATTCGGTCTCGACCTCTACATCAATCTCCGGCCGATCAAGCTCTACGCCGAACGGCTCTGCCCCATCAAGGGCAAGACGCCGGCGGACGTGGACATGGTCGTCGTGCGCGAGAACACGGAAGATCTGTACACGGGTATGGGCGGCTATTTCAAGCGCGGCACGCCGGACGAGGTCGTGATAGCCAACCAGATCTTCACGCGCAAAGGTTGCGAGCGCGCGGTCCGCTATGCCTTCGCGTTGGCGCAGGCGCGCGGCAAGCAGAAAAAACTGACGCTCGTGGACAAGGCCAATGCCATCGAGGTGCAAAGCCTGTGGCGGCGCACGGTCGAAGAGGTCGCCCGAGATTACCCTGACGTGGCGTTCGACTTCGCATACATCGATGCGGCCTGCATGTGGATGGTGAAGAACCCCGAGGGGTTCGACGTGATCGTCACGCCGAATCTCTTCGGCGACATTCTCACCGACCTCGGCGCGATGGTGCAGGGAGGCATGGGCATCGCGGCATCCGGCAATATCCATCCGGGCCAGGTCTCGCTCTTCGAGCCCATCCATGGTTCGGCGCCGAAGTACAAAGGCCGCGACGTCGTCAGCCCGATCGCGGCGATCGCCGCCGTCGGCATGATGCTCGAGTACCTTGGAGAAAAGCCGGCGGCACAGGCGATCGAGGCCGCCATCGCAAGCCTCGTCTCGAGCGAGCGCATCCCTTCGCTCGATGCCTCGAGCGGACTTGGGACCGCGCAGATCGGCGCGATGGTGTGCGACGAGCTTGCGCGCGAGCGAATGCCCGCCGCATCGGCGAAAAGGACAACATGAAAAACGGAAAGTCTGTCGTCATCGTCAACGGCGCGCGCACGCCGTTCGGAAATTTCGGCGGCGCGTTGCGTGACGTCACGGCCATCGACCTCGGCGTCGTGGCGGCGAAGGCCGCGATGAGCCGCAGCGGCGTGGCCCCCGAGAAGATCGACCAGGTGATCTTCGGGAACGTCATGCAGACGAGCGCCGACGGCATTTATGGGGCGCGGCACGTCGGGCTCAAGGCGGGGTGTCGCATCGAGACGCCCGCCCTCACCGTGAACCGTCTGTGCGGATCTGGCCTCCAGGCCATCATCAGCGGCGCCGAACAGCTGCTGTTGGATCAAGCGGAGTACGTGCTCGCGGGCGGCATGGAGAACATGAGCCAAGCGCCCCACGTCATCCGAGGCGCGCGCTGGGGCCTCGCGCTCGGTCAAGGCAAGCTCGAAGACTCGCTTTGGGAAGGGTTGACCGACACCTACAACAACATGCCGATGGCCATCACGGCAGAAAACCTCGCCCGTCAATACGAGATCAGCCGCGAGGCGTCGGGTGCTTTCGCTCTGCGTTCGCATCAGGCCGCGGTGCGCGCGAGCGAAGATGGCTACTACGCGCAGGAGATCGCGCCCGTAGAAGTCGCAGGCCGCAAGGGCACCGTCCTCATCGATAGAGACGAAGGACCGCGGCCCGACACCTCAGCCGAGAAGCTCGCGAAGCTGTCACCGCGTTTTACGAAGAACGGTGTGGTCACAGCCGGAAACGCGAGCGGCATCACGGACGGCGCCGCGGCGGTCGTCTTGACGACGATGGAGCGCGCAGAGCGTGACGGACTGCACCCTCTCGGGCGTCTGATCGGGTGGGCGAGCGTGGGCGTCGACCCGGACATCATGGGCATCGGGCCCGCGTTCGCCATACCGCTCGCGCTCTCGCGCGCGCAGGTCGATTTGGATCAGCTCGACGCTGTCGAGGTCAATGAAGCATTCGCGCCGCAGGTGCTCGCCTGCGTCGACGAGCTTCACCTCGACCTCGAAAAATTGAACCCCCATGGGGGCGCCATCTCACTCGGCCACCCGCTCGGAGCGAGCGGCGCCCGGCTCGCCTACACGCTGCTCCACGAGCTTGGCTTACAGAAAAAGAAGCTCGGCGCGGCCAGCGCCTGCATCGGCGGCGGCCAAGGCATCGCTGCCATCTTCGAAGCTCTCTAGGCGCACAAACGAAAGCGCCGCGAGGGTCGCGGCGCTCTCTCGGTATCTATTGTCAGGTTTTTTTACTGGCAACCATGTCCGGGTGTCACGTCTGCGGTCATGCACGATGCCTGACCAGCTGCTGACGCGACGATGATGCCTGCGTCGAGCGATGCGATGATCTGCGGTTTCGAGTACATTCGAGTTCTCCCGTCACAAGGTCATTGACGCGTCATCGCCCGGCCCGAGCCGAGCGACCGCCGGTGATTATAGCACGGCGGCTTAGCGGCTCGGCAGGTAAAAAAGGCTCATTCAATCCGAGGCCGCATCTGCTCCATCACCGAAAATGCAGTGATGCAGCGTGCGGGCGAAGCCCGGCGGCTCCAGCAAACCGCCCCTTTGCCGACGGGCCGGGTCACCTTCCTGTTCACCGATATCGAAGGATCGACGCGCCGTTGGGAGAGCGATAGCGATGCCATGAAGACCGTGGTCGCTCGCCACGACGATATCTTGACCGCGGTCATGACCGTGCACCACGGACATATCTTCAAAACCGTGGGCGACGCGTTTTGCGTGGCCTTCAGCTCGGCGCCGGCCGCGCTTGCGGCGGCGGTTGACGCGCAGCAAGCCATCGCGCGCGAGGACTTTTCCAGCGTGGATGGGCTGCGCGTGCGGATGGCGTTGCACTCCGGCGTCGCCCACGAACGCGGCGCCGACTATTTCGGTCCCTCGGTCAACCGCGTCGCGAGGCTGATGTCCGCCGGACACGGAGGACAAGTGCTCCTCTCCGACGCCACGCGAGCCCTCGTCGTCGATCAACTCCCGGCTGGCATCGAGCTCATCGACCTCGGTCTGCACGAGCTCAAAGACCTTGCGGCGCTCGAGCACGTGTGGCAACTGCGCATCGAGGGGCTCCCGTCGGAATTCGCGCCCCTGCGATCCGAAGGAGGCTCTCCCAACAATCTTCCGGCCCAGGCGACGAACTTCGTCGGGCGCGACGAGGACGCACGCGAAGTCGACGCGTTGCTCGCTAGCCATCGGCTCGTCACGCTCGTCGGAGCGGGCGGCGTCGGCAAGACCCGCCTTGCGATCCGCGTAGCCGAACAAGCGTTGCGCACGTCGCCGGATGGCGTCTGGTTCTCAGACTTCGCGCCGATCGCAGACGCGCAGCTGGTCCCGAGCGTGGTCGCAAAAGCGCTCGGTCTGACGCAACAAGAGAATCGCCCCATCGACGATTCTCTCGTGCAGTGGCTCAAGCGCAAGCAGCTGCTCGTGATCCTCGACAACTGCGAACACGTCATTGCAGCCGCCGCATCCCTCGCCGCCTCCCTCATCGCCGCATGCCCTGGGGTTCGGATGCTTGCGACGTCCCGGCAGCCGCTGCGTATCGCAGGCGAGGCTGCCTACAAGCTGCCTTCCCTCCCGACGCCGGAACCCGGACGGGACCTCACGGTCGCCGCAGCGCTGGAATACGCCGCCATCAAACTGTTCGTCGAGCGCGCGCAAGCCGTCGACTCGCGTTTCGCTCTGTCTGCGGAAACAGCACCCGTGGTGGCGGAGATCTGCCGGCGCCTTGATGGGATCCCGCTTGCGATCGAGCTCGCGGCAGCGCGCGTGAGAATGCTTTCGGTCGCCAGCATCGCCGGGCGTCTCAACGAACGTTTCCAGATCCTCACCGGCGGCAGCCGGACCGCCCTACCGCGCCAGCAGACCCTGCGCGCGCTTTTCGACTGGAGCTACGAATTGCTCGACGAGCGCGAACGGGCGCTCTTCGCGCGCGTGAGCGTCTTCGCCGGAGGATTCAGCCTTGCGGCTGCGAGCGCCGTGTGCGCGGATAGCGAAAAAAGCGATAGCGACGCGCTCGACCTGCTGGCTTCGCTCGTCGACAAGTCGCTCGTCGTCGCCGAGCTGGGCGACCGCGAAGAGCGCTACGCGCTGCTGGAGTCGGCGCGCGAGTTCGCTTTGACGAAGCTACCGGATGCAGCAGAGCAGGATGCGCTTGCGAGTCGGCACGCGCGATTTTTTTGCGGCATGGCACAAGCAGCGGACGAAGCATCGAGCACCATGCCGCGAGAAGCGCTGCTTGCCGCGCTGGAGCCCGATATCGACAACTTCCGCGCCGCCTTGGAGTGGACGCTCAAGAAGCGCCGCAACGTCTCGGCCGGCGCGGCGATTTGCGGGTCGCTCGAACAATTGTGGTACGCGAGCGGTCTCTCGGGCGAAGGGCGCTCGTGGATCGACACCGCACTCGCTTGCATCGAGGAGCGCGAGCACTCATCAGCGCTTGCGGCGCGGCTTTGGCTTGCCCGATCGCTGCTCTTCTCCGGCAAGGGCAAGTTCCAAAGCGCTGAACGCGCAGAGAAACTCTACCGGGAGCTCCATGACGAGCTGGGGGCCGCTCGCAGCTTGCGCGCGATGGCGCGCGGACTGCTGCAGATGGGTCGCCTGGACGCCGCCGCCGATGCTGCAGCCCGCGCGCTCCCTGTGCTCCGGGCGCACGCCGACAAGCTAGGCGAGGCCCTCTGCCTCAACGTGATGGCCGACGTGTGCGGGGAGCGCGGAGAGATCGAAGCCGCGCGCGCATCGTACGCGCTGACGCTGCAGGCATTCGAAGCGCTCGGCGACCAAGCGGGCAAAGCCGTCGTCTTCATCGACCTCGCGGAGCTCGACTTTCGGCAGGGCGACCCGTACGCAGCGCTTCGTCACGCCCAGGCGTCGATCGACATCGAGTCCCGCGGCAAGAACGCGACAAATCTTGCCACCGCATACAGCAATACGATCGCCTACCACATCGCCCTTGACGACTTGGCGGCTGCATCCGAAGCCGCGGTCCAGGCGCTCCGCTGGGCGCAACAGGCGCAGAGCCGATCGAAAGTCGCCTGGATCCTCCAGCACTGCGCGTTGATCGCAGCCGAGCGCAAGCAGGTGGCCGCGGCGGCCCGGCTGCTCGGATACGTGGACGCTCAGTATGCCGAGCTTGGGCTGGAGCGAGAGTCAACGGAGCGTTGGAGTCACGACCGGCTTGCTGCAATTCTGCGCGGCGCATCCGTCCAAAGCGTCGCTGCGGACCTCGCCGAGGGCGCGACCATGTCCGAGGAACGCGCGATCGACGAAGCGCTTACGTCCCTTTGAAGTTGGGCGGGCGCTTTTCCAAAAAGGCCTTCGTGCCTTCGCGGGCATCGGCGCTCACCGCGACGCGTCCGAACGCCTGCGCTTCGATCTCCAGCGCGTCGTGGAGGTCCGTCTGCAGGCCCTTATGGATGACGCGCTTGGTGGATTCGACCGCAAGCGGCGCCTTGCTCGCGATGAGGGTCGCGACGCGCTTCGCTTCCGTCATGAGCTCGCCTGGAGGCACCACGCGCTCGATGAGATTCGCCGCCTTTCCCTCGTCGGCTGAGATCATCTCGCCGGTGAGAAGCAGATAGGCGGCCATTCCCTGACCCACGAGGCGCGGCAAGCGCTGCGTGCCGCCGAACCCGCCGATGATCCCAAGCGTCACCTCGGGTTGTCCGAGCTTGGCGGTTGAAGAGGCGATGCGAATGTCGCCCGCCATGGCGAGCTCCAAGCCTCCGCCGAGCGCGAATCCGTTGATCGCGATGACGATCGGCAGTCGCGAGTGCTCGAAGCGCTCGGTGATGCGGTGGCCGGCCCGCGCCTTTTCGGTCGCGCTCTCGCGATCGGGCAGCGCGGCCAGTTCGCCGATGTCCGCGCCGGCAACGAACGCCTTTTCTCCAGAGCCCGTGATGATGACGCAGCGCACCGACCGATCTGCTTCGAGCTCGTCGAAGACCGCAAGCAGTTCTTCGAAGACCTTGGCGTTCAGCGCGTTAAGCGCTTTGGGCCGGTTGATCGTGACGATGGCGACTGGGCCATCGCGTTCGACGAGCAGAGTCTCAAACGGCATGGTCAGCTCCTCTCACGCTTTCTCATAGTCGTAAAAGCCTTTGCCGCTCTTGCGCCCGTGCTGGCCCGCCAGCACCATGCGCTTGAGGAGCGGTGGGGGTGCCATGAGCGGGTCTTTGAACTCGTCGAACATGATCTCGGCGATGAAATACGTCGTGTCGAGCCCGACGAAGTCCAGCAAGGTGAGCGGCCCCATGGGGTGGCCGCAGCCGAGCTTCATCCCTTCATCGATGTCTTCTTTGGAGGCGAGTCCCGACTCGTACATGCGAATGGCGTAGAGCAGATACGGCACGAGCAACCGGTTGACGATGAAACCCGGCGTGTCTTGCGCAAGGATGGGTTTCTTGCCGAGTTTGGCCGCGACGGCGAAAAGCGTGTCGATCGTCGCCTGGCTCGTCACGATCGTCTTCACCACCTCGACGAGCTTCATGATGGGCACGGGATTGAAGAAGTGCAAGCCCGCGATCTGTTTGGGCCGCTTGGTCACGGCAGCCATCTCGATCACGCACAGGCTCGAAGTGTTCGAGCAGATGATCGCATGGGGGGCCAGTAGCGCATCGAGCCGTTGGAACAGATCTTTCTTCGCCGGCATGTTCTCGACGATCGCCTCTATGACGAGATCGCTCGCCTTAAGATCCTCGAGCTGGGTCGTGGGCCTGAGCTTGGCAAGCGCTTCGTCTCGTTGCGCCGCCTGAAGAGCGCCTTTTTCCACGAACTTGTCCAGCGACTGGCGGATGCGCTTCATCCCGCGGTCGAGCGCCGCTTGATCGGCCTCGAGGACGACGACGTCGTAGCCCGATGTCGCCGCGACTTGCGCGATGCCCGAGCCCATCAGCCCGTTGCCGCAGACGCCGATCTTTTGCACTTCTGGCATCTCCTGCTACCTTTCTATCTGGGCGATTTTCCAGTCGCCAGCTACATTACGACGTGAAGGGGGGCAGCTCGCAGCGTAGCGGCCGATCCTTGCGATAGCCGAGCGCGTACTCCCCGTGCACGAGCTTTTGGATCTCTCTGGACCCTTCATAGATGACGGCGCCGCGCGCATTGCGTAGGAACCGAGCCACCGGATATTCGTCGGAAAATCCATAGGCCCCGTGGATCTCGAGGGCGTCATCCGCCGCCTTGTTGGCAGCGTCGCACGCGAACCACTTGGCGAGCGCGGTCTCCCGGCTGTTGCGAAGAGCGGCGTTCTTCATCCAGCCTGCACGCAGATACAGCAACCGCGAGGCGTCGTAGCTCGCGGTCATGTTCGCGATCATCTCCAAGATGAGCTGGTGGCGTCCGATGGGCGTGCCGAAGGTCGTCCGCTCGTTCGCGTATTTCACGGAGGCGTCGAGGCAGGCCCGGATCAGCCCCGTAGCGCCGGCGGCGACCGTGAATCTTCCATTATCCAGGCAGGACATGGCGATGTGGAAGCCCTCGCCCTCGTGCCCCAGCCGTTGCGCGGCAGGCACCCGCAGCTCGGAGAAGGCAAGGCCGCCCGTGTCGCCCGCACGGACCCCATACTTGTGTTTGATCGCGAAGCTGTGCAAATGCTCGCCCGAATCCTGTCGATCGACGATGAAGGCGCTCAGTCCACGCTTGCCGGCGCTCGGGTCGGTCTTCGCGAAGACCAAGAACAGCCCGGCTTGCGTCGCGCACGAAATCCAAAGCTTCGAGCCGTCGAGGACGTAGAAGTCGCCGTCGCGCCGTGCTGTGCTCCGGATGGCACCGACGTCCGAGCCCGCGTCCGGTTCTGTGAGCCCGAACGCGCCGAGCCGTTCGCCGCTCGCGAGCGGGCGCAGGAACCGTTCCTTTTGCGCTTCGGTGCCCCACTGGTAGATGCCGCATCCGGCAAGCCCGATATGGACCGACATCATCGTGCGCAGCGACGTGTCGCAGTACTCGAGCTCTTCGCACACCAGGCCGAGCGTGACGTAGTCGAGTCCCCCGCCGCCATATCGCTCCGGGAAGGGAAGACCGACGACGCCGAGCGCCGCGAGTTTTGCGAACGCATCGGGCAGCGGCACGGACTCGCTTTCGCAGCGCGCCACATCGGGCTGGATCTGCGCGGCGAGGTAGGCGCGCACGCTCGCGACCAGATCGCGTTGCTCGGGCCCGAGCGAGAAATCTATCAAGCACACCTCCGGCGGCGCAGACAGTTAGCCGCGGGTGGCAGTCACTCCCTCGCCGAACGCGTGACCATCGTGCGTGCCGCCTCAACTCCTTTCGCCGCCGCTCGCATCGTCTGCGCGCTGGCAACGCTCGCGATCGTATGCGCGGGCTGCTCGCGGGTGACGACCTCGGTCGGGCGTTACGAGCATGCGAGCACGCCAGGCGTCCTGCGCCTCTCGGACATCTCAGATCCCTCCACGCTCAACCCCATGTTCAGCGGCGCCGACGTCGCATACCAGCTCTCCTCGTACACGCTCGAATATCTCGTCCAGCTGGACGACCGCGGACAGCTGTTGCCCGTGCTCGCGGCGCGCGTGCCGAGCGCCGAGAACGGCGATGTCAGCAAAGATGGTTTGACGGTGGTCTACCACCTGCGCCACGGGGTGACGTGGTCCGACGGCGCGCCCTTCGGCGCCCAAGACGTGATCGCGTCGTGGCGGCAGGTGATGAATCCGCGCAACAATGTGATCATCCGCGAAGGCTACGACGCGATCGCGAGCATCGACGCGCCGGACGCCTATACTGCGCTCGTGCACTTGCACCATCCCTATGCCTCGTTGCCGACCAGGTTCTTCGCAGGCATCCAGGAAGGACCGATCGCGGTCATGCCCGCGCATCTCATCGCTCGCCTGCCTGACATGAACCGCTCGCCCTACAACGCGGCGCCCATCGGGACCGGTCCGTTCATCCTCAAGTCGTGGGAACGCAACGGCCGCATGATCTTCGTGGCGAATCCACACTACTGGCGCGGCAAACCGCAACTGCACGAGATCGTTTTTCAGGCGCAGCCCTCGTCGGCGACGGAGCTGATCGGCTTTCAGACACACGAGATCGATGCCGACTTCGACGCCGGGCCCGGAATGCTGCCCGAGTACCGCAGGCTGACCGGCATGCACGTCGTCGAATCGCGCAGCTTACGCTTGAGCGTGGGCGTCATGAACTGCCAGAAGCCCCCCTTCAACGACGTCCACGTGCGCCACGCGCTCGCGTACGCGCTCGACCGTGCGGCGATCATGCGAGACGTCGTTCATGGAGCCGGCACGATCGCCGATGAGTTCGTTCCAAACTGGTCCTGGGCGTATGCCTCCGGCATGCCGCTCTATCCGTATAACGCTGCCCGCGCCGACGCAGAGCTCGATGCCGGCGGCTACGTCCGAAATTCGAACGGGCTGCGCATGCATGACGGCCAGCCTTTGAGCATCGTGCTCGTGGGCGTGGGCGGCGATCAGGCGGGCGCCAAACTGGATGCGATGGTGCAGCAGTATCTCCGCGCGGTCGGCATCGCCGTCACCATCAAGGATTATCCGTACGGGCTTATCTTCGACAACGACGGCCCGATCCGCACCGGCAACTACAACCTCGTGTTCTACAGCTACAGCGTGAACTACGACCCGTCGTCGCTCGATGATTTCGGCTGCCGCTGGTTCCCGCCCAACGGCGGCAACGACGCGCGCTTTTGCAATCCTGCCACCGACCGGCTCGAAGAAGCAGCGCTCACCATCCCCGATCGCGCCCGCCGCAAAGCGCTCTACGCCCAAATCGAACGCGAGCGCATGGCAGACCTGCCCATGCTTCCGCTGTATTTCCGCGACCGCGTCGGGGTCGTGAGCGACGCCCTCCAACGATACTCGCCCTCCAGCGGCATCATCCCGCAATGGAATGCGTCGCTGTGGTCTCTGCCATGACTCATATGACGAGCCGCAACTGTGCGGCTCATCACCGCGGCCTCTCTAACCCGATCGCGAAGCACGCTCGATAGTCAAAGGTAGGAACCCAATCCGGTTCCGGCCAGCGAGAGGTCGTGCAGCGTGAATCCCGTCATCGGTCTTTGCTCCATCGTCGCAGCGGTGACGTTGCCTTTCCTCGCGCCGGTTCCGCAGCGACAGCCTGACGATGCGGTCTCCGGTGTCCGGGCACGCCTGGTGAACGAGATCAACGCGCATCGCCGAGCTTCCGGTTTGAGCGCGCTGGTGCTTGACCCGTTGGCCGAACGAGCCGCGCAATACCAAGCTCAGTACATGGAATCGAGCGGCGTCATGCGCCATGATGATTCAGACGGCCGTTCGCCGATGAAGCGCTACGACGATCTGGGCGGCCACGCGTCGCTCTACGGCGAAAACGTCGCCTACTACGGCGACTCCTTTTCGGAGACCGATGCCGTGTGGCAGGCGGTTCAAAAACTCGATTCGATGATGATGTCGGAACGGCCGCCGTCCGACGGTCACCGCGAGAACATCTTGTCGCCGGATTACAAGGCGATCGGCATCGGCGTCGCGATCGGCCCCAACGGCATTTACATCGCCGAGGACTTCGTCACTCCCTAAGCGTCCGCGCTCTTGAAGAGGTCCTCCGCGCCTTTGCGCCAAGGCATCCTCTCTCATGAGCATCGCGGCGCGCTTCGTGCCAGACGCAACGCCGCTTGACCGCGCGGCCTTTCCCATCACCGAGCGCTGGGTCTATTGCAACCATGCGTCCGTCGGGCCATTGCCGCGCGTGACCCGCGACGCCGTGGCGGCCGTGCTCGATGCCCAGATGCGCGACGGCTGCGCCGGGATCTTGGACGTGGAAGCACACCTCGAAGCGGTGCGCGCAGAAACCGCCGCTGCCATCGGCGCGCGGGCGGATGAGATCGCCTTCATGCGCTCGAGCTCCGACGGGGCGATCGTCGTGGCGAACGGGCTCGATTGGCGCGAGGGCGACGAGATCATCCTCTGCGACAATGAGTTCGGCGCCAATGCGTATCCCTGGCTCAACCTGCGCGACCGAGGCGTCACCGTGCGATTCATTCGCGCGCCCGAGCGGATGACCGCAGAAGTGCTCGAGCGCATGCGCACGCCGCGAACGAGACTCGTCGCAGTCTCCTACGTCAGTTTTTTGGACGGCTATCGCCACGATCTCGCCGCGCTCGGCGCATGGTGCAGGCGACATCACGTGCTCTTCGCGGTCGACGCCATGCAAGGCTTTGGTTATCTGCCGCTCGACGTGCGCGAATGGCAGATCGATTTTTGTTATTTCGGCACGGCCAAGTGGCTCTTGTCGCCCCAAGGCCTCTCGGTTGTCTACGTGCGAGACGAACTCGTCGATCGGCTGCGGCCTGCGCTGTGCTCCTGGCGTTCGGTGGATCACCCGATGGATTTCCTCGATTACGCCCAGCCCCTCGTCAAAGGCGCGCGCCGATTCGACGGAGCGACGGTCAACTATCCCGGGCTGATCGGTTTCCGCGAAAGCCTGCGCCTGCTGTGCTCCGCGTCCTTCCAAGCGCTTGAGGGACACGTGATGCGCCTGAGCGGCCGCCTCATCGAAAGCGCACGCCGCCACGGCGTCACCGTGCGGAGCGATGAAAAATCCGGGTGCAGGTCCGGCATCGTGCTGTTGGACCTCAATGGACACGAGGTGGAAGCGTTGGCCGAGCGCGCGCAGCGCTCGCACGTCGGTGTCACCGTGCGCGACAGCGGCGTCCGCGTCTCGCCGCACGGATATAACACGCTCAAGGAGATGGACGCCGTGATCGGCCTGTTGGCGCGCTGATGGAGCAAGAGATCCCCCCGCAAAGTCCGACCAAGAAAGAGGAGCGCGACCGGCACGGTGCCGCGTGGGGCAAGCCCACCCGCAGGGAGGCTCATTGGCCGGCGCAGCTCGCAGTGCTCGCCGCGATTCTGCTCTACCTGACGCTACCAGGCAAACTCGTGTTCGGACCGGCCTGGTTGATCCCGGTGCTCGAGCTCGCGCTGCTTCTGCCGCTCGTCTTCACGGCGCCGCGGGGTGAGCAGGAAGCCTTTCCGTGGCGCCGCGTGATCGCGCTCGGATTGCTCGGCATTATCAACCTCGCCAACATCGCGTCGCTCGGGTTGCTCATCCACGAGCTCTTGAGCGGCACGTCGCGCGCGCTCGGCAGCCATCTCCTGCTCGGCGCAGTGCAGATCTGGCTGACGAACATCATCGTGTTCGCGCTCTGGTATTGGGAGCTCGATCGCGGCGGCCCAGAAGCGCGCATGACCGCCGAGCACAGCGCTCCTGACTTCCTCTTCCCACAGATGATCACGCCGGGCAGCGCGCCGCCGAATTGGGCTCCCAAGTTCATGGATTATTTCTTCGTGTCGTTCACCAATGCGACCGCGTTCAGTCCCACCGACACGATGCCGCTGACCGCGTGGGCCAAGATGCTCTTCCTGGTCCAAGCCGGCACGTCGTTGCTCACGGTCGCGATCGTCGCGGCCCGCGCGGTCAACATCCTGACCTAAAGACTAGTAGCCGCGCTCGGACTGGGTGCAGGGCGCCATGACCGCCTCGCTCATGCCGTGGATGAGCCGTTTATCCGCGGGGACCACGGTCGCAAGGACGCCGGACAAAATGGCGTCGTCACCGGCAACGAAGTAGTACGGACACAGCCGCACGCGACCGTCGAGCGTCCGGACCGCGTTGGCCGCGACGTCGAGGTAGTCGACGTTCACCCGCCGCGCCTTGTGATAGCGCTGTAACACTTGGGGCGTCTTGTCGAAGGTTGCAAGACCGCCCTCGATCACCGCCATCCATTCGTCGTGCGTCAGATCGTTCGCGATATACACGCCGCGACTGCCCCACGCCAGCGGCGAGAAGCCCGACGGTTTCACGACGAACTGCCGCTCGGACTTCGAAAGCGCGAAGAGCTCGCTCCAGCTGCGCACCGGCAACCCGTGGACGGACAGCCCTTCGACGACCGCCTGCGGGGGCAGCGGGTTCGGATCGAGCACCCACGTCTGCGGCAAGAGCGCGAGAAGACGGCTGAACGCGTCCTCCCCGAGCTCGGCGCGCCACAGCGCGTGCAGACCCGAGTTGTGCAAGAGCGCGAAGGTCAACTTCTCTTCGAGGAAGGCTTTGGGCGGAGGAGTCATGGCGACGCGCTTGTGCCGCGCGGCGTAAAGCATGAGCTCTTGTTTGGGGACGTTGAGCAAATCGAAGAGCTCGAAGTTGCGGTACAGCACGTCGACGCGGCGTCGTCCCTCGGGCGTGTCGATGACGAGCGCTTCCTCGGTGAAGACGATTTGTTCTGGCAGCACGGCGACCGCAATCGCGAGGCCGCTCGCGCGGAGATTTTCCGCGAGCCACGCCATCTCGCCGCGATAATCCTCCGACTCGTGCGACACCACGATCGCGACCACGGGCTGCTCTTTGCCGGAGAGCGATTGCGCCATCCGCGCGAAGCCTTTGGTGATGCCGTCGTACTCACCGACTTGGTCGAAGCCAAGCTCGCAGTACATCGCCCCCATCGCCCCGACAAAACCCATGCCGCCAGGGATCGAATCGAGTTCGGACGCGATCATCCCGTCGTCGGTGAGTATAATGTCAGGGCGGATGAGGCCCGGGACCTCGCTCTTGAAGCGGTTTTGACGCTCGAGGCGCACGATGTGCTCGGGTTTGCCCAAGTCGAGATAGCGATGGATGAATTCGGGCGCCGTGCCCCGCACGCTCATGAAGTACAAGCGGTTCACCGCTCGATAGAGTTTGAGCAGGTCGGCGCCGATCGTGTGCAGCTTGGCGACGGTGGCTGGTGCGAGGGCGAAGGGTTCTGGAGAGATCCTCCAGGCGACGTTTTGCGCGTCTTGGGTTTCGGGACCCGCGACGCCCCGGAAAAGATTGGGCGCGAGATGGTCGTGGACGAATCGAGCGCGGTCGACGGGAGTGTCCTGAGGACGCAGTTTAGCGCTGCAAGCCATGAGCGGCTACCTACACGCCGGTGGGATCTTCGGCATCGAGTGGAAGCGGAAGAGGTGTCGAACCATGAGCGCGCTGTTTCGATTCCGGTGCAGAACAGCCTTCGCTCGGGCACGACGGAAAATGGAACGGTGCGACCACTCCGGCATGGCCAGGGCCGCCCATGGGACCGGACAGAAAGAAGGCCGGACGATGTGCGCCTACTCACCGGTCGTCAGCGCTCGCGCGCTCACCAAGCGGTACGGCCAGACCCAAGCGGTCCGCGGGATTGATTTCTCGATCCCCGCAGGCGAGTGCTTCGGCTTCCTGGGCGTCAACGGCGCCGGCAAGACGACCACGATGAAGATGATCTACTGCCGGATCGCGCGGACGAGCGGCGATCTGCTCGTGCTCGGGCGCGACCCGGCGAGGGATGCGGTCGCGATCAAGCAGCGGCTGGGCGTCGTCGCGCAGGAGAACGACATCGATCCCGAACTGACCGTGCTCGAAAATCTGTTGCTCTACGCATCCTTCTTCGGCATCGGGGGCGCGCAGGCGCGGCGGCGCGCGACCGAACTGCTGGATCTCTTGAGCCTAACCGGTAAAGAACGCGCGCAGGTCAAAGAGATATCCGGCGGGATGAAGCGCCGGCTCGTCATCGCCCGCGCGCTCGTCAACGACCCCGAGATCCTCGTGCTCGATGAGCCCACGACCGGTCTTGACCCTCAAGCGAGGTTGCTCGTCTGGGAGAAGCTCGGAGCGCTGCGCGAAGCCGGCTTGACCCTGCTCCTCACCACGCATTATATGGAAGAAGCGGCGCGTCTGTGCAACCGGGTGGCCATCATCGATGAAGGCCGGATCCTCGCGCTCGGGACGCCCTTCGAGCTCATCGAACGCTTCGCGGCGGCGGATGTGCTCGAGCTGATCGATGCTGCAGATGCGAGCGCGCTGCACGAGCAACTCGACGGTCTGGTCGTGAGACGCGAGCGGCACGGGGATACGCAGTACCTATTTTGCCGGGACAGTCGCGAGCTGTTGCGCCGCTTGCGCGATCTCGGCTTCGATCCGCCGCGGCACGTGGCGCGTCACGCGACGCTCGAGGATGTCTTCTTGAACCTCACCGGGAGGGAACTCGTCGAATGAATCCGGTGGCGGCGTTCTTCCGGCCCAATGCCTGGCGCGTCTTCCGGCGCAACCTATATGCGTGGCAGAAGTATGCCTGGTCGAGCGTCGCGATCAACATCGTCGAACCGTTCGCGTATTTTCTCGCGCTGGGCTTCGGCCTAGGCGCGTATATCACGTTTTCGGGCTACGGCTCGCTCGTGCAGTTCATGGCGCCCGGCTTTTTGGGACTGACGGCGCTCAACACGGCGACGTTCGACGCCGCTTGGGGTTGCTACGAGCGTCGCGTCACGAGCGGTGTTTACGAATCGATGGTGACCGCGCCCGTGGACCCGATGGAGATCGCCGCCGGCGAGTACCTCTGGGAGGCTTTCCGCTCGATGCTGTACGGCACGCTGTTCTTAGCGGTCATCACCGGCTTCGGACTCGTGCATTCCTGGTGGGCGCTGTGCTGTCCGCTCGTGCTGGCGCTTGCGGGCATCGTCTGCGCGATCCCGGCACTGCTCGTCTCGTTCGTGGTCAAGACGCAAGAGCATCTGTTCTACTACTTCTCGTTCGTGGCCACGCCGATGGTCATGATCTCCGGCGTGTTCTTCCCGCTGGACAAGTTCCCGCATTGGGCGCTCGTCATCGCGTGGCTGACACCGCTCTATCACGCGGTGAACGTGTTCCGCGCGCTCGTCATGGGCACCGTAGGAACCGGTACGCTGTGGGAGCTCTTGTGGCTGTTCTGCGCCATCATCGTGCTGGCGTTCGCACCCGTCGTGCCCGTCCGCACCAAGCTCGCGACCTGAAATCTGCAAGTCGCAAGGATGCAGCCCGGCGACGGTGGAAACGACCGAAACCTTTTTGCATCCGTGTATCTAACGGAGGCGATTCATGCTCGTCTTGACGCGCAAGCTTAACCAGGAGATCATCATCGGCGATGACATCCGCATCACGGTTGTCGCCGTCGGGAGCGATCAGGTGAAGCTTGGGATCACCGCTCCGCGCTCCATCCCGGTGCACCGTTCAGAGATCTATCGGGAACGCCAGACGCTCGCGCTCTCCGCTACGGCTACGGGCAGCATCAAGGTCCCGACGACCACCTCGTAGTTTCAAGGTTCCCCCAGCACGGCGCGCATCGCCGAGAGCAGCGCCACTGCGCTTTCATCACGCTCGCGCGCGAAGAGGTCGGCGCGCGTCAGTTCCAAGCACGATGCCCAGACGCAGGTGAGAGAAGCCCGCCGATAGCTCGCGAGCACTTCGGCCAGGACGGCTGCGGTCGGCGCGCTCGCGCCCGTGAGCCGATCGGGCAGCCGAAGCGCCGCCGCGAAGGCGGGGAGCGATCGCCCGGCGTCGGATTTGGCGAGCGCTTCGCAGAGCGCGAGGTCGGCGGCGGAGAGGGTGACCTCGAGCGCGCTTGCCGAATCCTGGGCCTGCTCCGAGGCGGGAGCCTGGTGGGACCCGAGGATCAGCCGCCAGCGCGAGTCCGGCAACGGTCCCGCAGGCGCGCAGGCGAGCGCCGCTTGCAAGGCGTCATGGTCGATCGCGCCGCCCCATCCGATCTGGCCGAGGTGCACGCTAGCGATAGGCCGTCGCAGTCGCAAAGATCCTGGATCGTCGTCAACGGGCTCGTCGCTCTCGACGAGCGCGTCCTCATCCGACGCGAAGATCTCGATCGCCGTCTCATCGGGAGATGGCGGCCTTCGCGCCAGGCGCCCCGCGCGCGCCTGCAAGAGCAACATGTCGGGAGGGATGTCACGCGGCGCGCTCATGAAGCCTTGCGCCAAAAGCGCCACCATGGCCGCGAGCCCTGCGCATCCTCGCGCCGCTCTGCAGCTTTGGCGAGGGGCGCGACGCGCGATCGCGCCTCGGCGACGCATGCCATCGTGATCTTCGCGTTGCCGCGCTCGGCGGCGACCTCCATCGACTCGCGCGCGAGCGCGACGAGGCGGCGCGGCACCCCCCCGCTCGAGCGCCAGATCTCGCGCGCTGCATCGTCGTCGAACGGCGAACGCTCGCCGCGATAACCGGCGCTGCGCAGGCGGTGCTCGATGAGGCCGATGGCTTCTGACTCGCGCAAGGGCAGCAAATCGATCCACAGCGCCACGCGATCGCACAGATTCGGGCGCCGCAGCATCGCTTCAGCCAGTTCGCGTTGACCCGAGAGCGCGATCGCCAACAGCTTGCGCTCGTCGAGTTGGAAGTTGAGCAATCCACGCAGGGTCTCGAGCATCGGTTCGAGCAGAAGCTGCGCCTCGTCGATCAAGAGGATCGGTTGGCGCTGCATGCCCGTTTCGAAAAGGGAGCGCTTGAGCGATTCCTTCATCTGCCGAAGCGTCGCCTGGCGGTCCACGTCGAAGCCGAAGCAATCGGCGATGGCGCAGATGAGCTCGCCCTCGTCTGCAAAAGTGGGGTCGAGGATCTGTCCGACGAGATAGGTGTCCGAGCCGTACAAATCGGCGGCGGCGGCGTTGAACAGCGTCGTCTTCCCCGCGCCGATGGCCCCGACGACCACGGCAAGACCGCGGCCGGTCGCCAAGCATTCCACGAGCCGCCGACGAGCGTGCGCCGCTGACAAGGTTTCGAAGTAGAAGCTAGGGTCGGCCGTGTCCAAGAAAGGATCGCGCACGAGTCCGAAGGCTTCGAGGAACATCGCAACAGCGGGCTTCAAGCGGGCCCAAACGGCCCCCTGGACCAGCGCCGCGCAATTGCGCGCGAGCCTCCCTGCATGGTATAATCCATCAAGCGCAAGTTTAGGGCTTTTTAGCGCAGGCGGAGGCGGTCGCTTCCGCCCTCTGTGTGTCTAGCCGACGGCGATCGGACGCACGCGGCCCTAGGAATGCGGCGCCCGCGTGCGGGTGCGTCCGCTGAAAGGGAACGCAATGGCGACTCCAAGTTCTGTCATCTCTATGAAGCAGCTCCTTGAAGCAGGGGTGCACTTCGGTCATCAAACGCGCCGCTGGAACCCCAAGATGGCGCGCTACATATTCCAAGAGCGAAACGGTATCTACATCATCGACCTCGCCAAGACCGTGCAACGGTTGCGCGAGGTCTACGAAGCCACCAAGGAGATGTCGCGGCGCGGCAAGATCTTCTTGTTCGTCGGCACGAAGAAGCAGGCGCAGGAGGTCGTGCGCGAGGAGGCCGAGCGCTGCGGGATGTTCTTTGTGAACCAACGCTGGCTCGGCGGCACGCTCACCAACTTTCAGACGATCCAGAAACGCATTTCGCGGCTACGCGAGCTCGAGCGGCAGCGCGACACCGGCGTGTTCGACGCGCTGACGAAGAAAGAAGTGAGCAAGCTCGAGGACGAGCTTTCCCGTCTGGAGCGCTTCTTGGGAGGCATCAAAGACATGCCGCGCCTGCCCGACGCGCTCTACATCGTCGATCCGCGCAAGGAGCGCATCGCGGTGCTCGAGGCGCGCAAGCTGAAGATCCCGATCATCGCGGTCATCGACACGAATTGCGATCCCGACGAGATCGACTATCCCATACCCGGCAACGACGATGCCATCCGCGCGGTGAAGCTCATGACGGGCAAGGTCGCGGATGCGATTTTGGAGGGACGGACTGAAGCCGAATCCGGCAGCGCCGGGGAAGCAGTCGCAAGCGAAGAGGCGTCAGCCGAGCAGACTGCGGGCGTCGATGCGCACTGAGGCGACGACAAGGGAACATCCCCTACGCGATGAAACGGAAAACTCTGTCATGACGAAGCCGTATACGCCGAGCGCGGCCGACGTCAAAGCGCTCCGCGACGCGACCAACGCACCGGTCATGGATTGCCGTCGTGCGCTCACCGAGAGCGGCGGCGACGTCGAGCGGGCCAAGAAGCTCTTGGCCGAGCGCGGCGAGCAACTCGCGCGCAAGAAGAGCGAGCAGGCCACCTCGGAAGGCTTCATCGGGCACTACATCCACCAAGGCGGCAAGCTCGGCGTGCTCGTCGAGCTCGGTTGCCAGACGGATTTTGTGGCCAAGAACGCACAGTTCCAAAAGCTCGCCCACGACCTGGCGGTGCACATCTGCGCCTCTCGGCCCCTTTTCGTGAGCCGCGATGAGGTCCCCGAGGCGGTGCGCGCGCGCAAGGAGAGCGAGCTCGACGGCAAGATCGACAAGTACTACGAAGAGGTCGTGCTCCTCGAGCAGCCATACGTGCGCGACGAGACGAAAACCGTCGGCGAACTCATCTCGAGCGCGGTGGGCGTGCTCGGCGAGAACATCAAAGTCCGCCGCTTCGCCCGATTCGACATCGGCGAGTCGTAATGAGCGACAACGGAGCCGGCTTGTCGCCCGTCTACCGAAGGATTCTGCTCAAGCTCAGTGGTGAAGCGTTCGCCCGCAATGCCGGCGGTGCGATCGACACCGACACCGTGTATCTCATCGCGGATCAGATCAAAGAGGTCGCCAAGGCCGGCGTGCAAGTGGCCTGCGTCGTGGGCGGCGGCAACATCTGGCGCGGCAAGGCTGCGGCGCACGAGAACATGGACCGTTCGACCGCCGACTACATGGGCATGCTGGCGACCGTCATCAACGCCCTCGCTCTTCAGGACGCGCTCGAAGACATCGGCGTGCAGACCCGGGTGCAGACCGCTATCTCCATGCACCAAGTCGCGGAGCCGTACATCCGCCGGCGGGCGATCCGCCACTTGGAGAAAGGCCGCGTCGTCATCTTCGCGGCAGGCACCGGCAATCCGTACTTCACGACCGATACCACGGCCGCGCTGCGCGCGCTCGAGATCGGCGCCGAGGCAATTCTCAAGGCGACGCAGGTCGACGGCGTGTACGAGGCCGATCCCAAGAAAGATCCAAAGGCAAAGCGCTTCGATCGGCTCGACTACCTCGACGTGCTCAAACGCGGCCTCGAGGTGCTCGACAACACCGCGCTGACCTTGTGCATGGACAATCGGCTGCCGATCATCGTCTTCGAGCTCATGCGCGAGGGCAACATCAAACGCGTCATCTGCGGCGAACCGATCGGCACGATCGTGGGAGGGACCTCCAAAGATGCTACCCCAGCTGTTCCGTGACGCCGAAGAGCGCATGCGCAAGGCGGTGGAGTCCACGCGCAGCGAGTTCACCTCCATCCGCACCGGACGCGCCACGGCGGGTCTGCTCGACCACGTGATGGTCGAAGCCTACGGCTCCGAAATGCCCTTGCGCCACGTGGCCAACGTAGCGATCCCCGACCCGCGCTCCATCACCGTCACCCCGCACGACAAGTCGATCCTCGGCGACATCCGCAAAGCGATCGAGAAATCGGATCTCGGCATCACGCCGAACGTGGATGGGAACACGATCCGTTTGGCGCTCCCGGCGCTCAATGAAGAGCGGCGCAAAGAGCTCGTCAAGCTCGTCCACAAGCGCGCCGAAGAAGGACGAGTCGCCATCCGCAACGTGCGCCGCGATGCGCACGAGCACGTGAAGGCCGCGCACAAAGATCACAAGGTCACAGAAGACGAGAGCCGCCGGGCGAACGAGCAACTCCAAAAGCTGACCGACAAATACATCGCCGAGGTCGACCAGCTCGTCGCCCACAAAGAGAAGGAGATCATGGAGGTGTGAGCGTGCCCGCCCTGGGCAACGAAGAACTCCTCTTGCTTCCCTACGTCCGCGCCCTCGAGATCATCGGGGACGGCGACGTCCATCTGAGCGTCATCACTCCGCCCTACCCGGCGCTCGGCGTCGGCACGCTCCGCGTGGTCCGGGTCAAACGCGATGGCCAGACGATCCGCCTCGAGACGTCGTACGACGACTATGAACGGCTGCCGTGAACTCCGCCGGCACGTTTGAACGGACGGGCGCCCGGTTGCGCCGCGAGCTGACGGTCAAACGGGTCGTCATCGGCCTGGTCGTCGCGGTGCTCGGCATCGCGTCGATCTTCAACCCCATGGCGCTCGCGGCCGTGATCGCCGCGATCGCGCTCGCCGGCGCGGTCGAATTCGCTAACCTCGCGCGCCGCGCGGGCGGCGAGGTGTCTTTGCCCATCGTGGTCGTGGCCTGCATCGCGTATCCGGTGCTGGCCTATTTCGGTCTGCTCGCCCGGTTCGAGTCGACGCTCGTCGCGTCGCTCGTGCTGGCATCGTTCGTCGCCGCGCTGCCGGAAAGTCTGGAGCGCTACGACGGACGGGTCGCGATGACCGTCCTCGCTTCGCTGTACTTGGGAAAACTGCTCTCGTATTTCATCGTGCTGCGCGCGCTGCCGCACGGCGAACGCCTCGTGCTGTGGATCGTCATCATCGTCGTCTTGACTGATACTGCGGGCATGATCGCGGGATTGCGCTTCGGCCACCGGCCGCTTGCGCCCCGGCTGTCGCCGGGCAAGACCTGGGAAGGCACGATCGCCGCGCTTTTCACTGCCGGCGTGGCGGGCGCCGCGAGCTACTGGCTGCTCGGCGTCGGCGGGCCGCTGTGGCTCGCGCTCGCGCTTCCGCTCGGCGTGTCGGTGTCCGCGCAATTCGGCGACCTCGTCGAATCGGCGCTGAAGCGCAACGCCCAGGTCAAAGATTCCGGTCATCTGTTGGCGAGCCACGGCGGCGTGCTCGACCGTTTCGACTCGTATATCTTCGCGGGCGTGGTCGGTTACGCGATCCTGTTCCTCGCCGGCGTGCGCTGAGGACGGATGCGACGCGTCGCGATCCTCGGATCGACGGGTTCGATCGGGCGGCAGACTCTGGAAGTCATCGCGGCGCACCCCGAACGCTTTTCCGTGGCGGCGTTGGCCGCGGGAGAGAACATCGAGCTCTTGGCGCAACAAGCCCGCAGCTGGCAACCGCAGGTGCTGTCGGTCGCAAGCAGCGAGACCGCGTCTGCGTTGCGCCAACGCCTGCCGCATCCGCTGCCGCGCATCGAACATGGCGAAGACGGCCTCGTCGCCTGTGCGCTCGAAGCAGAGGCGGACATCGTGGTCGCCGCCACGGACGGCATGGTCGCGCTGCGCGCGGTCTTCGAATCCGTGAGCCGCGGCCTCCATGTCGCACTTGCCAACAAAGAGCTCCTGGTGGCCGCGGGGCACATCATTTGCCGCCTGGCGCGCAGCACGGGAGCGCGCATCGTGCCGGTGGATTCCGAACACAGCGCGCTGTTCCAGTGCCTCGCCGGCGAGCAGCCGGAGGACGTGAAGAGCGTGATTCTCACGGCGTCCGGCGGTCCGTTTTGGGAGTGGTCGCTGGAGCGGATGGAAAAGGCGACGCCGGAAGACGCGCTCGCGCATCCGAAGTGGCGCATGGGCGCGAAGAACACGCTTGACTCGGCGTCACTCATGAACAAGGGCCTCGAGGTGATCGAGGCGAGCTCGCTGTTCTCACTTCCCCCAGCATCCATCGAAGTGGTGGTGCACCGGCAAAGCGTCGTCCATGGCTTTGTGATTTTTCGCGACGGCAACGTGAAAGCGCAACTCGCGAGTCCGGACATGCGCCTGCCCATCGGCTATGCGCTCGCTTACCCGCAGCGGCTGCCTGCGGCGGTGGCGGAGGCGGATACGAGAGCCGCGATCGGGCTCGGCGGTGCGGCGACGACGCTGACTTTCGAACCGGTTGACGACGTCCGTTTTCCTTCCGTGCGGCTTGCTTACCGCGCGCTCGCATTGGGAGGTACGTATCCGGCCGTGCTTTCCGCCGCGAACGAAGAGGCAGGACGCGCCTTCCTACGCAAGCAAATTAAGTTTACGCAAATCCACCCGATCGTCGAAAGCGTGCTGGAAAACCACCTGCCCGCGGGCGACGACCTTGAAGACGTGCTGTCGGCCGACCGGACCGGCCGCGAGCAGGTGCGCGACGCCATTCGCGCATCGCTGCACCGCTAGAGAGCGAGGAAGCGCCGCGGACCGCGCCAGATGATGATCGCAGCCTTGATCCCCTACGCCTTCGTGGTCAGCGTCGCGCTCGCAGGAGCGGGTAAGGTCTTGATCTACATCGCCCTCTTGTCCGTGCTCATCATCTTCCACGAGTTCGGACACTTCATCTGCGCGAAGCTCGCAGGCGTGACCGTGACCGATTTCGCGGTGGGTTTTGGTCCGTCGCTCGCCGCGGTCCGCCGCGGCGACACGACCTACCGCCTGAACGCCTTGCCGCTCGGGGGCTACTGCAAGATGCTCGGCGAGGATAGCGAGGGCGCCTCGAGCGACCCGGGCAACTTCAATCATAAGAGCGTCGGCGCGCGCTTCGGCATCATCGCAGCCGGCCCGATCTTCAATCTCGTCCTCGCCGTGCTCATCTTCAGCGCCCTGGCGTGGGCGCAAGGCGTGCCGACGGGGCCGACGACCGTCGTCGACGCAGTGTCGTCGGGGACGCCGGCAGCAGCGGCCGGGCTGCGGGCGGGCGATCAAATCGTGGCGTTGGACGGCGTCCCGATCCGCAGCGGCGGTGAAATGCTCGACTACATCCGTGGCCATGCGAATAAGACCGTGCAGGTAGACGTGCTGCGTCAGGGGCGTCACGTGCAGCTGCAGATCGCGGACAAGCCACTCGTCGTCGTGAACGGCGAGCCCAAAGGCGCGTTCGGCTTCACGCCGCATTATCTGATCGAACGGGAGCCACCGATCGCGGCGATCGGCTACGGCGTGAGCATGCTCGGCACCGTGGCCGCGACCAACTTCGTCGGCATCGTCGGCGCGATCCGCGCGCACCGCGCCTCTTCGGTGATCCACGGGCCCGTTGGCATCGCCCGCTTCGTGATCGGAGCGGAGGCCGCAGGATTCGCCACGCTCGCGCTCATCGGCGCCCAGCTCTCCGTGATGCTCGGCCTCATCAATTTGCTGCCTTTCCCCGCGCTCGACGGCGGCCGCCTTGCGTTCTTGGCGGTTGAATTCTTGCGCGGCCGGCCGATCAACCCCGAGCGCGAAGGGCTCGTCCACCTTGCCGGCTTCGCCTTGCTCATGGTCTTCGTCGCGTTTGTCACCTATAATGACATCGTGCAGTGGGTGCAAGGCAAGGGCGGCCTATGAGCGCGCAATCCTTACCTCCCGTACCGGAGTGGTCGGGTGTCGCGCCGCGCACGCCGCAGGCGCCTCCGCTTTCATCGCGCCGCCGGTCGCGGCCGGTGAAGGTCGGCACGGTGACGATCGGCGGCGACGCTCCGATATCAGTCCAATCGATGACCACGACCCGCACGGACGATTGGGCGGCGACGCTCGAGCAGATCCACGCGCTCGCGGCGGCGGGCTGCGAGATCGCCCGCGTCTCCGTGCCGGACGCGAAGGCGGCTGCCGCCTGCGACAAGATCAAGGCCGGCTCGCCGGTGCCGCTCGTGGCGGACATCCATTTCGATCATCGCTTCGCGCTTGCCGCCATCGAAGCAGGATGGGACAAATTGCGGCTCAATCCGGGTAATATCCGCGACGAGCGCAAGGTCAAAGAAGTCGTCTCGGCCGCGAAGGCGCGCGGCATGCCGATCCGCATCGGTGTCAATAACGGCTCGCTTGCGCCCGATATCGTGCAGCGCTTCGGGCACACGCCCGCCGGCATGGTCGAGTCGGGGCTGCGGCACATCCGCATCCTTGAGGAGCTTGAGTTCCACGACATCGTCGTCTCGCTGAAAGCGCATGACGTGCGCACGACGGTGGCCGCGTACCGCTTGATGGCCTCGAAAGTCGACTATCCGTTCCACTTGGGCATCACGGAAGCGGGGACGCTGCGCAGCGGCACGGTGAAGAGCTCGGTCGGTCTCGGCATCTTGCTGGCAGAGGGCATCGGAGACACGATTCGCGTCTCGCTGACCGCGGATCCGATCGAAGAGGTGCCGGTCTGCTGGGAGCTGCTCAAGTCGCTCGGTCTGCGCGAGCGGGGTGTTGAGATCACATCCTGCCCGTCGTGCGGGCGCGTGCAGATAGATATCGTGAAGCTCGCGGAGAAGGTCGAGGAGATCACCTCGCAATATCGCGCGCCCGTGAAAGTGGCGGTCATGGGATGCGCCGTCAACGGGCCGGGCGAAGCGTCCATGGCTGACGTCGGCATCGCGGGCGGCAAAGGCATGGGACTCATCTATCGCGATGGCGTGATGGTGCGCTCGCTCCCGGAAGCCAAACTGCTCGACGGGTTGCGCGAAGAGATCGAAAAGGTCATTGCCGAGCGCTATCCCCAGTACACCTAGGGCTTTCGCGCTCCCGCTTTTCTGGGCCGTTCTCGCGGTCGCCGCGATCCTTCGTTTCGCCGACGCGCTCCGGCGCCCGCTGCAAGTGGACGAGGCGTACTCGTTACATCTGGCTGCGCTCCCGCTCGCACAAGGGTTGAAGGCTGTCGCCGTCCTCGACATCCATCCGCCGCTGTTCTTGATCGTCACCCACGTCTTGGCGGCCTGGCACCTGCCGGACGGGGCCTTTCGCCTGCTGGCTGCCGCCGTCGGGGTCTTGGCGGTCGCACTTTTCTACCTGCTCGTCCGCGCCTGGCACGGTGACGGCGTCGCCGCCGTCGCGGCAGCTGGCGCAGCGGTGCTGCCAAGCCTCGTCTTCTATGACACGATGATCCGGATGTACGGCCTCTTCGACGCCTTCGCATTGGGCTCGTTTCTATCGCTTTCTATCCTTTATACACGCGACGATCTGCGCGCTTCGGTCCGGCGCCTGCTCTGGTGCGTCTGGGCCGTGCTCTGCGCGGCCTGCATCGCTACGCTCTACCTCGGGTTTTTGGTCATCGCCGCGCAGTTGCTCTACACCGCCGTGCTGCGACGGGAACACCTGCTCAAAGCCTCACTCGGGGCGGCGGCTGCCGTGCTGGTCTGGTCGCCCCAGCTACCGACGTTTTTGGACCAGCTCCCGCGGGGCGGACTCGCGTTCCCGTTCTATGCCCAGCACCTCGCGGCCACGATCCTCGAGCTGTTCGGCCAGGCGACGATAGCGCCGCAGACGACCGGAGCCGGTGTCATCGCAATAGCGGCCGGCATCCTGGCATGGCTGTGGGTCGCCTTCGCTCTATGGTTCGGCATCGGCGGCAATGGCCGGTCGCTCGCGCTCTGGCTCGGGGTCACAGGCGTGCTCACCTTCGCGTACAGCATCATCGCGCACAAGCTGCTCTACACCGACCGCTATTATCTTTTGTTCGCATATGCGCTGTGCTGTCTGACCGCGCTCGCGCTCGCTCGCCTGAGCGCGTGGCACCCGAATGCCGGGCGCGCGGCCGGGCTCGCCATGGGTATGCTGCTCGGATTCACCGGATTCGCGTACGCGTTCGACAGCCGTCTCTACACGGCCGACTGGCCGGCCATCGGTACCGTGCTCCAATCCGGCTTGCGCGGCGGCGATGTCGTGATCATGGAACAGGGATCGAGCTTCTTTCCGCTCGAGCGCGGGCCGTGGCTCGACCATCACCCGCTGCTATTGACGTTCCATCGCTCCGACGTCGATCAGGCGGCGCGTCTTGCGCGCCCGTTCGCACGCGTGTGGCTCGTGCTATTCCAAGCCGCACCGGTCGATCCCGACCTGCGGCTCGCAAACGGATTGCGTCGCGAACGCCGCCCGGCCGGCATGTGGGAATTCGTGCGTTGGCTTCCGGCGGAGAGCGCGAGCGTGCTCCTTTTCCAACGAGCTGCACAACGCTGACCGTCTCGCCCTAGGGCAGCGACGGCTCCAGGGTTTTGCATCGCGGCAAGGCAACAGCCAAACGAAGGCGACAAGCATGGAGAAAAAAGAGGTCACGCGCATACCGCGCAAAACCGACGATCTGTCCGAGTGGTACACGCAGGTGTGTCTGCAGGCGCAGCTCGCCGACTACACGCCGGTGCGCGGCTGCATCGCCATGCGCCCGTACGGCTTTGCCATCTGGGAACTCATCACGGCCGAGTTCGATCGCCGTTTCAAGGCCACCGGCCACTCCAACGCCTATTTCCCGTTGCTGATCCCCGAGAGTTTGCTGCGCAAAGAAGCGGAGCACGTTGAAGGTTTCGCCCCCGAGGTCGCCTGGGTGACCGAAGGCGGAGGAGAAAAGCTGACCGAGCGGCTTGCCATCCGCCCGACGTCCGAGGTGATCATCGGTCCGCTGTACGCCAAGTGGATCCAGTCGCATCGCGATCTGCCCGTGCTCATCAATCAATGGGCCAACGTGGTGCGTTGGGAGAAGGCGACCCGCCCGTTTTTGCGCACGCTCGAGTTCTTGTGGCAAGAAGGCCACACCGCGCACGCGACGCGCGAAGAAGCGGCGGCGGAGGTGCAGCAGATGCTCGGCATCTACCGCGAGGTCGCCCAAGACATCTTGGCGCTGCCCGTCATCGCCGGCCGCAAGAGCGAAAGCGAGCGCTTCGCAGGCGCACAGTCCACGTTCGCGATCGAGGCCATGATGCCCGACGGCAAAGCGCTGCAGGCCGGCACTTCGCACGAGCTCGGGCAGAACTTCGCGCGCGCGTACGACATCAAATTCGCCGACACGGACGAGCAGGTCAAGTTCGTCTGGACGACGTCGTGGGGCGTCTCGTGGCGCATCCTCGGTGGCGTCGTCATGACGCACGGCGACGACAACGGCCTCGTGCTGCCCCCGGCCGTCGCTCCCCACCAAGTGGTCATCGT